>JAAYSC010000059.1 GCA_012524025.1 Clostridiales bacterium | reverse complement strand
GGGAATCAAAAGCATAATTGTTGTGCGGTTAAGCCTGACCGCGGTCAGACGTAACCCTTAATTGCAAAGCTTTTACTGATTTTTTAGCGCATGGAATATTTTGCCAATGTTTACTTGACACTTACATAGGATTAAAAACCATTGAAAAATCTCCAAACAAAATTAAAGGTTAAAGTCTTTAAAGCATATGCCGCATGCCTGTTTTTTGACAAGCATGCGGCCGTATTCTAACACATTTCAGCCTTAATTTTCAAGCTGAATCACTATTCTATGGCCTCGTAGCCTTCGGGGATTTCAATGCCCAGCTCGTCACAAATTTCCTTATTATACTTTTTACTGAAATTGGGGGCATATTCTACGGGCATTTGGGAAATATCACTTTCACCGGTCAGGATTTTATAGGCCATTTCACCCGTGGCAAAACCAAGGTCATAATAATCGATTGAAAGCGTTGCAACGCCGCAACCTGCGCAGATACCTTCTTCGCCTGTAACCACCGGTATTTTTGCGGGCCTGCAGATGCCGTCGATTATACCGGTGTTTGAAGCAACCGTGTTATCGGTAGGCACATAGATAACATCGCTTTCCTTGGCGGCGGTGGTGGTGATTGCAGCCAAATCGTTGGAATCGGCAAAGGGGTACATGGTGCATTCATAACCGAGGTCGATCAACATTTTTTCGATTGTTTTTACTTGATAGTCGGAATTGGCCTCGGCGGAACAGTAGAGCAAGCCTATTTTCTTTGCATCGGGGAAAAGAGCTATACCATTGCTGCTTGTTGGTCCAAGGGGGCCAAGTCGGAAGTCCCCGAAACATTACCGCCAACGGTGCCGTCAAAATCTTTAATATCAAGGGCAACGCCGTATTCGGTTATAGAGGTGCCTAAAATCGGTATGTCTGCCGTGGCTGCGGCAGCGGCTTGAAGGGCCGGCGTGGCATTTGCCAAAATTAAATCAACATTGGCAGCCACAAAGCCGTTTGCAATGGAAGCACAGGTGGGGGCATCGCCCTGGGCATTCTTTTCATCAAAGTTTACCTTGTCGCCCAATTTTGCAACCAAGGCATCCCTAAAGCCTTTGGTTGCGGCATCAAGTGCGTCGTGCTGCACCAGCTGTGAAATCCCCACGGTGTAGCTTTTGGAATCATCCGGTTTCTTGTTGTCACAGGCAGAAACAGTAAAGACCAAGCCTGCACAAAGAAGTATGGCGAGCAACTTATAGAATTTTTTCATTTCAGACATCCTTTCAAATTCAAGTGTTAGCACTTTAAAGCTTAAAACCGCTAAAGTGTGGTTTGATTATGCATCAGTTATTTGGCTTTGTCAAGACTTTTTTGAAATAAAATAAAGTTTTTACCAAAGGTGCCCTAAAAAATCTGCCGGCCGGATTCGATTCGGGCGATCTCTTTGATAGCGGGTTCGGCCTCTTGAAAAAAGTTATAAAGAGCATCACAATAAATGTTTTCACCGGCCTTGCCGGCCAAAGCCGGGTCCCTGTCCCGCCTGCAACCACCACGACAGAGTGCCGCAAATTCACAACTTTTGCACAAATGGTCTTCATGATAGGAAGATTGGATAAACTCTCCCATCTTTTCGGAATTTGCAAGCTCTAAAAAATCCAACTCATTGATATTACCCAGATACCAATGGTCCACGCAGTAAAAATCACAAGGGTAAACAGAACCGTCCCCCTCAATTATGAAATGGCCGGGGCAATAGCCGAAAAGCCCGCATTGTTCTGCCTGCCCGCCCATGGCAATATTGACCAGGTTGTCAAAAAAACGGATACTGGTGTAGTTACCGCCCATGAAATCTTTATAGTATAGTTTGAAGAGCTTCTTTAAAAACATCTCATATTCATCGGGTCGGGGGCTGTAGGGGTTGGCAAAAGGGTCTTCACCCAAGGGGGCAAGGCAGGGTATAAATTGCAGATGCCTGAAATTATTTTTTTTGTAAAAATTATAGATTTTCTCAATATGCTTAGCCGTTTGCCTTGTTACGACCACTAAAATATTGTAGTCAACCCCATAAAGTTCAAAGAGGCGAGCCGTTCTCATGGCACGGGAATGGCTGCCGGCGCCTTCCTTGTCTAAGCGGTTTTGATTATGAATTTTAGCGTCCCCATCAATAGAAAGGCCTAACAAAAACTTGTGTTCGGCAAAAAACTCAATCAAATTTTCGTCTAAATCTAAGCCGTTTGTTTGCAGGGCATAATTGACGCTTATCTTGTTTTTGTTAAGCTGCTTTACTTTGGCCACAAAGCTTTCATAAAAGTCCAATCCCGCCAAAGTGGGCTCACCGCCCTGAAAAACAAAGCTGATGCTCCGCTTGGCTATGCCAAAAGCCTTCGATATTATATTATGCATGGTTTCAGGGTCTGTAAAGCCATAATGCTTTACACTTCGTTTTTCAGTGATATCACAGTAAAAACAATAGGTACAGCGCATATTACACATGCCGGAAGCGGGCTTTATCATTATGCTGAGATTTTCCATCACAAACCCCCTTAAATTCTTCAAATAATATAATAACATAAATTTAAGCCCGTGTTGCAATGTAAGGGTCTTTTTGCTAAAGTTAGTTTCAAGTGAAAAGAAGGGGAGTGGCTTTTGTGCAAGCTTTTTCACGCACGCAAATGCTCTTGGGGGCCGAGGCCATGGTAAAACTAAAGAAGGCCAAGGTGGCTGTGTTCGGCCTTGGCGGGGTCGGCTCCTATACGGTGGAAGCTTTGGTTCGCAGCGGTGTGGGCCAACTTGCCCTTTTTGATTTTGACAGGGTTGAAATAACGAATTTAAACCGCCAACTTATAGCCGACCGCTCAACAATAGGTAAAAAGAAAACCCGGGTTACTGCCCAAAGGGTTTTAAGCATAAATCCCCACTGCATAGTGGAAGAAAATGATTGCTTTTATTCCAAGGAAAATGCAGATGACTATGACTTGAGCACCTATGATTACATAGTTGACGCTATTGACAGTGTAAAATCCAAAGTTTTGCTCATTGAACGAAGCAAGGCTGCGGGCATCCCCATAATCAGCTGCATGGGCGCCGGCAATAAACTTGACCCCTGCCGCTTTCAAGTGGCCGACATATATAAGACAAGTGTCTGCCCCTTGGCAAAAATTATGCGGCGCAAATTGCGGGACAAGGGGATTGAGTCGCTTAAGGTTGTCTATTCGGATGAAGAGCCTGTCAAGGCCGCCCCGCTTGAAGGGTCGGATGAAAAAACTCCACCCGCAACCGGCAGCCTGGCCTATGTCCCTTCCGTGGCAGGCCTGATTTTAGCGGGGGAAGTAATAAAGGATTTAATAAAAGATTAAGGGGTGCCGCGGCACCCCTTAATCTTTCTTAAAAAGCAGAATTTAAAATAATCCTTCTATCTTACCGTCGGCATCCAAATCAATCTTAAGTGCCGAAGGGAACTTGCCCAGGCCCGGCATGGTCATTATGCTGCCGCAAATAATAACGGCAAAACCGGCCCCGGCGCTCAAGCGAACTTCACGCACATGAATATTAAAGCCCTGCGGCGCACCCAATTTTGAGGCCGTGTCACTGAAGCTGTATTGGGTTTTGGCTATACAGACCGAAAGTTTGCCGTAACCCATGCCTTCAATTTCCGCCAAACGCTTTGCCGCAGTCGCCTCAAAACTGACGCTGTCTGCCCTATACACCTTTTGACATACGGCTTCGATTTTTTCTTTCAAAGGCATATGGCTTTCATAAACAAAACTTCCCTCATGCTCGGCTCGGTCGGCCAAATCCGCAACCTTTTGGGCCAGGTCTTCTGCCCCGGCACCGCCTTGTGCAAAAACTTGAGTGACGGAAGACTCGATGCCCATATTTTGACAAAGTTCCGATATATAATCATGCTCTTCCCGGCTGTCGGTGGGGAAGGCATTAATTGCAACGCAGGCGGGCAAACCAAAAACTTGCCTTATGTTTTCTATATGCCTGACAAGGTTTTCCGCACCTTTTTTCAGGTATTCCAAGTTGGGCTTGCCAAGCTCTTCCTTAGGGCAAGCACCGTGGTGTTTGAGGCTGCGAACGGTGACCACTATCACCACGGCATGGGGCATAATACCGGCAGCTCGGCACTTAATGTCTAAAAACTTTTCCGCCCCCAAATCGGCACCAAAGCCGGCTTCGGTAACCGTATAGTCGGCTAACTTCAAAGCCGTGCGCGTAGCCACCAGGCTGTTGCAGCCGTGGGCTATATTGGCAAAGGGGCCACCGTGGATAAAGGCGGGTGTATGCTCCAAGGTTTGAACCAAGTTGGGGTCAAAGGCATCTTTAAGCAAGGCAGTCATGGCGCCCGCCGCCCCTATTTGCCCACAGGTTACCGGCTCATTGTCATAAGAATAACCGACAACTATTCTTGCCAGCCTTTCTTTTAAATCGTCAAGGTCGGCAGCCAAACAAAACACAGCCATTACCTCACTGGCGGCCGTGATGTCAAAGCCGTCTTGGCGAGGGATGCCGTTAGCACCGCCGCCCAGGCCGTTTACCAGGTTGCGCAGTTGGCGGTCATTGACATCCAGGCATCTTTTCCAGCTTATGCGGTTTGGGTGCAAGCCAAGTTCATTGCCTTGAAAAATGTGGTTGTCCACCATGGCGGTTAAAAGATTGTTGGCAGCGGCAATAGCGTGCAAATCCCCGGTGAAGTGCAAATTTATGTCTTCCATGGGGACCACCTGGGCATAACCGCCCCCGGCTGCCCCGCCTTTGATACCAAAAACCGGGCCCAGGCTGGGTTCGCGCACACAAAGGGCTGCATTTTTGCCTATACGGTTTAAGGCGTCGGCCAAGCCCACACACATGGTGGTTTTGCCTTCACCCGCCGGGGTTGGGCTGGTGGCGGTGACTAAAATCAACTTCCCGTCGGGCTTGGACTTATGCTTTTCTGCTAAACGGTGGTTGACTTTTGCCTTGTATCTGCCGTAAGCGGACAGATCTTCGGCAGCCAGACCCAGCTTTTGACCTATTTCCACAATGGGTTTTAACTTTGCCTCTTGAGCTATTTGAATATCACTTTTCATATATAACAGTCCTTTCAGGCTAAAGTATCCGATAAAATTGTAACACAAGCCAAGACATAGTCAAGCGGGCTGCCGTCAACGTAAGTGTCAAGTAAACATTGGCAAAATATTCCATGCGCTAAAAAATCAGTAAAAGCTTTGCAATTAAGGGTTACGTCTGACCGCGGTCAGGCTTAACCGCACAACAATTATGCTTTTGATTCCCT
>JAAYSC010000058.1 GCA_012524025.1 Clostridiales bacterium | reverse complement strand
AGGGAATCAAAAGCATAATTGTTGTGCGGTTAAGCCTGACCGCGGTCAGACGTAACCCTTAATTGCAAAGCTTTTACTGATTTTTTAGCGCATGGAATATTTTGCCAATGTTTACTTGACACTTACTATCTTGTTTTTTTGTTTGAAAACTAAATTGCTTTATGTTAGAATTCTTATTGTTAAGTTTGGGAATTTAAGGCCCTTAAAATTCACATTTTTTTGAGAAAGGAAAGTTAATTGAAATGAAGCACACTTTTAAGAAGGTTCTTTCGTTGTTACTGGCATTTTCTCTCCTGTCCGGCATAATGTTGGCCGGCTCTTTTACCGGCATGGCCAAAGATCTCGAATCATCGTCCTTGATCGACGAGCCTCTCCTTAACGGTCGCAGCAACTACCCCATTGTTGTCGTACCCGGCTTGGGCATGTCTGATGTCGCCCTTTTTGACGATTATGGCAACCAAATTGAAAATCGAGGCTCGGAAGGTGAAGTCTGGCGTGTTTTAAACCTTATTGTTGACGATGTTTTGGAAGATGTTTGGAAGTTTATACCCAGCGTTTTACTTACACTCATTTTTCAAAAAGACATTGGCTTGAGCAAAATAGTAAGTGATTATTTACCGGGCATGTTCAGATATGCTCAACATGACCTTGAAGGTCGCTCTGTTGAGAATGTCCGCGGCTTACTTCGTGACTACCCCCTTTCCGATTATGACGAGCAAGAGCGAGACAGTTTTTTCAGAATGATGCCCATGCAAGCTTATACGGAAGAAATAGGTGAAGACTATATCTACGCCTTTAACTTCCCGCCCTTCTGCAACACCTATGACCAGGCTGAAAACCTTCATCAGTTTATTCAAACGGTAAAGGCTCAAACAGGTGCCCAAAAGGTTAACTTGGTTCCGGTCAGCTTGGGCGCTACCATTGCCAATGCTTATTTTGACCTTTATGCCGACAAGGGCGATGTAGCAAAAGTGGTCAAGGTAGTGGGCGCCAGTGACGGTTCTTATATATTTTCCGACTTGGTGGCTCAAAACCTTTCGGTTGACTCGGCCGAGATGTTTTACACCGGCTTCATGCCCGCCCTTATTGACGGCTTCGGCGGCTATCTTGTTAATGTTGCCCTGCGCATATTGCCAAAGAAGGTTTTAAACCAGGTTCTTGATGCCGCTTTTGTGGCAGTTCGCGAATCCATTTTTATTAACACACCCTCTATGTGGTCAATTGTTCCCGCTGACCGGTATGAAGAGATTTCTGAAATTTATCTCAGCGGTGACGAATATGCAATCATCAAAGAACAAACGGACAGGTACTATGCCTATCAAAAAGATTTAGAAGCCAACACTTTAGCCTTGGTTGAAAGCGGTGTTCAAGTATTCAATATTTGCGGTTACGGCTTCAACATGGGCCATGGTTGGCATGACTATCAATACTTCCAATTTTTCGAGTGTGCGGATGACTTGAATTCCGACGGAATCATACAGTTAGCCTCAACCAGCCTTGGTGCCTACAGTGTAGCCCCCGGCCAAACCTTGCCTGAAGATTATGTTCAACAAAACACTTATTGTGATAATCCCCAACATAATCACATTTCACCCGACCGTGTTGTTGATGCTTCAACTTGTTATTTACCGGAACACACCTGGTTTTTCGCAGGCCAACACCATGAGTGTGCCGGCAACGATGTAATTATTCGCTTGGCTGCCAAGCTCATGTCCGGTGACAGCATAAAAGATGTTCATTCCGACCCTGAATTCCCACAATTCAACGGTTCCCGAAACACCAAGCGCATAGTGCGTGATTACATGCCCCGTTGCCTGTCCGCCCTTGAACGTAACGATATAAGCGCTTCCCAACGCATGGACCTTGAAGCGGTTGTAAGAGACTGCGAAGCCATGTTGGCCAGCAATGTTGCAGACAACGAAGAAGCCTTGGCAATTGAAGCCAGAATGCGTGATATTCTGGTAAAGGTCGGCGAAATCGATCCGCCAAAGCAAGACCAAGCCTATGAAGTGATTTTAGAAGATGTCTCTAAAGGCTTAAGTGATTTTCTCTGGAACAAATACGGCCCGACCGGCTTTAGTGAAATTGCCCGTATTGAATTTGACAATTTCTGGCCTGTGGCAGTGAGTCTTATCAAAATGTTTAAAAGCCTTGCCTGATCGCAAGACATAAAAAAAAAAGAGAGTGACTTTTGACGGTCACTCTCTTTTTTTGGCTGCGGAACTAGGATTCGAACCTAGACAAACAGAGTCAGAGTCTGTCGTGCTGCCGTTACACAATTCCGCAATATCACGCCTTACTTAGCCTGACAGCATATAATTATACACTTAAAGCCCACAAAGTCAATAATTTAAAATTTTATTTTCATGCAACTTTTTCATTTTATTTTCTCTTAACTGTTTGACACCGTCTTGCCGATACTTTATCATTTTAAGCGTGGTTTCTTTTGTGAAAGAGAGGAAAATATTATGAAAAAAACTTGGCCGTGCCCGCCATATTATGCCGGCTGTGAGTTTGCCGATTTGTCCAAACATGACGGCGGCTTGTTACATGCTGTGGGTGCCTCAAACTACCAGGTTATGCGTGCAAATCGCAGCCGACCCGAAAGCGCCGACGGTTTGGGCAACACCTATAACCATGCCCCCATGATGACCTTTTGGCGTGGGAAGTTTTACCTGCAATACCTTTCAAACCCGGTTGACGAGCACACGGGTTTTGGCCTTTCTTTCATAACAAGTTCAAAAGACGGTATGGACTGGGAAGCCGTCAAGCCCTCCTTCCCGGCCATAGAAGTGCCTGCGGGTACCTACACCTGTGCGGACGGGGAAACTATTGAAATTGCGCCAAAAACCCCGGCCTACATGCACCAGCGCATGGGTTTTTATCATACCAAGGATGACCGATTATTGGTCAGCGGTTTTTATGGGCATTCCCCCCACCACGATATTTGCCCTTGGCGAAATTACGGCATTGGCCGGGTTGTGCGAGAAGTTTTTGAAGACGGCGGTATGGGCCCCATATACTTTATCCGCTACCTGGATTATTCGGGATGGACCGAAGAAAAGCTCCCCTTCCCTTATTATGAAAAAGCTGATGACAAAAGTTTTGTAAATGCCTGCCGTGAGCTTTTGGCGGACCCTTTTGTTACCGAGCAATGGACCGAAGAGCACGGCCCGGCCGACAAGACAATCGGCCTTAAAATAAAAAAGGATGATCAAGACGGCGGCACGGCCGCCAACACCCCTTTTGAGTCCGCAAGCAGTTTTTGTTGGTACAATTTGAATGATGAAACCATTGTTGCCCTGTGGAAGCAAGGCAAGGTTGGTTTAAGCACCGACGGCGGCTTGAACTGGCAAATAAAATATGAGCCAAGCTTTGTCACTTCCGGCGCCAAGGCTTGGGGGCAAAAAACACAAGACGGGCGATATGCCATAAGTTATGTAAACTCTCTTTCCAGCGAACACCGTTATCCTTTGGTTGTGGTTTCTTCTGATGACGGCATAAAGTTTGATGACTTGGCCTGCGTTTTTGGGGAACTTCCTCCCAGGCGCTACAAGGGCATCTACAAAGACTTTGGCCCTCAATATATAAGGGGGATCGGCCCCAACCACCGCCAATACCCGGAAGGCGCCCTCTGGCTTTGCCACAGCATTAATAAAGAAGACATTGGAGTTACGCGCGTCCCCCTTCCAATCAGGCGTTTTGTAGACCAAGATGTTGACGACACTTTTGAAAACGATAAAGGCTATATCAAAGACTGGAACATTTATTCTACCAAATGGGCCCCTGTCGAGTTAGTTCAAAAAGATGGGCTTTTATGTTTGAAACTTTCGGATCAAGACCCTTGCGATTATGCCCGGGCAATGAGGATATTTCCCCAAAGTTCAAAAGCCACGGTAGAAATCGAACTTATGGCGGCCGACATTTATAAGGAAGATTTGGAAATCGAGCTCGTCGATTGTCAAGGCACACCCGCTTGCCGTGTGTTTTTCAGCGGTGAGAATCTCAAGGCTCGCTTCGGCTCGGAGTCTTATCTTCTTTTTGACAAACTTTTTGCCAAGACCTGGTACAAGCTTAAAATTGAAGTTGATTGTAGCGCAAACATCTATTCTGTTTACTTGGACGGTCGGTTAGCCAAACTGCACAGCCGAAGGTTGGTTCACAAAACCCATAGCGTGCAACGCCTGCTTATAAGAACCAAAGAAAGGCGTTACCTGCCAAACTATGAAATTTATCCCGAAACACCCGATTTGCCCAATGCGGACACACCCAAACCTTTAAGAGAATTCTTTATAAAAAGCCTAAAAACCGAGAGCTTCTAAAGCTTTCAAGTGTTTTGCTTGGTCATTATTTTTGAAGTTTTTCCTTTTTAAGAACCTTTTGCTTTGTGCAAATATCATAAATAGTAAGCTTTTCTTCGTCTTTCTTCTTCTTTTTCGTTATTTTCCCCAAGTATTTTTACTTTTCCACTTGCAAGCGACGGCTTATTTGTGTAATATGTATATGTTCAACTTGTACAAAGTAACCAAACAGGCAAAAATATATAATGTTAGGGGAATGTTCTATGTCAAACAGGCTATTTCAAGGTGTTGTTCACCAACTTAAGGATGCTATCGACAGGCACATAGGTATCATAGATGAATCGGGTACCATTATCTCATGCAGCGAACTTGGCAGAGTAGGCGATGTCATACCGGATGCCTCCGAAATTTTCATGCAAAATGATTACACTTTTTCCCAAGGTTATACCTACCGGCCCTTCACTTCCCAAGTCAGATCGGAATATGCTGTTTTTGTTGAAGGCACCGACGACGAAGCCAAAAAATTCGTAGACTTCGCATGCATTGCCCTCAGCAACATCAAACAATTGTATGATGAAAAATTTGACCGTGCAAACTTTATTAAAAATGTTGTGATGGACAACATTTTGCCCGGTGACATCTACATTAAGGCGCGTGAACTACGCTTTAATAACGAAACTTCCCGCGTGACCTTGCTCATAAGGTTGCCCGAACAAACCGATATATCGGTTTTTGATGTTGTTCAAAACCTCTTCCCCGACAAAACCAAAGATTTTGTTATAAACATTAACGAAACAGATATTGCACTGATTAAAGAAGTTCGTGCCGATATAGCCCCCAAAGATATTGAGAAATTGGCCCGCTCCATAGCCGATGCTTTGAGCAACGAACTTTATGTTAATGCCACGGTTGGCATAGGCAGCATTGTTACAGGTATAAAAGACCTTGCGAATTCTTTCAAAGAAGCTCAAGTGGCTCTGGAAGTCGGCAAGTTTTTTGATACCGAAAAAACGATAGTCAGCTATGACAACTTGGGTATAGCCCGCCTTATATACCAATTACCCACCACTCTTTGCAGCATGTTCTTGCGTGAAGTTTTCAAAAAAGGCTCTATTGACAGCCTGGATGAAGAGACCCTTTTCACCATTCAACGCTTCTTTGAAAACAATCTGAATGTATCGGAAACATCTCGTAAGCTTTTTGTACACAGGAACACCCTCGTCTACAGGCTCGAGAAGATTAAAAAGCTGACCGGTTTAGACTTGCGCGAATTTGATGATGCAATTGTTTTCAAAGTGGCCCTGATGGTTAAAAGATACCTTGACGCTAAACCCGTCAGATATTAGAGGATCTCTCACTAATGATTTACTTCAAAAAAGTTTCAAAAATCTACGATAACGGTACTGTTGCCCTAAAAGATGTCGATTTAGAAATCGAAAAAGGTGAATTCGTCTTCGTCGTCGGTGCTTCCGGTGCCGGCAAGAGCACTTTTTTAAAGCTCATAACCCGCGAAGAAGTCCCCTCAAGCGGTATTATTAAAGTTGGCAACTATGTCTTAAATGATCTTAAACGCAAAGAAATCCCCTATTATCGTCGCAATTTGGGTGTGGTCTTCCAAGACTTCAGGCTTATACCCAACATGAGTGTCTACGACAATGTGGCCTTTGCCATGCGTGCTGTAGGCGCACCGGAGCGTGATGTCAAAAGACGGGTTTCTTATGTGGTTTCTTTGGTCGATTTGGAAGAAAAATACTCTTGTAAGCCCAACGAGCTTTCAGGCGGCGAACAGCAAAGGGTGGCTTTGGCACGCGCCTTGGCCAACAAGCCCGACATTATTATAGCGGACGAACCCACGGGCAACATTGACCCTGAAATGTCAAATGAAATAGTCAGGCTTTTGATGAAATTGAATGAAAACGGCACAACCGTTGTCATGGTCACACACGAGCACCGCCTTGTTCGAAATTATGAAAAGCGTGTCATAATTTTGGATGAGGGCTGCGTTTATAAAGACGGTGTATACAGGCGAAAAGCTTCCTGCGATGAAATCCGGCGCACCAACAACAGTGTTCGCACCGAGCTAAAAGACGAGAGCCCCAAAGAAAAGCCTTCCCAAACAGAGCTTAGTTTTGGTGAAGCTGATTCTTGCCGTCCGCCCCTGCCCCGCCGGCCGCAAGAGCAAGGCAGTGAGCAGGGTTCGGGTGAAAAAAAGGACGGTGACTTGCAATGAAAGCGCACAGCATCAATTATTTAACAAAAGAAGGTTTTCGCAACATCAGCAGTAACAAGGCTATGGCATTTGCCTCTGTTTCAGTCTTGTTCAGCTGCCTTTTTTTGATTGGCTCTGCCTTTTTATTGCTGGTTAACATCAATGCGATTGTGGGCAGTGTGGAAAAGCAAAACATAATTACCGTTTTCTATCATAGTCAGGAAGGCGGCCATGACGGTGACCAACTGGGCCGCAATATAAGAGCAAACTCAAATGTGGCCTCTGCGGTCTTTGTTTCAAGGCAAGAGGCTTACCAAGAAGCCTTGGAAAATGTAGAACCCGGTTTAGAAGAATATTTTGACGAGGGCAGCGACGCCATCTTCCCCGATCTCTATAAGGTCACTTTAAAAGACATGTCGCTTTTTTCGGACACCTTAAATCAACTTGAAAGCCTGGAAGGGGTCGAAAGTGTTCGCGGCAGTATCAGTTTGGCTGAAAAGATTTACAACATTCGAAGCAAGGTAAGTTTATTGGGGACGGTTGTTATACTGCTTTTGCTTTTTGTTTCGCTTTTTATAATATCCAACACGATCAGAATAACCATCTACAGCCGCCGCCTGGAAATAAATATTATGCAAAGCGTGGGGGCAACTTCTGATTTTATACGCTTGCCCTTCGTGATAGAAGGCATGGTCTTGGGCAGTATTGCAGCGGTTTTGGCAACCTTCGCCGTCTGGGGCTTTTATGAGGCCGCCATTCGGGTTTTAACAGATTTATTGGTGGATTTAGGCGGCCGAAGTTCAGAGCCTTTCAGCCACTATGCTTTCTTGATTTTCGGAGGTTTCCTTTTAATCGGCCTTGCAACCGGTGCCCTTGGCAGCAGCCTTTCTTTGGCTAAGTATTTGCGTGAAAAGGAGTTTGTTGATTATGAAGCTGAATAAAACTTCTCACACTAAAAGGCTGGTCGCTTTTTTGTTGGCTTTTTGTTTTGTTTTGTTTACGGGCCTGCAAGAAGTAAGGGCCGGTGAACTTGAAGATTTACAGATAAAATCAGAGCGTTTGGCCAAACAAATAGCTGAAAGCGAAGCTAAAATTAAGCGTGCAGCCAATGACAAGAATAAACAAGAAAGGCTTCTGACCGAACTTAACAAGCAACTTGCCGCTTTGGAAGAGCAAATTTCTGTTATTGAGTCTTCCCTTTCCCTCTTGAGCAAGGATGTCAACTCGCTTGCCGCTGCAGTCTCCCGCCAACAAAATGAAATTTCAAAGCTTGATAAAAAAATCCAAGACACCCAAAACGATATAAAGGAAAAACAAGATTCTACGGAAAACACCCGCCAAAGGGCCCTTGAACGAGTAAGGGCGGGCTATGTTGCGGGCAATCCTTCCAAGCTTGAAGTTTTGCTCAGTGCCAAGGATATGGCCGGTTTGTTTTACAATGCCGAACTTTTAAAACAAATGGCTAAAAAAGATGAAGAACTTATTGATCGATTAAAAGAAGAAACCAAAAACCTCAAGTCTTTACAGTCCGACTTGGAAAAAGATAAAGAAGAGCTTGAAAAAACAAAAAAAGAGCTTGACGCAAAGCTCAGTGATCTCAAGGCTAAAAAATCCGGGCAAGAAAGCCAGGCCCGCGCCTTAAAAGATGCCAAAGGAATGGCGGACTCAAAGCAAGAACATGCAAAAGATACCATTGCCCGCTTAGACAAAAACAGCACTGCCTACAAAAATGAACTTGCTCGCTTGCAAAGGGAACGGGCCGAAGCCGACAAGAAAATTGATGCCCTCATCTTACAGCAGGGTTCATCTTCCTCCTCGCCTAAAAATGAGGCCAACGAGGGCGATTTTGTTTTCCCCTTCCCCTATCCCAGCTGTTTTTTTTCGGCCCTTTTCGGCCGCTACCCAAGCGGCGGCGCTCACTACGGACTTGATATCTGCGTTACCGGCGGTACGCATGGCAAGACTATTATTGCAGTTCAAGGCGGTAAGGTTTTAGCAGCCGCACGGAACAAAAGTTATGGCTATTATGTCAATATCGACCATGGTGCCGGTGTCTTCACGCTTTACGCCCACTGCAATCAATTAGTTGTCAGTGCCGGGCAAACTGTCAAAAAGGGTCAAAAAATAGCCGAGGCGGGCTCTACCGGCAATTCCACGGGGCCTCACCTGCATTTTGAAGTTAGGCTTAATAGCAATAACACTGTAAGCCGGGTAAACCCCCTTCCCTACTTTCCCGGTAAGCCTAATAGGGTTAATGTTGCCTTTAGCGGTTTATAGTTTTTCAAATCTTCCACAAGGAAGGATATAATTTATGAATAAAAAAATTTCGATCGGTCTTGCCCTTACTTTAGTAATTTTAACGGCAGCTGTAAGTTTTACTTTAACCATGTCATATTCTCAACAGATATATAATAAGCTCTTGCCCGATTTGGCCGGTAGGTTGGACAGAAGGTTTGAGCTTGAGGAAGTTGAGGGCGTGGTCAACGCCCACTACTATTATGTTGACCGTATAAACAATAACACTCTAAACAACTTTTTAGCAGACGGTTATATAACCGGAATTGGGGATAGCTACTCAAGCTACTTAACCCCGGCCCAGTACAGGGAGTATACAGACAAATTAGAAGGCAAAAAACACGGCACCGGCATCGTGGTAGGCCATAAGCAAGATTGCCTTTGTATTTATGTTGCCGGGGTTGCCCCGGGCTCACCCGCCGATAAGGCCGGGCTTGAAAAAGGTGATTCCATAACAAAGGTTGACGGCAATGAGGTTAACCTTGAAAGTTATGATGAGTTATTGGCAAAGTTGGAAGGCATGAGCTTGAAGACGGTAACCTTGACCTACAAAAGAGGTGAGAAAGAAAAAACAACCGGCCTTATGATAGGTTATGAACTGCAAAGTGTTGTTTTTTCACTTCATGAAAAGATTGGTTATATCAGAATCACCGGTTTTTTTAAGTCCACACCGGGCCAATTGGAAAACGCCGTCAAGGAGCTTACAAATAAAGGTGCAAAAGCTTTTATTTTTGATGTTAGAAACACAAGCGAGGGCACAATTAAATATGCCGCCTCAACCGTTGATAACTTGGTACCCTTGGGTAAAGAAGGCAGCCAAGTTATTGCAACAGCCTACAAAACACCCGAAGATTTTAAAGCCAAGCAAAACGCTTATGACACCTTTCCTTCTACCCCAAAAGAGCTGACTTTGGCACCTATGATTGTTTTAATTAACTCTAAAACATCCGGGCCCGCAGAACTTTTTGCGGTAACCCTGACAGATTATAAAAAGGCCGAGCTTTGCGGCGTCCGAAGTGCCGGTAACGATTCCATGCAAAACCTGCTACCCTTGAAGAGCGGCGGTGCGGTTTTGATAACCGTTGCCCGTGTGCGTCCTTATGTCAGTGAATCTTATGAAGATGGCTTGCAGCCCCATATTGAAGAGCGCCTGGATGCCGATAAAGAGCTTATTTTAGACAGATTGAGTTTTGAAGAAGACAGTCAATTACAAGCCGCCTACGAATCCCTTATGGAGGGTTTGGAATGAAAACCGTTGACCTTATAGTCCCCTGCTATAATGAAGCTGATGTTTTGCCGCTTTTCTACAGTGAAATTTATAAGGTCCTGGAAGATTGCCCGTCTTATGAATTCAGCTTGATTTTCATAAACGACGGTAGCAGTGACAAAACCTTGAGTGCCATATTGGAATTGGCCGAAAAAGATGAGCGAGTTAAATACATTTCTTTTTCCAGAAATTTTGGCAAAGAAGCCGCAATGTTGGCCGGCATGAAATATTCAAGCGGGGCTTATGTGGGCATTTTAGATGCCGATTTGCAACACTCACCCGACCTTATTCCCGCAATGTTGGAAGCCTTGGAAGACGGTTATGATGTTTCGGCCGCCAGGCGGACCGATCGCAAGGGTGAAGGCAAGGTAAAGAGTTTTTTTTCCCACATGTTTTATAAGGTCAGCAATAAAATAATTGATATTGAGCTCGCTCAAGGAGCCCAAGATTTTCGCATAATGAAACGCAAGGTTGTCCAAGCCATTATATCCTTGCCCGAGTACAGTCGTTTTTCCAAAGGAATTTTCACTTGGGTCGGCTTTAAAACAAAATGGTTTGAGCACGCCAACAGAGACCGTGCCGCCGGTAAAACCACTTGGTCATTTATCAAGTTAACCCGTTATGCCATCGACGGCATTATCGGTTTTTCGGCGGTGCCCTTGAAGATTTCACTGCTTTTCGGCTGCTTCTTCAGCTTTCTTGGTTTTGCTTATGCCGCTTATATTATTATCCGTACCCTGATTTACGGTTCGGATGTGGCGGGCTACCCTTCCATTATCAGCGCTATATTTATTTTAGGCGGCCTGATACTTATTTCTTTGGGAGTTATAGGTGAATACCTGGCCAGGATTTACATGGAAGTCAAGCACAGGCCCATATACATAGTGGACAAGACAAACTTGACCGTGAAAACCGAACCCAAACCTTAATTTTAATAAAAGACGAAAGTGAAAGCTCCCTTTGATTTGAGTTAAAGGGAGCTTCAAATATTTTATATTTGGATTGGATTTTTTCATTGTTTGGGTTTTCTGAAGAGTATTTTAGAAACCGGAAAATAGGCAAAAAACTGAATGACACTGACTGCAATATTTGCAATATTGGCCGCTAAACCTTTGCCGATTTCGGTGGAGAAAATCACCTTACCCAAAACAAATTCATTAACTTTGGGTGAAAACCAGGCACTGAAGCTGATAAGGGCTAAAGTAAAGGCGAGGTAAATGGGTAAGGTTACCGCTATATTGGCACTGCTTTTAAAGGTCTTGTCACGATTAATAAAAAAAGCCACAACTTGGGCCAAAACATTTGCTGTGTTAAAAGCGATAAAATAGCCCAATCCACCCGAAACAACTTGGCCGGCAGCATTTTTCACAACCGGATAATCAAAAACAAAGCTCTTGAAAGGTGTGGCAAAAAGTTCTGTCACTTGAGGCAGGCGAATCAGAATATTAAGCAAGCCAAAACTTACAATACTGGCCAACATGCCAACCAAGGTGTACTTAATAACTTGCCATATTGTTTTTTCTTTTGCCATTTTTTATCCTCCTATATTTTATTAATAAAATACTTTTTGATAGCCATCCTCAAAATCGGTGTCATTGGCAAATCGAACACAAACATTACCATTTTTTAAGCTTGACAGCTTTACATAAACAGGCTTGTCAAAGTCCGCCTTGTTTTCATAGTAAAAGCTTATGCGGATACTTTTACCCGGTTGCAGGGCTGTCTTGTCAAAGTCAGCAACTTCAAATAGATCTTCCCCCACCTTTAAACTCAAAAAGCTGAAATTATTAGGTGCTGCCATACCAAAATTGCTTATGGTAAAACTAAAGCCTTCTTCTGTCTTACGGGCGTTTGACAAAACAAGATTATAACCCAAGTGCATCTGCAAATATTCAAAAGCGGATACTTGGGCTCTGCTGCCATCCTTGTTTTTGTATAAATTAGGGTTATAGGGCAATTTCAGGCGCTTTAGGTCTTGGGTGGTCATGTAGTAGTCACGCCAGCGTTCCAGGGTATAGGGCCTGTTCTTACCTTCATCTTCACGATAGCTGTGTTCAAGCGACAAGGTGCTCAAATGATAGCGGGCCATTTCCGGAATCAACTTTTCTGCCGGCATGTCATTTAGGGGCTCCAACTCCGGATTGTCATTCATATAGGCACGCCCCCAGGGCAACTCACCGTCGTTTGTGGTTTTTGAAAAATAGTCCAAATAATAGTCTTCTTCGGTTTCGGGCAAAACATAGCCCCATTCATGCTTCAAGTCACCGATAATATAATCGTGGTGCATGGCCAAGCGCTTTTGGTGATTTTCCGAAACTTTCTTTGCTAAATCTATATAGCGCACTTGGACGAAAAGATGTTCCGGTGTAATTTCACAAAGGTCGTCAAAAGCCTTGCCTATATGCCATGGCCTGAAGGAGCGGTAGCTGTGGCCTTCCCCCCAATAGCCGACAATGCCGGCTTGCAGTGCATAGATTGTATCGTTTATTAGGTCTTTTTCAGCCTCAAACCAAAGGCCGATTTGTTTTAAATGTTTTGCAACCCAAGAGTAAGGGGCATCCTTAACGCTCTCGGTCCCGTAAGCGAAGCGCAAAAGTATGCGAACTTTATTTTCCCTGCAAAGCTCAAAATATTTCTTCATTTGCTCAAAAGCAAGAGTATCCAGTTTTTTTCTGCGATAATTTGACAGGTAAACATAGGCTTGCAAAACCGTGGGCGACTCAAGCTCATATTTTTCAAAAAAACCTTCTAACTTTTTATAAGGGTCTTCCGAGTTGGTTGGGTAGGATTCCAAGGGGTCACCCAGCGTTATGTAAGATTCCATCCTCAAGCCCCTGTCGGGGTTTTTCAGCAAAGGCCGGGCTGTGTCGGCATGAAGGAATTTAAGGGAATTGTCTGTTTCTTCCTCACAGACCTCAACTTTCACATCAAATTTTTCTTTCATCTTGATTGCCTTTCATTATTCAAGCAAAGCTTGAAGCTTATCCGACACTTATTACGGAAACCGGGCATGATTGCTCTGCCTCAATGGCGTCGCCTTCGGCCTCTTCGGGTATTTCATCAACAATAACCTTGGCCAGTCCTTCGTCATCCATGGCAAAAACCACAGGACAAATATCGGCGCAAAGGCCGCAACCTATACAACCGTCTCTGTCAATACTTGCTTTCATGTCAAATTCCTCCAAATTTTATTCTTGGATTAATCTTTTTTCGCCGGTGATGGCCTGGATAGGTTTAATATCTTGGGTGACCTCTACAACACCCAAAAATTCACCGGTTTGGTCTCGAAGTGCAAAATAGCGGATATAGACATAGGCATCACCCATGTTGATCCAAAAGTCTTCATGATCTTTTTTACCGCTTTTAAAATCAGCTACTATATCTTCAACCACATGAACACTGGCGGGTGGATGACAATTTGAAACATTTCTGCCTATAACTGATTTTGTGCGGACAAATATCCTTTCTTTACCTTGCGAAAAGTATTTTACAATATCATCCTTGTCAACAAAAGTTATGTCAAAAGGCAGGTGGTTTAATACCTGTTCAAGTTCATTTAGCTTAAATTCACCTGTAGGCAGTACAATCTTACCGCAATCGCTCATGGTCGCTTCTTCTTCCCGAGGCGCTGTAGCGGCCTGCCAAGGCGGCACATTGTCAATCAAGTAACCTTCGCGGGCACTATCTTTGACAATTTCTGCCCAGTCGGTTTGGTTGAACACTTCCAGAACCATGGGTATGAGAATACTTTCTTCTTTATAAATCATTTCTTCAACCTGATCGGCGGCTTCCCCCGACTTGGCTGCAATCTCTTCGGTTGACGCACCACCCTCAATAAGATGCAAGGCTGCCTTGATAAGGGCTCTGATTTCATCATCAACCGCCCACATAACTTGCGGTGGGGCAGTAATACCGTATTTTTCCATGTAGGGGAAAATAATGTTTTCCTTGCGTGAATAATGCAAGTCAATCTCGGCTAATGCTTCCAAGCCGGCTTTCAGTGCTCCTATAGCCGTTGGTGCCAAGCCGTCTACAATAAAAGGCCTGATTTTCTTGCCTATGATTTCTTGTAGAAACCTGTTTTCTAAAATTAAAACATTAACCGGGTGCCCTGCCACCTTTGTATAATCAACCGGCCCTTCAACCTCTTCAACCGCACCTTCGAAAACAGCTGCGTGAACATCACAAAGTTTTTGAATTTCTTCAACTGCCATACCTTCGTTTATAAGCTCTTGTTCCGCTGCGGAAATTTCACCTGCCGAAACACCGTCGAATGTTTGTGAAAACAAACCTTTGACCTCGTCCACGCTTTTACCCAGGTGCAGTTGTTTGAGCATTTCTTTTATTGCGTTTTTTCTGTTTTCTCTTTTGTTTTTATCTTGATTCATTTTCTGCCTCCCTTTCCTTGTCATCGTACTGTAAACTTAAATGAAAGTTGAAGACCCGAAACCTTTGGTGGTACAATGTTCTACGTCAAAACAAATACCTCCCAAAAAAGGAGTCGAGTCTTCATGCAGAAATTATACCATTTCAGTT
>JAAYSC010000057.1 GCA_012524025.1 Clostridiales bacterium | reverse complement strand
AGGGAATCAAAAGCATAATTGTTGTGCGGTTAAGCCTGACCGCGGTCAGACGTAACCCTTAATTGCAAAGCTTTTACTGATTTTTTAGCGCATGGAATATTTTGCCAATGTTTACTTGACACTTACTTCAGCCCGGCGCAGCTTGCAAAAAATGTTGCTATATATTAAAATGTTTCCGTGTGCATACATTAATGTAAAGGAGTTTTATTATATGAAGGTTCTAAACAAAAAATCTATTGAAGACATTGATGTCAAAGGCAAACGCGTGCTTGTCAGGTGCGACTTTAATGTGCCCATGAAAGACGGCCGCGTCAGCAGTGACGAGCGGATTGTGGCATCTTTGCCCACAATTGAATACTTGCTTTCAAAAGGCGGGCGCCTGATTCTTTGCTCCCATATGGGCAGGCCTGCCGGCACGGGTTTTGAGGCAGCCTTTTCCCTGGCACCCGTGGCTGCATATTTGTCCGAACTTTTGGGTAAAGAAGTTAAAATGGCCAAAGACATTGTCGGTGAAAGCGCAAAGTCCCTTGCAGCAGGGCTTGAAGACGGCGATATAATGCTGCTTGAAAATGTCAGGTTTGATTCGAGGGAAACCAAGAACGCCCCCGAACTTTCAAAGGAAATGGCCGCCTTGGCCGAAGTTTATGTCAATGACGCTTTTGGGACCGCCCACAGGGCCCATAGTTCCACAACCGGTGTCGCAAAATTTTTACCCGCGGTTTGCGGCTATTTAATTCAAAAAGAAATTAAATTCATAGGCGGTGCACTTGAAGATCCCAAGAGGCCTTTTGTTGCCATCTTGGGCGGAGCCAAAGTTTCCGACAAAATCGGTGTCATAAATAATTTGCTCGACAAGGTCGACACCTTGATCGTCGGTGGGGGTATGGCCTACACCTTCTTTGTGGCAAAGGGTTGCACGGTGGGTACTTCCATCTGCGAGCCCGATAAGATTGACCTGGCCAAAGAAATGTTGGCCAAGGCAGAAGCCAAAGGCGTTAATTTCCTCTTGCCGGTTGACAATAAGGTGGGCCTGGAATACGCGGCGGACACCCAAACTCAAATAGTGGATTCGGCCAAAATACCGGACGGATGGATGGGGCTTGATATAGGGCCCCAAACACAAGAAATTTTTGCCAAGGCAGTTGAGGGCAGCGGTACGGTTATCTGGAACGGGCCCATGGGTGTCTGTGAATGGGACGCCTTTGCCTCGGGCACGGTTGCCGTGGCCAAAGCCGTGGCCGCTTCGGGTGCTGTTTCTGTCATAGGCGGCGGCGATTCCGTAGCCGCGGTGCAAAAACTTGGTTTTGCCGACAAAATGTCCCACATATCAACCGGCGGCGGCGCCTCGCTTGAATTTATGGAAGGCAAAGAGCTGCCGGGTATCGCAGCCCTGGACGAAAAGTAAAAAAAACAAAAATCCCCGGGGCGTAAAATCCCCCGGGTTTTTATGAAGGAGACTTATAGTAATGAATAAAACTTTGCGCAGGCCGGTCATAGCCGGTAACTGGAAGATGAACAAGACCCCGGCCCAAACCAAGGCCCTGATTGAAGAACTCAAACCCCTGGTTGAAGGGGCCGACTGCGAGGTAGTGCTTTGTGTGCCCTACATTGACTTGCAGGCTGCCTTGGATGCCGCCCAAGGGTCAAATATCAAAATCGGTGCCGAAAACTGCCATTGGGCAGAAAGCGGGGCCTTTACCGGTGAAGTGTCGGCACTTATGTTAAAAGATATGGGTGTGCCTTATGTAATAATCGGCCACAGCGAGCGCCGCCAATATTTCGGTGAAACGGATATAAGCGTGCGCGAGCGCACAAGGGCAGCCTTGGACGCCGGCCTCAAAGTTATACTTTGTGTGGGTGAACTTAAAGAAGAGCGGCTTGATGATATCACGGCCGAAGTTGTTCGTATGCAGACAAAATTAGCGCTCAAAGATGTCACCGAAGCGGAGCTTGAAAATATTATAATTGCCTATGAGCCCGTTTGGGCAATAGGCACCGGCCTTACCGCAACACCCCAACAGGCCAATGAAGTAAATGCCCTTATTCGAAGCTTGATAGAAGAGCTTTACGGCAAAAACGCAGCAGAAAAAATTGTTATTCAATACGGTGGTTCCATGAACGAAGTCAATGCCCAAGAACTTTTGGCCTGCCCCGATATTGACGGCGGTCTAATAGGCGGCGCCTCTCTTGTGGCTGAAAAGTTTGCCGCCGTTGTAGCGGCCGCATCGCAGTAAGAAAAGTTTTATCCAAGTTCTTGAAAGGATACTAAATACACAATGAGTCAAAAAAAACCATATCTACTTTGCATTATGGACGGTTACGGCCATAACCCGAGCGACAAGTGCAATGCAGTTAAAGCGGCCCAAAAACCCAATCTTGACCGAATTGTGGCTTCCAACCCCCATACCTATATAGGTGCATCCGGCATGGATGTCGGCTTGCCGGATGGGCAGATGGGTAACAGTGAAGTCGGCCACACAAACATCGGTGCCGGCCGTGTAGTTTATCAAGAATTGACCAGAATATCAAAATCCATAGACGATGGCGATTTCTTTGAAAACGAGGCCCTGACGGGAGCCCTTGAAAATTGTAAAAAACACGGCTCCGCCTTGCACCTGTGCGGCCTTTTGTCAGACGGCGGTGTCCACAGCCACAACAGCCATCTCTACGCCCTTTTGGAACTTGCAAAAAAACAAGGGTTGGAAGATGTTTACATCCACTGCCTCATGGATGGCAGAGATGTTCCGCCAACTTCCGGCAGGGACTATATAGCTCAATTGCAAATAAAGGCCAGGGAGATAGGGGCGGGTAAAATAGCGTCGGTAATCGGCCGCTATTACGGCATGGACAGGGAAAAGCGTTATGAGCGTGTCGAAAAAGCCTATAGGGCAATGACAGCCCTTGACGCACCTGTTTTTGAAAATGCCGTGGCCATGATGGAAGAATCTTATGCAGCCGGGGTTACGGACGAATTTATAATCCCCTGTGTCGCATCCGACGCCCGGCCGGTAAAAGCCAATGACAGCTTGATTTTCTTTAACTTCAGACCCGACAGAGCAAGGGAGATTACCCGAGCTTTTGTTGACGATGACTTTGACGGCTTTGACCGCGGTGAGCGCTTACCCCTTTATTATGTATGCATGACTCAGTACGATGCTACCATGCCCAATGTCCATGTGGCCTTTGACCAACAAAATGTAGACATGCCCTTGGGTGCCGTTGTCAGCCGGGCCGGCTTGAAACAATTGCGTATAGCCGAATACACCAAGTATGCCCATGTTACCTTCTTCTTAAACGGAGGGGTTGAAACCGTTTACCCGGGTGAAGACAGAATAATGATAGACTCGCCCGATGTTCCGACCTATGACCTCAAACCGGAAATGAGCGCCTATGAAGTTGCAGACAAAACGGTTGAGATGATTGAAAGCGATAAATACGACCTTATCGTTTTAAACTTTGCCAACTGCGACATGGTGGGCCATTCGGGAATTATGGAAGCGACGGTAGCAGCCGTTGAAGCGGTTGACAGTTGTGTGGGTAAGGTTGTTGAAGCCATTGATAAAAAGGGCGGTGTCAGCATAATTACCGCCGACCACGGCAATGCGGACAAAATGTGCGAAGATGACGGGTCGCCCTTCACGGCCCATACAACCTTCCCGGTCCCCTTCATTGTTGTCGGCTACCCATGTGAACTTAAGGAAGGCGGGCGCCTGTGTGATATAGCACCCAGCTTGTTGCAAATTATGAGCCTTGAACAGGTCGAAGAAATGACGGGCGAAAGCTTGATTAAATAGGGAAAGGAGCGGCTTTGCCGCTCCTTTTTTATTATTTTGTTGCCGAGACCGCCGTGCGGTCATAAATATAATAAATTTTAGGAGGATTAGTATGCAACTGCTTGAAAAAATCTTTGCACCCAGGCAAATCAGAGCCCTACAAACCCTTTTTGTGGCCTTGATTGTTATTGCCGAAATGTTGGGCGTAGCCCTTTTTGACACGGCACAGACCCCCAGGGGGCAAGAGCTCAACCTTGCCGGTTACGAACTTGTTTTTGAAGACGAATTTGAAGGCGATACACTGGATTTAAGCAAATGGGCCTATAGGGGCAATGGGCCTCGGCGGGCAGCCTATATGTCGCCCGACCAGGTGTTTTTAGAAGACGGCAACCTAATAATGCGCGCCGAGTACAGGGACGGCGAGTATGGTCCGGCTTGGTATGCCGGTATGATACGCACGGTTGAAGAATTTACCAGCGGTTATTTCGAGTGCCGTTGCATAGCTTCGCGCGGGGGTGGCTTTTGGTCTGCTTTTTGGCTTAATTCGCCCGCTATGTCCAGTGAAGAAGCATCAAGCGGCGGTATAGGCGGGTCCGAAGTGGATATTTTTGAAGCCTTCAACTATGACAAAAGATTTATGCGTGACTCGGTTTCCCTAAACATACATGTCGGCGGTTACGGTGACGGATTGAAGTCCGAAGGCTTGGGAAATTTCAAGGTTAAAAAACCTTATACACAATATAACACCTATGGCCTTGAATGGACGGATGAAGAATATATATTTTACATAAACGGTATCGAAGCCATTAGGTCCGACTTTAAAGACGGTGTTTCGAAGGGCCTGGAATATGTCATACTCTCACTTGAACCGGGCGGGGAAGTTACGGAAGAGCCCGGTTTCAGCACCGATTTTATTGTGGATTATGTGAAGGTCTATCAAAAGAGCACTGCCCGATAAACTGTAAAAATATAAAATAGAAGGGGTTAGGGCCTTGAAAAATCCTATTAAGTTTTTCTTTTCCAAAGAAGCTGAGGAAGGATATATCCCCAACAGAGAATTATTTGCTCATGCCGCCGGGCTTGCCGGGCAAAATGCGGCCTATGGCTTTATTTCAGGCTGGCTGTTTTATTTTTGCAATGTGATCTTAAAAATCGGTGCCGAAAAAGTCGGTATCATTACCGGGATTGCAAGGGCTTGGGATGCCGTTAATGACCCCGTGGTGGGTGCTTATATTGATAGAAGAAAAAGTGCACCCGGTAACAAGCTCAGGCCCTATTTGCTCTACTTTCCCATTCCCATCGCTGTTTTATCTGCCCTGATGTTTGTAAATTTCGGCTTTAGTGAGCTTGGGGCCATTGTATATTTCCTAATTATCTATCTTTTGTGGGATACTCTTTATTCCTTCCAAGATGTGGGTCTATGGGGTATGCTTTCAATGACCTCACCCCACTCTTCGGAACATTTGAGGATGGCCCAGTGGGCCCGAATAGGTGCAGGTTTTGGGGGCGCCCCCATAGCTATCTTTCCTCTTATTCTGGGGGCCAAAGAAAGCTTGGGTCTGACCGAATCCCAACTTTTTCTTTTGGGCGGAATTGTCTTCGGATTCGGCGGTCAGATCTTATCTATGGTTGCTGCCGGGGCCAAGGAAAGGGTGGCCGGCAAGGAGCCCGAAGATTCCATTTGGGAAGGCATGATGGTTGTACGCCATAATAAGGTTTTGCTGACCATTTCCCTGGCCAGGGTCTTGGGGTCATTGAGCCCTGTTATACCTGCCATCTATTTTTTCAAATATGGGGTAAGCACGATTAACTTTGGCAGGTTTGAGTTAAACGGTGAATCGCTTATGTTCTGGTACGGGATATTTTCAGGCATTCCCTATGCCTTCACTCAGTTCATGGCTAAAGAGATTACGATAAAATTGGGCGGAGCCAAAAGAACGGTTTTAATAGCAAAAACTTCGGTTGCCCTGTCAAGAATAATAGCCTTCTTCATAGGCTTTACCAGCCCGGGCAGGATTGCATTTTCTGCCTTCTTCCAGTCTTTGGCCAGCATACCCGACGGAGCTTCGGAGATAGCCCAGACCTCACTTTGGTGTGACTCGGTTGACTATGTCGAGTGGAAGACGGGCAAGCGTACCGAGGGCATTTCCTACGCCTTCCAAAATTTTTTGAGCAAGCTTACAGGCAGCATCAGCCTCTTAATCAACGGCTTTATTCTTGGGCGCCTGGGCTTTGATGCCGCCTTGGGTGTCAGCGGGCAACCTTCCGTCTTCTATAAGTGGCAGTGGCCGATTTTCATGTTGGGGCCGGTTGTGGGGATTGTACTGCACTTGCTGACAATTGCCACCATAGATTATCCGGCAGAAATGAAGGAAAAGGTAGAAAGGGAACTCTTGGAGCGCAGGGCCTTGCAGGAGGAACTTGAAAGAGAAGTCGGCCAAGTTGGCCAAGAAAACATCTAATGTTTAATGTTATAGGGTTACCCGCCGTGACCTGTACCGTATGAAGCAATTGTACGAGTTATAAAAGGACGGCTCAAAAGTGTCAACGCCTTTGAGCCGTCGAATCATTTGAAGATAATGTTTGGCTGTATGATAATGGAAGAACACATTTTTGAACCGGAGTTTGTTCGGTAGGGAGTAGATGACTCTTGACTTTTTTAAGAAACTCTGAAACAATACTTACCATAGATTAATAATTGATATATAATTGATGTGTATTATAAGTATAGGTGATAGTGCAAAATGGTATCTGATAATTTAAAAAGGGGGACATTAGAACTGCTTCTCTTAGCTCAACTTAAGCATAGGGATATGTATGCTTATGAAATGGCTATGGAGATTGTCCGCCGAAGCGAAGGGAAGTATCCCGTTATTACTGTTGTTGTATATCCTATCCTTCAAAGGCTTGAAAAAAAGGGTTTAGTAACGAGCCGAGAATTAATAACCAAAGAAAATAGGAAAACGAACATATATCACCTTGAGCAAGCAGGAAGCGATTATTTGGAAGAACAGCGCAAGGCTTTATCCTTTATCAATGATTTGCTTATTGATTTTTTAGTTAAATAGGAGGCCAACATGTCATATAGCAGCGCAATTGAAATATATTTGAAGCAAGTTGGAAAATGTCTATTCTGTCCCCCGAAAATCAGAAAAGATATTTTATCAAAAATCAAGAATGAAGCTGAAGTAGCTTTTGAGACAGGAAGCTTGTCTGAAAACAGTATTGCAGAGGTTTTTGGAACTCCTGAAGAAATTGCAAAGAATTACTTATTGGATGTGGACACGGAAATGTTGTTGTCTGAATACAAGAAGATGAGGCGAAGAAGAATACTATTTACTGTTCTCTGTGCTATTTTAGTGCTTTGTATTGGGATAGCCATCGGAGCTATCTTGCAAGATGCAGGCCATTCTACAAGTTTTGTTGATACTCAACAGGGATTTATATATTAAGTGAAAGGGAGTTTTAGCGTGAAAAAATTTATCAGTTTTCTTTTGGTGGTTGTGATTCTTGGCGCTTCTTTCGGGGATTTTTCAACAAGCGCATCTGCATCTGAGGGGGTTATTAGTTCAAAGTTTTCAGATCTTCCCTTATCTTCTATTGAATATCTTAAAGATGGAGGGTTTATCGAAACACGGATAGGGGAAGTTGTAAATCCTATTCAAACCTATGGAACAGTTTATTCCAAAACAGCGTATAAAGTTAAGACCTCCTACACCAAAGATGGGGAAATGAATTGGCAGTTTTATATTTATGGCACCTTTACCATAAATCCAGGAGTTAGCTCAACTTGCACAAACGATTGGTACACATACTCAGTAAATAGTCCTTGGTCTTTAGAATCTGCTTCTTCTCACCATTCTGCTATCGCTGCAATTGGAAATGCAAAATTTGTTCGCAAGTTTTTGTTTATAGTAAGAGAAACCAATAATGTTAGCATGGATGTGTCCTGTGATAAAAACGGTAATATAAAATAAAATTCATAAGTGTTTCCTATAGCCGTATCGTCGATTTTAGACGGTGCGGCTTTTTTGGCGAAAACGCTCGAAAAAGGATTGACAAAGGAAAAATTTTTTGGTAACATAAGGCCATAGTAATTACCGATTAATAATAGAGGGTTTATATTGACTGATTTGAGGCCGCTCAATAACGCGGTTTATAAAGTGTATAGTGGCAACATAGCGAGACGATTACTTCTTACAGCAAGGATGTGAAGTATTATAAGGTACAAAGTTTGCTGTAAACACAGAAAGGGCCGGTGATTCCAATGTGGTAACTATATGTTAGTTCGATTCATTTTGGTATTAGTTTTAGTAATCAGCTTTCTTTAAAACTTAACAAAAGGAGACGAATTATGAGTAATCACAATAAAAAGTTTTTTCAATTATTATAGTAATTGCATTGCTTTTTTCTTTGTTCTCGATAAACGTTTCGGCAGCAGGTGCAATGGAGACTCAAGAAATAGAACAAATAAACGAATGGGATGAATATAAAAAAATATCTAGTATGAGTAATGAAGATTTGTTGTAAATGGGTTGTACACATGCACAAATCAATGAGATTAGGAAATTCAAATATGATGACGAAATTCGTAAAAGAGCGAAACTTGACAATGAAGTATTACGTTCATATGGTTATACATCTGAAGAAATTGTGCTTTTAAGGCAAGCAGCAAGCATGAAAAAAATCCCGGAAAATGTGATGCGAGATATTTCAACCTCAACAATGACATCTATCTTAAGATATCAATCTAACGGTTCTCGTATAGAAGCCGGTTCGACAATGTATTATGTAAATATGAAATTTTCCTGGTCATGGAGTCGCATTCCATTTTTCACAATTGTGGATATGGTCGCTGTAGTTTTCGCTTCATCAACAGGTTCACAATTCACATATTATTCAAGAGCTTCGGACAAAGTATACTGTAATTTATCGCCTATTTACTCTAACGGTTCAACAAATTCACAAACTGTGTCTTGGGTTTATTCAACTTCAAAGCCAAACAGCATCTCTGCCAGTTTTGTCCTTGGATTAAAAGATAGCAACGGTAATTTAACACACTTTGCGTACTCCGGATATGGTACTTTTCAATTAACAAACCGTAGTAATAAGTCGAGGCTATACATCGATGCATCTTATGGACACACAACAATTAACATTACACCTTCGTACTCGCTTAGTGGTTCTGGCTTATCTATT
Source organism: Clostridiales bacterium (assembly GCA_012524025.1). Classification (GTDB taxonomy): domain Bacteria; phylum Bacillota; class Clostridia; order Oscillospirales; family Acutalibacteraceae; genus UBA1447. The sequence goes on along the minus strand of JAAYSC010000057.1, from coordinate 18,598 downwards.
GGCATTAAATTTAGATTAGGAATGGATGAACAACATTGTACCGGATATTTCTATGAGAATTTTACCATTAGTATTGCTTATGTATACCATGGCACTGTTTTTGGTAAAAATGGAACAGGAGGAACCGTATGATCTTAATTTCAATAGTAGCATTTGTTATTGTCGGTTACATCGTATTTCTTATTCCTTTTTCTGAGGCAGCTGAACTATCCTTAGGGATTATTGCAGGTTTACAGGCTGTTATTATCGTGATTGGCATATCAGTGCTGAGTAAAATATCGCGTATTGGTAAGAACGATGATAAGAGCAATGAGAGCCAGCAAGAAAATAGCGATGCAAGTTAGCTTATTATGCTAATTTGCCTCCGGCAATCCCTTTGTCGGCCGATTACTAATCGCCCCTATAAGCGAATTCTTCTGAAAACATGAAAAGCGAATTTTGGAAACAGCAAAAAAATTTGGTCTAATAATAAAAAACTTCCCCAAAATGCAAAAAAGCATTAGGGGGAAGTTTTATTTATTCGGCTCAGGCCTTATTTTTGGGCTTCTTTAGAATACTTTTTGAGATAGACAAAACGCATGAGCCTGGCATGAAGGGGCTTTATGGGTTGGTAGAAATTGAAGAGCTTGGTCCCCAAGAAGGCCAGGCTGTTTTTTTGTGTAATTTCTTCAATAGCCTTGCTGTCATCTTCATTTGCACCGCAGCAAAGGGCCCCCTTGCCCTTAATTAAGACAGCGTTACGCCCCTTGAGAGCCCTTAGACAACTCTTGTGAAAGTCCCGTTTGTTAGCAGGGTTTGTTAGCACGCAGGGGCAGTCAATGCCGACGATTTGGGCAAAGTCATCCAGCTGGGGCTTTAAGTTTTTTCCAAAGTTTGAAACACTTAAAATTTCGGCCTCATAGCTGTGGATAATGTTGTTTATATCGGGACGCTTCAGGTAGACGGCCCGATGCAAATCCGCTTCGTCTGCCAAGGCTTGAGCTCCCTGAGATTGGCCGTTTTGAAGATTTACCGTCAGGCTTTCGCCTTCTTGTGTTTCAAGGATAAAACCATCGCCTTGGCGGGCACTGGTTACACGGGCTCCGGAAATGGCAGTTTTTGAGTTTTCTTCAGCGTCAATCAGCCTTGCCATTTCGGCTAAATCTTTAGCTTCCAAGTCATAAATCTTCTTAAATTGGGTTAGGAGCTGGAGCGCACTTACTTCTTCGAGCATGCTTGCGCTTTCAAAGGTCTTGAGACTGTCTTCACCAAAGCAGAGGGCACCGTGGTGGGACATAATCAGAGCCCTGGTATCAGAATTTTTCAAGGCAGCCCCTGCCATGGCACTTAACTTGCCGGTACCCGGAAGGCCATATTCGGCATAGGGAATTATAGAGCCCAGAACGGGCATCATGGAAGAGGGTATGTATTTTATGGCATTGCCCAAGGCACTCATGGCGGAAGCGTTGGTTTGGTGGGTATGAATGACAAAGTTTATCTCGGGCCTGGCCCTGTAAACGGCGGCGTGGACACCTTTTTCCGAAGAGGGTTTGAGTTCGCCCTTGTGATTGAGTGTTTCAATGTCCACCTCAACCAACATGTCTGCCGTTAAAGTGGCATAGGGCCTGCCGCTGGGGGTAATGACAAAGCTTTTTTCGTCAATTCTGCAACTGACATTGCCCCAGGTACGCGAGGTCAGCCCGCGTTCAACCAACATGTTGCCGGCATCTATGACTTCTTGTCTTGCGGTTTTTATATCCATAAGAAGGCTCCTGTCTATTTTGACTCTTCTATTTGTATCACATTGGCAAAAACCCTGTCAAAGCGTTCCAGAGCTTGGTCGATTAACTCGGGTGTGTAGGCGGCACTGGTGTATAGACGACTGCCTGCCAAAGTAACCAAACCTTCTGCCATGTAGGCGGCACCCATGTGCTCCATTTCTGTTTTGCGTTTTGAAGTTTCTTTGAGCACTGACGGAATAGTCCAAGGTTTTTTCCAATCAATTGAAAAGTGCATGGTGCCCACTGTTTCCAGATGGCAGATAGAACCTTGGTTGAAGGCGACAAAGGGAAGATTGTATTTTTTGATTAACTCTTTGAGCCCGGCAGTCATACGGTCACCCATAAGGCCGGCTTTTTCACAAGCATTTTGCTTTTCCATTTCATCTAACATATAGTAACCGGCAACGCAGCTGAGTGGGTTGGCTGCCATTGTGCCGCCGACCAAGGCTTTTTGGTGCTTGCCCCCGCCGGCAATACCTGCCGCAAGGTATTTCATGTATTCTTTTTTACCGCCGACTCCGCCGGCACCGGGGTAGCCACCCGCCACAACCTTACCGAAAATTGTAAGGTCGGGTGAAACGCCGAAATAGCCTTGAGCCCCGCTCATACCGATTCTAAAGGCTGTGACAACTTCATCAAAGATTAAAAGAGCACCGTATTTTCTGCACAGTTCCTCAACACCCTTGTTGAAGTTGAAGTCCAAGGGCCTGGTCCCGCTTTCGGGGCCGACAGGTTCAATGATAACTGCGGCGGTGCCGCCCTTGAACTTGTTGGCCTTGAGTTTTCTTTCCAAATCTTTTAAATCATTTGGGAAAAACTCTTGAATGTGTTTAAAAATGTAGCGAGGAACGCCGCCTGCCTGGGTCCATTTGGAACCGGGCACTCGGATACCGTAGGCCAACTGGTCACTCCAACCGTGGTAAGCGCCGCCCATTTTTATAATATTTTTCTTTTTTGTAGCCAACCTGGCAATACGGATTGACGCCATGCAAGCTTCGGTGCCGGAACCTAACATGCGAAACATTTCAACTGTTTTAATGTTGTCTTGAATCTTTTTCGCCAGCTTGTATTCATATTCATGGAAAAGACCGGTTGAAGGGCCGCAATCATTTAAAAGATCTATAACCTTTTGGCGAACTTCGGGCGGGTTACTGCCCAAAACGGTGGGGCCGCCGGCCTGGAGGAAGTCAAAGTATTGATTGCCGTCGGCATCATAAAGGTAAGGGCCTTGGGCCTTGGTAAAAACAATGGGGTGGGGATAGTTAAAGGCAAGATTGTGCTGAACGCCGCCGGGGATGATTTTAACAGCTTCATCAATCATGGCCTTTGATTTGGGGCATTTTTTTTCGTAATAATCTTCCTCGTATCTCTTTAAGGCTTGGGGGCTGACCGAGTAGATGGGTTTGGATATAAGTTCGTCAAGTTCACGCGTTACCGCAGCGGCATCATGATATTCTTTGATTGCAAATCTTTTTTCCATTTTGTTCTCCTTTTAAAATGTCATATTTGGATTTTATTTTATACCTAATTTTTGGGCCATTTCGGCCGTCTTAAGTTCAAGTAATTTTGATACACCTTCTTCTTGCATGGTAACACCGTAGAGCATGTCGGCCTCTTCCATGGTACCTCGCCTGTGAGTAATCAGTATAAACTGGGTATTCTTGGTCATGCGGCGAACATACTTGGCAAAAAGTGTAACATTGCTTTCGTCAAGGGCGGCTTCCACCTCGTCGAAAATGCAGAAAGGGGCTGGGGTTACTTTCAGGATGGCAAAAAGCAAGGCTATGGCTGCCAGTCCCTTTTCGCCGCCGGAAAGCAGATCAATGTTTTGAACATTTTTACCGGGGGGTTGAACCTTGATTTCAATGCCGCATTCCAAAATATCTTGAGCATCTTCAAGAACCAGCTCGGCCTTGCCCCCGCGGAAAAGTTCGCGGAAGGTTTCACCGAAGTGCATGTTCATCTTATTAAATTCTTCCCTGAAACGCAGGGCCATTCTTTCGGTTAATTCAGCGATTAGGCGAATCAGCTCTTCTTTAGATTTTTCGATATCCGTTATTTGGGTACCCAAAAACTCATAACGCTCGGAAACTTCCTTATATTCCTCAACCGCACCGACATTTACCGAACCCAGGGCTCGGATTTTATTACGGATGGAATTCAAATCCCTTTGTGCCTGTGCCATGTCTTCAATTTGAATATCCAATTCCATGGCCTCACGCCTGGTTAGTTGATATTCATCATAAAGCTTGTTCTGTGCGTCTTCAAGTTGGCGTTCAAGAGCTGATTTGCGCTCCGAAAGGCGCGTTTGTTCATTGCCCAGCTTTTCCCTTTCATCCGTGAGTTCACGCTCGCGGGTTCGCAGTTTAGTGCTCTCGGCCTCAAAAGCATTTCTTTTTTCAACCAAGGCGGCAATTTCATCTTTGGATGACACACTTCTGGCCCGCAAAGCCACGGCTTGCTCTCGCAATTCTGCGATTTTTGCCCGCAAGTCTATACTGCTTTGGGCTATGCGGCTGATTTCGTCATTTAAATCTTCCAACCTGCCCGAGTGTGAATCGATACGGCGTTTAAGTGAGGCCACAGCCGCCTCTTTGGCTTCCATATCTTTTTGAGCTGCCAAAATTTGAAGGTTGATAGCGGCTTCAAGTTCCGACAATTCCTCTCGCTTACTGTCAAGCTCAAGCCGGTTGTGGCTCAAACTCCGGGCTTCGCTTTCAAACTCGGCGATTTGCTTGTCATAAACGGTGATTTTTTCTGCCTTGTCTTCTGCTTCTTGGGTCAGGGCCCCAATGCGCTTTTGTGCTCTTTGTTTTTCGTCTTCCAGTTCCTCACTGGCAGCTAAGGCGGTATCAAAACGACCTTGCAAGAGCTCAAGTTCACTTTCTTTTCTTATAAGGTCTTCTTGGGCTCGGGTAAGGTCGGCTGCGGCACCGTCGGATTCGGCACGGGCGGCCGCGAGATCAATACTGATGCTTTTGTATTCTTCCTGAAGTTTGTCATGCTTTTTTTGCAGGCCTTGGACCTTGTGGCGCAGGTTTTCTATTTCATTGGCCCGGCTTAAAATGCCGGTGTTTTGCCCGCGTGATCCGCCCGTCATGGACCCGCCGGTGTTGATGACTTGCCCGTCCAGGGTGACGATACGGATTTTATAACTATATTTTTTGGCCGTAATTATGGCATTGTCCATATTGTCGACAATAAGTGTTCTTGCCAAGAGTGATTTTATGATTTCATCATACCGAGGGTCACAGCTTACTAAATTATGGGCCAAACCTATGAAACCCGGGTTGTTTTCTAAACCTCTTTCATTCAAGAGCCGACCTCTGATAGAGCTTATGGGTAAGAAGGTTGCCCTGCCCTTATGGTTTTCTTTAAGGTAATTGATAGCTCTTTTGGCATCATTTTCATCATCGGTCACAAGGTTTTGAATTGAGGAACCCAGGGCTGTTTCAACGGCCAAGGAGTAAGTATCTTCAACGCTGATCAGCTGGGACACGGTGCCATGTATGCCCCGCAGAGCACCGCGCTTTACTTGCTGCATAACCGCTCTGACACTGCCAAAATAGCCTTCCATGTTTTTTTCAAGGTCTTCCAACATTTTGGCGCGTGCGTTTTTTTGGTGAATGTCTAAATTGAGGCTATCCAGTTCTTTTTTTTGAACCTCGGCCTTTTCCGATCGCGAATCCACTCGCAGCTTATAGCCGGACACAAGGTTGGCCAACTCCAGGGCTTTTTGGCGATAATCCTCGGTTTCAAGCTTGCACTTGTCCCTCTCTTCCTTCAGCCGATCAATTGTATGGCCCCTGGAAAGGAGGGCTTGGTCAATGACCCCTATGCGGGAAGCGACCTCTTCTTTTGAAGATTGGGCGGTGGACATGGCTATCCTGGCCTCGGAAGCTTTGGCGGACAGGTCTGCTATTTGGTGGGACAGTTGCTTGAGCTTTTGGTCTTGACGCAGGTTTTCTTCCCTGACACCGCTCATGTTGCGGGCAGATTCTTCAAGTTCAAGCTTTTTTAATCTTATGCTTTCAATTAAATCTTCAATTTCAGAATTTATTGCCTGTATTTGTTTTTCTAAATGAAGTTCCGTATCGGCAGCGGATTCCATATCCAATGTAATTCGTTCTATAGACTGCCTGTTGTGCTCTATTGTATTTTCCTCAACGGCTACACGGCCGTCGATCTGTGCCGCCTCTTCTTCAAAATTCGAAGCATCTTGGCGAATTTGATCGATTTGCAAGGTTACGGCTCTTGCGGCGGCTATGACTTCTTCGCCCTTTTCTTCCATGCGATTGAGCGAGTTTTGTGCAAATTCATATTGACCGGCAACCAAGGCAAGTTTATCGCCTTGTTCTTTTAGACCGGAGGTTGCTTTTTCAATGTTTTTAAGCCAGAGCCCTATTTCCAAATCCTTTTTTTCTTCGGAGAGCGATAGGAACTTTTGGGCCTTCTCGCTTTGTTGTTTCAAGGGACCCACCCTTGCTTCCAGTTCGGAAAAAATATCCCTCAAGCGTATCAGATTTTCTTCCGCTTGGTCCAAACGCCTTGTGGCACCTGTTCTGCGGTATCTGAATTGCGATATGCCGGCGGCTTCTTCCAACATTTCCCGCCTTTGGCCGGAACGCGAAGATATAAGGTCGGCTATCCTACCCTGGCTGACCAAGGAATAGCCGTCACGCCCAAGGCCCGTGCCCATGAAGAGCTCGTGAATGTCTTTGAGCCTGACGGTTTCCCCGTTTAAAACATATTCACTTTCACCCGAACGATAATAACGGCGGGTGACAGCTACCTCATCGCTGTCACAGTCCAAGGCTCTGTCAACATTGTCAAGGCGTAAAGTAACCTCGGCAAAACCCACGGCCTTGCGCACCTGGGTCCCGCTGAAGATAACATCTTCCATTTTGCCGCCACGCAGGTTTTTAGTGGATTGCTCACCCAAAACCCAGCGCACGGCGTCTGAAATATTACTTTTACCGCTGCCGTTTGGGCCGACAACCGAAGTTATACCGGAACCGAAGTTTAAACTTGTTCGGTCCGGAAAAGATTTAAAACCTTGAAGTTCCAATGTTTTTAAAATCATGCCTTGAGATTCCTCTTCTTTCAAATAACAAAATCAGTCTAAAGCCGGGCTGATGCCAAGACCTCATATTTGCCAAGCCCGTCACGGCCGACAACGCGGCAAGAATAGCCTTGGGATTCTAAATTTTTAATATTGCTGCGTTCTTGACCCACCATCTGAGATACCGCATTTTTGGCTACGGTTAAAAGAACGGATGAAGTCGGCCGAGACATATTTTCAATGGCAAGCATGGCACTGCGCAAATAAAGGGCCGACCGACACAATTCACCGAAAGCCGGGTGATGGGGGCCTGCGACAAAGCCTCGGGGGAGGGTTGAAGAATGCAACCCCAATCTTATGACATCAATATTTTTCTTATCAAAAAACTCAAGTAAATCCGCACAAATATCGATGGCAAGGTTCAGGGGTAGCGGTTTATAGTCGCCTTGCAAGTAAAGTTTTTCTAACTCGGTTTCCTTCAAAATCAGGGTGGGATAAATTCTTACGCATCGGGGCTTGAGGGCGGCCAGCTTTTTTGCCGTGTCAAGAGCTTCTGCGGCGCCCGAAGAGCCGTGGAGCCCGACCATCATCTGCAAGCCTAAATCAAAACCAAAGCCGTGAATTATTTGGGCGGCGTCGATAACCCGAGCCGCTGTATGGCCGCGGCGGTTTTTAGCAAGAACCCTGTCGTCCATACTCTGGGCGCCCAGTTCTATGGTAGCAACGCCGTAGCGTTTAAGTGTTTGGCAAACTTCAGAATCGATAGCGTCGGGTCGGGTTGATATGCGTATGCCGTCAAAGAGCCCGCTCTTAACATATTTATGAGCCCTTTCAAGAAGTTCAGACATATAATCCGGGTCAATTGCGGTAAAACTACCTCCAAAAAAGGCGATTTCCCGCCCTGCCCTGCCGCTGATTTTATCAAGCTGTGCCGCCTGTACGGCGGCATCTATATCTTTAGCTTTTAGGGGGTTGCCTTCCTTGCCCGTAACTGTGTGTTGGTTGCAAAAAACACAATGGCGCGGACAGCCTTGATGGGGGACAAAAAGAGCCAGATTAATATGCTTGCTTTTCAAAATAAGACCTCAAATCAAACTTATAGGCCCATAAGTTCCAAGGCTTCACGGGCTGCCTCTTGTTCGGCGTTTTTCTTGCTTTTGCCCTTGCCGCAGCCTATAACATTGCTGTTTAGGTGAACTTGAACGGTAAAGGATTTGTTGTGGTCGGGCCCCTCTTCTTCGACAAGAACATATTCGAGGTTTTCTTCGGGGTTTTTTTGAATAATCTCTTGCAGGGTTGTTTTGTAGTCCCTGAAGGACAGTGCTTTTTTAGAGGCTTTTTCAAGAAAACGCATGGCAAAGCGCCTTGCCTCGTCTAAACCGCCGTCCAGATAAATAGCTGCCAGGAGAGCTTCAAAAGCATCGGCTAAAATTGATGGGCGTTTGTTGCCGCCGCTGGCCATTTCACCGCGCCCCAGAAAAATAAAGTCACCAAGCGATAATTCTTTGGCAAAAGAAAAAAGCGAACGCTCGCACACCACTGCGGCGCGCAAACGGGTCAGTTCACCTTCGGGTAAGTGCGAATAGCTTTGAAAGAAAAACTCCGCAGTCAAAAAGCCCAGAACAGAGTCCCCAAGAAATTCAAGCCTTTCATTACTGGCCCCGGCATTTTGCCTTTCGTTAACATATGATGAATGCGAAAGTGCCCTGGTCAGCAAGGCTCGGTCCTTGAACTTATAGTCTATTTTTTTTTGCAAATATTTGCTGTCAGCCGGCATTTTGCCCTCCGCTTGCCAATGGAATAGAGAAGTGTGCTTCACTATAAATTTCTTATGGCTTTTTCAACAATCTCAACAACATCGGCTACACAATTTAACTTGTAAACCTCGTCGTCGTTGAAAACAATATCAAACTCATCTTCTACTGCACGAACAAAATCTTCAAAATCTTGTTCGTCGGCCTCTAAGGATTTAAAGCTGGTATCTTCGTCAACCTGGTCTTCTTCCACACAAAACTGTGAAACAATCAAAGAAATGACCCTCTCTAAAACCATAAAACATACCTCACTGAAAATTTATTTTAAGTGATGCCTAAAGGCTTTCACTTATCGATTTGATAAGGTCACGCTCAGCAAAATATTTGGCCTGCCCGATGGCATTTTTAATGGCCTTGGCATTTGAAGAGCCGTGCGCCTTAATAACCGGGGCCCTAACCCCCATAAGGGGGGCACCGCCGAATTCCGTGTAGTCCATTCTGTTTTTAAGATCCGTCAGGCCGTCTTTTACGGCCAGGGCTGAAAGTTTGGTAAGAAGATTTTTCTTGAAAATACCCTTAATATTTGCCATTAGGGCAGCTGCGACCCCTTCATACATCTTTAATATTATGTTGCCGGTAAAACCGTCGGCAACAACCACATCACAGACGCCCAGGGGGATATCGCGCGCTTCAATGTTACCGATAAAATTATAACCCGCCCGCTTCATAAAATCAAAGGCTTCCAGGCGCAAAGTGTCACCTTTTGTGTCTTCCGTGCCGATATTGGCCAAAGCCACACGCGGGCATTCTACATTTAAGATTTTTTTCATATAAATATCGCCCATCAGCGCAAATTGATGAAGATATTCGGGCTTGCAATCTGCATTGGCCCCCATGTCTATAAGAAAAACGGGTCGGGAATTTGTGGGCAAAGCAGAACCTATGGCCGTCCTCTTTATACCTGCTATGCGCTTTATGATAAAGGTAGCACCCATTACCAGGGCCCCCGTGGAACCTGCGCTGACAAAGGCCTGCCCTTGACCTTGGGCCAAAGCCCTTAAGCCGACAGCCATTGAGGAGTCCTTGTATTTTTTTAAAATATCAGCCGGTGCCGCGCTTACCGGCATTATCTGTGATGCCGGCAAGATTTCCATGGCTCCCGTATCTATTTTGTTTTCTTTTGCGCATTCTTCTATAAGCCGGGGTTGACCGCTTAAAATTATGTCAACACCAAACTCTTCGTGTGCCATGGCACATCCTAACAAAATCTCTTTCGGAGCATTGTCGCCGCCGAAAGCGTCAACAATTATTCGCATAAAACATCCTTTCGCCGATTTTAAAGCAGGTTTTCAATAGATTTTATGCCTCTGTCGGCCATAGCTTGGTAGCGAAGTTTTTTATCTTTTATATGCTCATCTAAAGCCGGAATGATGCCGAAATTTGCTCCCATAGGCTGAAAATCCTTTAGCCCGAGTGTGCTGATATAGGCAGTTAGGGCACCCATCATGCTGCTCGTCGGTAAGGTCAGCATATCTTCACCCTTTACAAAGCGGGCAGCGTTTATGCCTGCTAAAATGCCGGAAGCGGCCGATTCCATATAGCCTTCCACACCGGTGATTTGGCCGGCGAAAAACAAGCCGGGTCTGTCCTTAAAGGAATAGTCTTGTTTCAGAAGATTTGGTGAGTTGATGAAGGTGTTGCGGTGCATGACACCGTAACGAAAGTATTCCGCATTTTTAAGGGCCGGAATAAGCCCGAAGACTCTTTTTTGCTCCGGAAAGGTTAAATTGGTTTGAAAACCGACCAAGTTTAAAAGTTTGCCATAATTGTCTTCCCGCCTCAACTGAAGCAGGGCCCAGGGCCTGTGCCCGGTTTTGGGGTCACGCAGGCCGACGGGGCGCATAGGGCCGAAGCGTAGGGTATCGTAGCCGCGCGCAGCCAGCACTTCAATTGGCAGGCAAGCTTCATAAAAACCCTTGCGGCTGTCAAAGGGATGGAGCCGGGCTGTTTTTGCTTCAAGCAAATGTTGGTGGAAAAGATCATACTCCTCACGGTTTAAGGGGCAGTTTATGTAATCTTCCCGGCCGCCCCTGTCATAGCGTGAGCCGTAAAAGGCAGAATCCATATCAATGCTGTCTGCAGCGACAATGGGTGCGGCGGCATCAAAAAAATTGAGTTCTTGCCCACAAAGTTCGGCTATGCTTTCGGACAAGGCTTCAGAAGCCAAGGGTCCGGCCGCAACAAGGCAAACGCCGTTTTTGGGGATAGCCTTGATTTCTTCGCGCTTTAAACTTATGAGCGGTTCTTGTTCAACCTTTTTTGTCACAAGCCTTGCGAAGGCCTCTCGGTCAACAGCCAATGCTCCGCCTGCGGGCACGGTGCATTTTGAAGCGGCTTCAAGGCAGACGGAATTGAAAAGGTTCATTTCGGCCTTGAGCATGCCGGCAGCGGAAGAAAGGCGTTTGGCCTTAAAGGAATTGGAGCAAACAAGCTCGGCCAAATCGGGTGAACTGTGGGCCGGTGAATATTTTTGCGGCTTCATCTCGGCCAAGGTTACGGGAATGCCGGCTCGGGCTATTTGAAAGGCAGCCTCTACCCCGGCCAAACCGGCACCGATTACAAGAACATTTTTCATAAAACTACTCTTTATCAGCCTCGTCGGCCTTCTTTTTACGAGAGACCTTGGTTTTATAGTCACAAGCTTCGTTGCCGCAGCTGATATTGCCGCGCTTGTCGCCAAACAAGGCCTTGCCGCATTTGGGGCAAAGTTCGCCGGTTGGTGCGTTCCAAGTCGCGAAATCGCATTCGGGCCATCTTTCACATCCGTAAAAAACGGAAGATGGGCGGTTCCTGACCCTTTTTTCTATAACATTTGCATTGCATTTTGGGCAAAGGGCCCCGGTTTTAAGTTTTAAGGGTTTGGAGTTTTTACACTCGGGGTAGCCTTCACAGGCGAGGAAGGGACCAAAGCGACCATTCATCTTAACCATGCGCTTACCGCATTTTTCACAGACTTCGTCGGTGATATCGCCTTCTAACCTGTATTTTACATCTTTTAAATCTGCCTTGGCCTTTTTTAAGGTTGTGTCAAGGTCGAAATAAAAATCGCTTAGCATATCTTCCATGGCAACCGTGCCCTGTTCAACTTCGTCAAGAGCATTTTCCATGGAAGCCGTGAATTTAACATTGACTATTTTTGGGAAGTGGTCCTTGAATATTTTAAGAGTTACCACCCGACCCAGCTCTGTTGGGCTGAAGGTTCTTCTTTCCTTGAGCACATATCCGCGATCGACTATGGTTCGAAGTGTGGCGGCATAAGTGCTGGGGCGGCCGATTCCGTTTTCTTCAAGGGCCTTGATCAAAGAAGCTTCGGTGAAACGGGCGGGGGGTTGGGTGAAATGTTGGTTGGCTTCAAGCTTGTGCTTTTTAAGCTTGGCATTTTCTTCAAGGGAGGGCAATTTGTTGTCTTTTTCTTTTTTCTTGTCGCCCTGTTCTTCGTAAAGTTTTGTAAAACCGTCAAATACCACTGAATAGCCCGAGGCCGAGAAAATACAAAACTTGCCTTCTTCAAGATCCTTTGGCTTGGCAGCTAAAATTTCAACCCTGCTGGTGGCTTGAAGGCTTTCAGCCATAAGGCTGGCTATAAAACGCTTCCAAATTAGATCATAAAGCTTAAATTGGTCGGAGGTGAGGTCACCCTTGACTTGCGGCGGCGCCAATGAGGGTGAGGTCGGGCGGATGGCTTCGTGACCGTCTTGGGCCCCGGCCCTTGAGCGGAAATAGCGTGGCTTTTCCGGCAGATACTTGTCACCGAAATTGTCTTTGATATATTGATTACCCTCGTTTCTGGATTCTTCCGAAACGCGCAGGGAGTCGGTTCGCATATAGGTTATAAGGCCGGTTGTCCCAATGCCGGAAATATCGACACCTTCATAAAGCTGTTGGGCGGCTCTCATGGTTCTGTCGGCCGAAAAACCAAAGCGCCTTGAAGCTTCTTGTTGCAAGGTTGAGGTTATAAAGGGAGGCGCGGGGCTTCTTTTGCGGGTTCCCTTTTTGACTGACTTTATAGAATAATCGGCATCTTGTAAGCGAGCCAAATAGGCGTCACTTTGTTCCTTGTTGTCGATTTTAACCTTGCCGGATTCATCGGAAGCCAAAGACGCTTCAAAGATATCGCTTTTGTCGGCCGAAAGTTTTGCGATTATGCTCCAATATTCTTGGGGAATAAAAGCCTCTATTTCGGCTTCCCTGTCAACTATAAGCTTAACCGCAACACTCTGCACACGGCCGGCGGAAAGATTGCGACCACCGCGAATTTTTTGTGAAATGAAGGGGCTGATTAAATAGCCCATAAGCCTGTCCAACATACGACGGGCTTGTTGGGAATTGACCAAGTCCATGTTGATGGCACGAGGATTCTTTAGCCCGTTTGTAACACCGGATTTGGTGATTTCGTTAAATATGACACGGTTGGCCTTTTCGGGGGCCAGGCCCAACAATTCGGACAAATGCCAAGAAATAGCCTCGCCTTCGCGGTCGGGGTCAGTGGCCAGTAAAACATCTTCACTTGATTTAGCCTTGTTTTTCAGCTCTCTGACTATTTTTTCACGCCCTTTGACGACTTCCTGCCGGGGTGTGAAAGAATAGGCATAGCATTGGGCGGTGTGAGTATGTTGGGCAGACTCTTCCTTACCGCAAATCAGGTCACTTTTAATACTTATGCCCAGAACTCTTTTGGGCAAATCCCTGACATGCCCGTTTGAGGCCATAACCTCATAAGAATCGCCAAGATATTTTTTGATCGTCTTTGCCTTGGCCGGTGATTCGACGATTACCAATTTTGACATTTTTTTCTCCTTATCTCAATGCGTGTGGATCCATGTGCAGCATTTATATACATCTTAAATTAAAACATACCTTTTGCCATCGGTCAAACCGATGAAGCCCAAAAGTTCCAGTTGTGTAAGGGCGACAAGCACTTGGGCCGGCTCACGCCCGCTGGCTCTGATTATATCATCGATATGGGTTGGTTGCCGGTCGACAGCCCGGTAAACCGAAGTTTCAAGCTCACCTATTTCAGGGGGCAAGTCACGCTTGGCCGGCGGGACGGTCTTGGCTTTGGCCGCTTTTTCTTTTTTTGAAACGGGTCGTTTTTCATGTTGATTTTGAGAGATCTTCGCGGAAGCGGGATTGGGGACTGTACCCTCACCGCCAAGCGGCTTTACCGCCGACAAGTCTATGATATGCGAATGAGAGTATTCGTATTCTTCCAAAATATCAAGAGCGGAAAAAACCGGCTTGGCCCCATCGCGTATAAGCTTGTTGGCACCGGTGAAAGAAGAGTTGATTATATCACCCGCCACCGCGAAAACCGTGCGACCTTGTTCCAAGGCGAAATTTGCGGTTATCAGAGAACCGCTGCGCTCACCGGCTTCTATAACCACAGTGCCCAAGCTCATGCCCGAAATCAAGCGGTTTCTGATGGGAAAGTTTGAGCCCAGGGCAGGGGTAGCGGGCGGATATTCGGTAACAAGAGCTCCGTTTTGAGCAATTTGATTGCGAAGGGCCTTGTTTGTAGCCAAGTAATCGGATGCCAAGCCGCAACCCAAAACTGCAACCGTACTACCCTTTTCATACATGGCACCCCTGTGGGCGGCACTGTCAATACCCAGGGCGCCGCCGCTTACGATTAGAGCGCCGGCGGCAGTCAGTGAGGCAGCCAGGCGGGCGGCTACTTCGGTGCCGTAAGCCGAAGCATGCCTGGTGCCGACAATGGCAAGGTTCAACTTGTTTTTAAGGCAACTTAGGTCACCGTGTGTATAAAGGGCCAGCGGGTAGTCGTCTATGTCTTTGAGCAAGACCGGGTAGTCCTCGCAAGCGGGCGTTACAATCCCCCACTTGTTTTTTTGACAGGTTTCGATTATTTCCCTTGCAATGTCAAGCGAAGTGTTTTCTAAACGGTTGATCTGGCGTGGGGTAAAAGCTCCGCTTATGCGCCATTCAAAAGCACCGGCCTCATAAAGCTCTTGGGGGCATGTGAAGGCCGTAAAAATTTTTGCCGCCTTGGCTCGAACGCCCAGGGCGGATTGCAACCAGACCCAATAAAGCTTTGAGTTATCCGTCATCTTACAAGCTCCCACATAATAATTGCCGCAGCTGCAGCGGCATTGAGCGACTGGGCCTTACCCTTCATGGGTATGGCAACCTCAATATCACATGCCTTCAAAGTTTCTGCGCTCAAGCCGGAACCTTCGTTGCCTATAAGGCAAACATTGCCGGCGCGGGTATGTAAACTTTTGAAAGCATCCGGGTTACCGCAAGGGGTGAAGGCAAGGGTTATAAAGCCTTTTTGCTTTATAGGAATTAAGCTTGAGGCCAGGTCTTCACTTTCAAATATCTTTAAGCGCAAACTGCTGCCCATAGCGGCACGCAGGGCCTTGGGGTTAAATATATCGCAGCCGCCGTCTATTATGAGCCCGCTTATACCCAATGCCTCGGCACTCCTGGCAATGGCACCTATGTTGGCCGGGTCTTGTATGTTTTCAAGGGCCAGGTAGTTGCCCAGCGGGTCAAGAGCCTCAAAATCATGAAGAAAAGAAGGGGTTTTGCATATGCAAAAAACACCCTGTGAGGCCTTGGTGGCCGAAATACGCCCCGCCAGGTCTTCGGCTATTTCATGAGACTGCCCGGCCTCTTTCAAAACAGGCGAAGTGTAGGCCTTGTATTTTTCAAGGGCCTTGCCGGTGAAGAAGGCGTCGACAATTTCAACAAAACCCACCGCATCGGCACACAAACGGGCACCCTCAAGAACAAAAAGTTCGTTTTTCAGGCGGGCCTTGGCCGAAGTAAGTAAAGAGTGTAAAAGTTTAATTTTGTCATTTGAACGGCTTTGAATAAAGTTCATAAAGTTCAGCTCACGGGCTCCTTTTTAAGCTATCATACATAATGTATAGAAAAAAGCTTGCATAAATATATTAACACCCTTGTCAAGCCCTGCGGTAAATTTCAAAAGAGGCGGGCCTATAATACAGGAAAAAGGCAGGCCTTACAGCCTGCCTCAAGGGTCTTGTAAAACTTTAAGTTGTTTGGGCCTTTGCCTTTTCAACAAGGGCGGTAAAGGCTTCCGGGTCGGAAACGGCGATTTCAGCCAGCATTTTACGGTTTAGATTAATTTCAGCCTTTTTCAAACCGTTGATAAAGGTTGAATAGTTCATGCCGTTCGTTTGAGCCGCAGCGGAAATACGAGTAATCCAGAGCCTGCGAAAATCACGCTTTTTTTGTTTTCTGCCAACATAGGCATATTGGCCGGATTTCATAACAGCCTGCTTGGCGGTCCTGAACAATTTGCTCTTTGAGCCATAATAACCCTTTGAGAGTTTTAATACTTTTTTTCTTCTCTTGCGAGACATAGTCGCACCTTTGACACGAGCCATGGTGTATCCCTCCGTTTAATGAAAATTCGCTTTTTTTTATTTATAAGGAATCAAACGCTTGATTTGTTTTTGATTTGTTGTGTCTGCAACAACGGTCTTACGCAGTTTCCTTTTTCGTTTTGAAGTCTTCTTGGTGAGTATGTGCGACTTATAGGCATGCGAACGCATGGCCTTACCATTTTTAGAAATCTTAAAACGTTTTTTTGCCCCACTGTGGGTTTTTAACTTAGGCATGGTTTTCCCTCCTTATGCGATTTGAAATATATTTTATTTAACAGCCTTGGGCGCAAGGAACATCAGCATCTGGCGGCCTTCAAGTTTAGCTGCTTTTTCAACAACCGCATGCTCTTCGCAAGCTTGAGCGAAGCGCTCCATGTTGTCAAGGCCGATTTGCGGATGAGCCATTTCGCGCCCTCGAAAGCGGATTGAAACTTTAACCTTATTGCCGGCCGCAAGGAACCTTTTGGCGTGGCCGACCTTGGTATCAAAGTCATGGGTATCAATTTTAAGCGAAATTCTGACTTCTTTGGTTTCAATCGTGCGTCGGTTTCGCCTGGCGTCCTTTTCGCGCTTGGACTGTTCAAAACGAAACTTGCTGTAATCCATAATCTTACAGACGGGCGGTTTGGCATTGGGTGCGATTTTGACAAGATCAAGGTCCTTTTCCACAGCGATCTTCAAGGCATCGGCCGCGGACATAATACCCAACTGCTCACCGTCATCTGTGACTACGCGGACTTCTTTGTCACGAATTGCTTCGTTAATTTGTGTTTCTCTCTTGCTGATTATAAAACACCTCCATAAAAATTAGAAAAAGAAAACGGGTTCGGTTTTTGCAAACCGCCCCGTAAATCAACACAATGAAAAAGCCATGTGGCTTTTAGAAACTGTATTGACCATACGGCAGACGAAACCCCGTAGGTGAGAGGCAAGGCTAAAGGATATGCCCCTACTTTATTGCTGAGCCATAATAACAGCTCCCGACTCAAAAGTCAAGAAAAAGCTCAAAATTTTATTTTTTTACAAGTTTACAAGGTTTGAGCCTTATCGGACTTTGGCAGATAAATCCTCTTGGCGGCATGAACCAAACCCATGAAGAGCATAAAAAATTGCAAAATCTTCGGCCCGTAGAGGACATAGTCTGTAAGACCACAGACTAAAAAGCCGATGAGTGATGCGAAAAAGGTTACGGCTATAGGCCTGCTTTGTTTTGAGCGAGTATAGATGGTTATAATATCGACAAAAAGCCAAACGATTATGAGGGAAAAAAGGCTACCGCCCACAATACCCCCCTCAAGATAGAGTTGCAGGAAAAGATTGTGGGCATGAGGCTGGAAGATACCGTATTGCTTAATTAAAATTTGCCTAATATTATCAACGCCCGGGCCCAAGCCCCAAAGCCATTTCTCACGAAGTGTCTGTGAGCAGGCGGCCCAAATATCCCCACGGGTGGTGATGGAATAGTCGTTGAAGTCCAATATAGCCCTCAGGCGTCTGTAAACCCCCGAAGGGAAAATAAGCAAAAACATGGGAGTAATAGATAATATAGTAAGTGCCTGGCGCCAACCGAAGAAAAGCATAATAAAAACTGTAACCACAGTCGCCAAATAAGGAGCGCGTGAATAGGAGGCTGCTATGCCACCGATTATGCCCACGATGCTCATTAGGCAAATCAGTCTCTTGCGTTTGCCCTTGCTATAAAAAAGGCAGTAGGAGGCGAATGGCAGAGCCATGACCAACCAAGAGGAAAAAAAGAGCGGATTAGTGAAGGTTGCGCTGGCTCTTTCAACAAATTGCACCGGCTCTCGGTGGGGTAACATTTGTGATAAGTTAGCGGGCAAAAGGTATTTAACTGCCCCTTTGGCCAGAAAAACATCAAGTGTGCCCCAAAAAGGATTGAAAAATGTTGTAAGTGCAGGGGAAATATAATGGCCGAAATGCAACAAAAAAATTTGGCCGACACCAATGACTCCGCATAAACCGGCTCCCAGAGTGATGATAAAAAAGATTTTCTCAAGCAGGTCTTCTCTATCAATTAAGTTTGAAGTAAAAACAAAACCAAGGAACATAAAGAGCCAGAGCAAGGAGAAAACCAAGCTGTCGGCCTTGTTGTCCGAGCCAAGTATTCCTATAAATTGCCAAACTAAAAAAGCGATTACCGGATAATGCCCGGCTGAAAAAGTGATTTTCTTGCCCTTTGAGCGTAGGTAGATCAGGGTATAGTAAAAGCCCGCAAGTGTTGTAAAAGGTGCCAAATATTCGGGCAGGAGGGGAGCCAAGAAAAATGCCGAATAAAGCCCGAGGCGAGCTTTGGCTTCCGGACCGTATGCTTTGTGCTGGAGCCTAATTGCAAACACTTCCCTCTATATATGATACATCTTTTTGCTTTTGAAAAAGGGTCAGAATTGTTATTTATTAAAATATCACAGTTGGGGTAAATGGTCAATAAGCAAGAAAAAACAGTATGTGTCAAGTAAACGTTGGCAAAATATACCTTGCAAAAAGAATCATTAACTTCATTGCAGTCAAGGGTTAAGTCTGACTGCGGTCAGGCTTAACCGCACAACAATTATACTTTGCTTTTGTTGT
>JAAYSC010000056.1 GCA_012524025.1 Clostridiales bacterium | reverse complement strand
ATTTTTGTATAGCAAAATGCTCACCAGCCCTTGATATTACTACGTTTTCTGTGCTTTTATTATACCACTTTTGCCCTTAGAATACAACAAAATCCACCTCGAAAGGCGGACTTTGTCTACAGGCTGAATGCCGCTTGAAGCGGCATTTTTTTAATCTTGGACCTTTTCGTATGTGTTAAAAGTGAAGGTCAGGCCCTTACTGTGAACCTTTTCGGAGGTAAAAGTTCTTTCCCATTCGGAGTGGCAGTTAAGAGGGGGGAAAAATTTGTCCGAAGGGGATTCGCTTTCAAAATGTGTAACATATATCCGGCTGCAATAGGGCAGCATCGTTTCATAAATGGATTGACCGCCAATAATAAAGATATCATCCGACTTATAAGCTTGCAAATATTCAAATAAATCTTCAACAGATGAGAGGACAAGAACACCTTGGGGTGAAAAATTCTTATCGCGTGATAAAACTATATTCTTTCTATTAGGTAAAGGCTTCTGGCCCGGTAAGGATAAAAAGGTTTTGCGGCCCATAACCACAAGCTTACCCGTAGTTTTTTCTTTGAAAAAACGCATATCTTCGGGAACATTAAAAAGCAAGTTGTTTTCGTACCCAATGCCCCAGTTTTTATCAACGGCTACAATGGCTTGCATTTTACCACCTCACACAGCAACCGGTATTCTTGTTTTGAACTCATGGAATTTATAATCCACAAAATCAAAGTCCTCAACCTTGAATGAGTAAAAGTCACTTATGCCCGTATTGATCTTAAACTGTGGTGCTTCAAAAGGTTTTTTCTCAATCAAGTCTTCAACAATTGGGATATGCCTGTCATAAATGTGGGCATCCGCTATTACATGAACAAGCTCACCAACCTTGAGCGAGCTGACCTGTGCAAACATGTGTAGCAAAACGGCGTATTGGCAAACATTCCAATTGTTGGCTACCAACATGTCTTGAGAGCGCTGGTTTAAAATACCGTTTAGCTTGTCACCCGTAACATTAAATGTCATGGAATAAGCACAAGGGTAGAGCATCATTTCACTTAAGTCGGCGTGAGTGTAAATGTTTGTCATAATCCTGCGGCTTAAGGGGTTGTTTTTTAAATCGTAAAGGACCCTGTCAACTTGGTCGAACATGCCTTCGGCATACTTGTGCTCAACACCCAGCTGGTAACCATATGCCTTGCCGATGGTACCTTTTTCATCTGCCCAAGAATCCCATATGCGGCTGTTCAGCTTATGGGTGTCGTTGGATTTTTTTTGCCAAATCCAAAGAACTTCGTCAATAGCATTTTTGTAATTTGTTTTGCGAAGGGTAAGGATGGGGAACTCTTCCGACAAATTATAGCGGTTGACAAGGGCGAATCTTTTCAAGGTTCGTGCGGGTGCGCCGTCATCCCAACGCGGCCTAACATCAAAATCTTCGTCAGAATAGCCCTTACTTAAAATTTCTTTACAGTTTTCTATAAAAACTTTATCGGCAAAACTCATCTTACACCCACCTTATTTATTTTCAACTTATTTTATATCTTACTTGCTCTGCTGTCAAATAATTGTGATTTTTGGCAGCTTTGAATTTTCTTTGCTATAGGCTATAATTATCATATTATATGACACTTGTGACGGAGGTCGCCATGAAAAGAGTTTTAATTGACGCAATATATAAAAATCCGCAAGCCTTTCAAGGCAAAACAATAAAGGTAGCCGGTTGGGTGAAAACTTTAAGAGATTCCAAGTCAATTGGCTTTATGCAAATTAACGACGGTAGTGCGTTTGACTCTTTGCAGATTGTTTTTGAAGCGGAAAAGTTGGAAAACTTTAAAACAGTCGCCGGCTTAAATGTTGGGGCCGCCGTGGTGATTGAAGGTGAGCTTATCCTCACGCCGCAGGCAAAGCAGGCTTTTGAACTAAATGCCGCCAAGGTTGAAATCGAAGGGCTTTCGCATCCGGACTATCCCTTGCAAAAAAAGCGCCACACGCTTGAGTATTTGCGCACAATTGCGCATTTGCGTGCGCGCACCAATACACACATGGCGGCTTTTAAAGTCAGGTCTGCAGCTTCTTTTGCCATACACAAGTTTTTTACCGAAAACTCTTTTACCTATATTCACACGCCAATAATTTCTTCAAGTGACGCGGAAGGTGCGGGTGAAATGTTTAGGGTTACTACTCTAAATGAAAGCAATCCGCCCCTAAAAGAGGACGGCAGTGTGGATTACAGTGAAGATTTTTTTGGCAAGAAAACCTATCTTACTGTTTCCGGGCAGCTGCAAGGGGAGGCCATGGCCTTAGCTTTGGGGAAAATTTATACATTCGGGCCGACCTTCAGGGCAGAAAATTCAAACACACAACGCCATGCGGCCGAATTTTGGATGGTTGAGCCCGAAATAGCCTTTGCGGACCTAAAAGACGATATGGCCTTGGCGGAAGATATGATGAAATACATAATAAACTATGTTTTGGAAAACTGCCAAGCCGAGTTGGACTTTCTCAACAAGTTTTATGACAAGGGTTTGATTGAAAGGCTAAAAGCGGTTGCCACGCTTGATTTTGCTCGGGTCACCTATACCGAAGCGGTCAGACTTTTGCAAGAACATAATGATGCATTTGAATATAAGGTTGAATGGGGTTGTGACCTGCAAACGGAACACGAACGGTTTTTGACCGAAAAGATCTTTAAAAGACCGGTTTTTGTCACAGACTATCCCAAAGAGATTAAGGCTTTTTATATGCGCCTCAACGATGACGGTAAAACAGTTGCCGCCATGGACCTTTTGGTCATGGGCATAGGCGAAATAATCGGCGGCAGCCAAAGGGAAGAAAGAGTCGATATCCTGGAAAAACGCATTGTGGAAAGCGGTTTAAGGGTTGAAGATTATGATTGGTACATTCAGTTGCGCAAGTTTGGGGGAACAAAACATTGCGGTTTTGGCTTAGGTTTTGAAAGGCTTGTTATGTACCTGACGGGTATTTCCAACATTCGCGATGTTACACCTTTTCCCAGAACCACCGGAAGTGCGGAATTTTGAGAGAAAAATAGCCAAAAGCTTCATGGAAAAACAAAAAAGTGTAGGCCTTATTGATGAAAAATGCGAGAAGACCACCTCTAACTTGCAAATTTAGGGTCTTTGAGGTAAAATAAGCCTCATTAACCTGTTGAATTTGGAGGATACAACTCTTGAAATTCCAAGATATGACAAAAACGCAAATGGCAGAACTCAAGAAAAATCTGCTTTCACAATATCAAGCTTTCAAGGCCAAGGGCTTAAAGTTAGATATGTCACGCGGTAAGCCGGGCGCAAAACAACTGGACCTTTCGCTTTCTTTGTTGCATTTTGAAAACATAGAAAATGATTATATGAAAGGCCCCGACTACCGTAATTACGGTTTGCTTGAAGGCATCGATGAGTTTAGGAACCTTTATGCGGAAATACTGGGTTATGACCCTTCTGATATTCTTGTTTTTGGCAATTCCAGCCTTAATGTCATGTATGACTACATTTCTCAATGTGTCACCCACGGCTCAGGCGGGGAGCCCTGGCTTTTGCAAAAAGATGTCAAGTTCATCTGCCCTGTGCCGGGCTATGACAGGCACTTCGCCATTTTGGAACACTTTGGCATAAAAATGCTCAATGTTCCCATGAAAAACGACGGCCCGGATATGGATCTTATCGAGGAGCATGTTAAAGACCCTTCTGTCAAAGGGATTTTTTGTGTACCTCAATACTCTAATCCCGATGGTATCACCTACAATGCTGATGTTGTAGAACGCCTTTCAAGGTTAAAACCCGCGGCCGATGATTTCAGAATTATTTGGGACAATGCATACAATGTCCACCACTTGGGTGAAGAGCAAGACAGCCTGCCTTCGATTTTGCAAGAATGCTCAAAACACGGCAATCAGGACTTACCCATTGAAATATTGTCCACATCCAAAATTACCTTCCCCGGTGCCGGTGTAGCTCTGCTTGCCGCTTCAAAAAATAATATTGAAGCCATAAAAAAGCGGATGTCGATACAGACAATCGGGCATGACAAATTAAACCAGCTGCGCCATGCAAACTTTATCGGTGATGCCCGTGGTTTAAAAGAACATATGAAAAAACACGCAGAAATTTTGGCTCCCAAGTTTGAGCTTGTTCTAGGTATCTTAGATGAAGAACTGTCCGAGTTTGGCATAGCACAATGGAATGAGCCCAGGGGCGGATATTTCATAAGTTTAAACACCATGGAAGGCTGCGCAAAAAGAACGGTTCAACTTTGTAAAGAAGCCGGGGCAACCTTAACGCCGGCTGGTGCCACCTTCCCTTACGGTAAAGACCCAAAAGACAGCAATATCAGGCTTGCACCCACCTTCCCGCCTCTTGAAGAGCTGGGCAAGGCTATGGAACTATTTTGTATTTGTGTTAAATTGGCTGCCCTTGAAAAGCTTATGGCTTAAAATAAGATCTTTCAAACATTTAAAATATCTTGCATTTCGCTTGTTCTTGGTATATACTTCTTTTTGTTGAAAACGGCGGGGTGTAGCGAAGTTTGGTATCGCGCTTGGTTCGGGACCAAGAGGCCTCGGGTTCAAGTCCCGACACTCCGACCAAATTAACTCCCCAAGCCTTTCGGTTTGAGGGAGTTTTTTGCTTTTTATGCGAAACAGGGGGATTATATGACTGAAAATTCAAGCCAATTACCCGCTTTGAGAATGTGGAGGCCCGATACAGACTTACCCAAGCTTACGCTGCCCCAAGGCTTCACCTTGCGCCTAATCAGGGAAGACGAAGGCCAAGCCTGGTGCAGGTGCGTTTTAAATGATATGGGAATTGATGAGGTTTCGCAAAAGCTTTTTGAAGAAAAAATGCTCAAGGATCCCAATGTCCCGAAAAATTCTATCTACTGTATTGCGGATTTGAATGACGACCCCGTTGCCACCGCAACCGCACAATTTAAAATTGACCAAGACTCCGCCTACTTGCACATGGTGGGTGTTCGTGAAGATATGCGCGGGCGGGGCCTGGGCTTACATGTGAACGCCGCCGCTATAGACCATCACCGCCGAAATGGGCATGGCCAATGTTTTTTGACAACACACGATTGGCGCCTACCTGCTTTGAAGCAGTATGTAAGGCTTGGTTTTCTGCCTGTTTTAAACCATGAATCAATCAGGCCGCGTTGGGGGGAAATCTTGAGCAAGTTAGGCTTTGAATCCATAGTATGTGTTGACGATAATCGTAATTACCAAGAAAAAATCTTGGCTCAACGGTCATAGTTTTAATTTTCAGGCTTAAGAAAGAGGGTATCGCGATGTTGAAAATCGGCCTTGTCGGGGCGCGCAGCAAGAGCACTGTCTTGGGTTTTAAAGCATTAGCCGAAAAAGTGGAAATTAAAGCTATTTGTGACTTGGATGAAGAAGTAGCTCAAAAAATTTCAAAAGAACACAACATACCTCATGTTTTTAGAATTTATGAAGACATGTTGATGAGTGATATAGACGCCGTTGTTATCGCAACCCCCATGCAACTGCATGTCCCGCAAGCGATTTTAGCCCTCCAAGCGGGTAAGCATGTTTTGAGTGAAGTAACAGCCGGTGTGACCATGGACGAACTGTGGTGGCTGATAGAATCGGTTGAAAAAT
Source organism: Clostridiales bacterium (assembly GCA_012524025.1). Taxonomy (GTDB): domain Bacteria; phylum Bacillota; class Clostridia; order Oscillospirales; family Acutalibacteraceae; genus UBA1447. The sequence continues at coordinate 31,254 of JAAYSC010000056.1, read as the reverse complement.
CCGGCAAAGTCTACATGATGGCAGAAAATTACTGCTATATCCCGCAAAATTTTGTCATATCCGAAATGATAAAGGCCGGTTTGTTTGGCAAGCTTTACTTTGGCGAAGGGGAATATCTGCACTGTATCGAAGATATGCTCCTTCATCGCAACGGTCAAGCTTCTTGGCGAAATTTTTGGCAGTTGGGTAAAAGGGGTGCCTTTTATCCCACACACAGCATAGGTCCTGTGGCACAATGGTTTGGTGAAGACCGTATAGATTCAATAGCCTGTTTTTCTTCCGGCCAAAACAGGGCAAAAGAACTGGGTTTGCGCCAAGACGATACAAGCTTGACAATGTGCCAAATGAAAAGCGGGGCCCTGGTTAAAATAAGAGTGGACTGCATGTCAAAACGCCCCCACAATATGTCATATTACAGCTTGCAAGGTACAAAGGGGGCCTATGAGGCACCGCGTGGCCTCGGCGATGACCATAAAGTCTGGTTTGAAGGCATGCAGGCGGATAGTGATAAAATGAATTGGCAGCCGCTTGCCGATTTTTATGATAAATATTTGCCCAATCGTTTTAAAAGAGCGAGTGAAGAGGAAAAGTCAGCCGGCCACTGGGGCGGGGATTTCTTTTTGGTTGCTGATTTTGTGGATGCTGTTTTGGAAAATAAACTTCCCCCCATTGATGTTTACCGTGCCTGTGAGTGGACGGCAGTGGGGCTTTTGTCCGAACTTTCTGTTACCAATGGTGGGCGTAGCATTAATATGCCAAACTTTAGGAAAAATATGCCCTTAAGTGAGCAAATTATAAGTTTGTAAAGCCCCGGTCTTAAGTTAGGCCGGTTTTATCAATTAATTATGGAGGTTTAGTTTATGTATGACATAGCGATTGTTGGGGCCGGGGTTGTCGGCGCTTTGACAGCCCGCGAATTGAGTAAATATAACATTAAAATTGCCTTGCTTGAAAAGGCTAATGATGTTGCCATGGGGACTTCCAAGGCCAACAGTGCAATTGTTCACGCCGGTTATGATTCAAAACCCGGCAGCAATAAGGCAATTTTTAATGTTCAGGGCTCAAAAATGATGCAAGAGCTTTGTCAAGACTTGTCCGTTCCCTATAAAAAGACCGGCTCTTTGGTTTTGGCCTTTAATGATTCGCAGATGACGCACCTTACAAAGCTTTTGATGAGTGGCAATAAAAACGGGGTTCCCGGGCTTTGTATTATCGGCCAAGATAAATTGCGTGAACTTGAACCCAACATAAATATAAATGCCTTGGGTGCCCTTTATTCCCCAACTGCCGCCATAACCTGCCCTTATGAATTGACCATTGCCGCTACAGAGGTGGCTGTTACGAACGGCCTTGAGTTTAAAAGAAACTTTAGACTTGAAGAAGTCGAAGCTTTGCCCGATGGCTCATTTGAGCTTAAATCCGAAAGTGAATCGATAAAAGCAAAGTTTATTATCAATTGCGCCGGCCTCTACAGTGATGAAATCGCCGCCCTTTTCGGCGATAAAAATTATAAAATCACAGCACGAAAAGGCGAATATTTCTTATTGGACAAAACCGCCGGGAATCTGGTTAACCATGTTGTCTTTCAATGCCCCACAAAAATGGGCAAAGGCGTTTTAATTACCCCCACGGTGCACGGTAATATTATTGTCGGCCCCACAGCATATGACATAGAAGATAAAAGCAATGTTTCAACAACCTTGGAAGGCAGCGCTGAAATAATGCGCAAGGCTAGGCGTTCACTTCCAAACCTCAACCAGCGTGAAATGATAACATCCTTCAGCGGTTTGCGAGCTCATCTTGAAAGCGATGATTTCATTCTTGAATACAGTTCAAAACACCCAAATGTTATTAATGTTTTGGGTATCGAGTCACCCGGCTTGGCCGCAGCACCGGCCTTGGCCAAACATCTTGAAAACATGGTCTTGCAATCAAAGGCAAACTTGGGTGATTTATCAATCAAAGAAAATTATGCAAGGAAGAGAAAAGCGCCTGTGCGCTTTAACACTTTGGACAATGAACAAAGGCGCAAACTGATTGAAAAGAACAAATTATATGCTCAAATAGTCTGCCGCTGCGAAAGCGTTACTTACGGCGAAATTATTGATGCCATAAGGGCACCGGCCGGTGCGCGTGATGTGGACGGGGTAAAGCGCCGAACCAGGGCCGGTATGGGCCGCTGCCAGGGTGGCTTTTGCGGCTCAAAAGTGGCAGAAATTTTGGCAGATGAGCTTAATTTGGATATAACGGAGGTTACAAAGTTTGGCGGCGAGTCCAACATTTTATTGAATAAAACAAAAAAACAAAAAAGTGTTTCAGCTTGTGATTAATTTTGAAAGGAAAATGTCGGATGAACAATTATGACCTGGTTGTTGTGGGTGGCGGCCCGGCAGGTATGGCTGCCGCTCTTGAAGCAAAAGAGCGTGGAGTTGAAAAGATTATAATCCTTGAGAGGGACGAATCTTTAGGCGGGATTTTGGACCAATGCATACATACGGGTTTCGGACTCCACTATTTTAAAGAAGAATTGTCCGGGCCGGAATATTCAGACCGATTCTCAAAATTGGTCGAGAAAGAAAAAATTGAAACAAAGCTTGAAACCATGGTGCTTAATATTTCAAAATCAAACCTTGTTACCGCGGTCAATAAGGCAGACGGCCTGATGGAAATTCAAGCAAAGGCCATTATCTTGGCTATGGGTTGCCGTGAACGCCCACGCGGGGCTTTAAATATAGCCGGGAGCAGAGTTCCCGGTGTTATGACCGCGGGTACCGCACAAAAATATGTTAATATTGACGGCTATATGACCGGCAAAAAAGTTGTAATTTTGGGCTCGGGTGATATTGGCTTAATCATGGCGCGCAGAATGACCCTTGAAGGCGCACAAGTAAAGATGGTTTGCGAGCTTCTGCCTTATTCGGGCGGTTTGGCACGCAACATAGTGCAATGCCTTGATGATTTTGGTATTCCCTTAAAGCTCAGCTGTACGGTTGTTGAAGTGCATGGTAAAGAGCGCCTTGAGGGGGTAACCATCGCCAAGGTTGACAGAAACAGAAAACCCATAAAAAGCAGTTTTGAATATGTTGAGTGTGACAATTTACTCTTATCGGTTGGTTTGATTCCGGAAAATGAGCTCTCACAATCCCTAGGGGTTGAAATGGACCCCATAACCGGCGGCCCCGTGGTCAATGAAAGCCGTGAGACCTCCCAAAAAGGTGTTTTTGCTTGCGGCAATGTTTTGCATGTGCACGACTTGGTTGACTATGTCACCCTTGAAAGTCAGCTGGCAGGTGAGGGGGCGGCAAATCACATTTTAAACTTGGAAGAAGAGGCCGCCACAATATCCACCAAGGGGATGGACGGTGTTCGCTATGTTGTTCCGCAAAAAATAAATGTCCACTGTGATAAAGATGTAAAGCTTTATTTTAGGGTGGCTCAAGTTTATGAAAAAGCCAAGGTTTTTGTGGAAGTGGATGATGAAATTATCTTAAGTAAAAGAAAAGCGAAATTCACACCGGGTGAAATGGAAGATATAAGTTTGAAAAAAGAGATAATAGAGCAGTTGCCGGTTAACAGTGAACTGATATTAAGGCTGGAGGTATAGCAATGCTAAAAGATATGATATGTGTTTCTTGCCCCATAGGTTGCAATTTAAAGGTTGAAATCGACCCGGAAGGGCAGGTGAAAAGTGTTGAAGGCAACCAGTGCAAGCGTGGCTATACCTATGCGGTTGATGAAATTACCCGCCCCATGCGTATGTTGACGAGCACAATGGCTGTTGAAGGCGGTGCCTGCACGGTTGTTCCCGTAAGGACCAAAGCCCCTATACCAAAAGATTTGTTGCTTGAAAGCATGAAGGTGCTGAACACAAGAGTGGTTAAAGCGCCCATAGCCATAGGCGATACACTTATTAAAAACCTTTTAGACACGGGGGTTGACCTTATGGCAACAGCTGATTGCAAACTTGGCTAAGAAGCAAATGTTAAAGGAGCCCTTTTAATGAAGATAAGTGAAAGTAAGATCTTGGAGCGGGCGTCATCACCGGAAGCGGTCGGAGTTTCTTCCCAAGCCATATTAAAAATGATAGAAGACATCGAAGCCTCCGGCGCTCATGAACACGGATTTATGATAATTCGGCACGGCAAAGTTGCCTTTGAAAGTTATCGTTATCCCTATAGCGCACATGCTCCACACTGCATGTATTCCGTCAGTAAGGCCGTTACTTCAACGGCTGTGGGTTTTGCTATCAAGGAAGGCTATTTGACATTAGAAACAAAAGTACTGGATATCTTCCCCGAATACCGCCCCAAAAAGTTTGACCGAGATTTAGAAAACACAAACATTTTACATCTGCTTTCAATGCAAGCAGGAATAAAAGCCAACCTGCTTGCCAATAAAACGAAAGATGAGTGGTTAGAACATTTTTTTAACGGTGAGCGCGATTACAAGCCGGGTGAAAAACACTCTTATATCAATGAAAATATATTTTTACTGTGTGCCGTCTTGGTTAGGCTTACAGGCATGAGTGTTACAGAATACCTAAAACCGCGCCTTTGGGACCCTTTAGGTATTGCGACACCTTTTTGGGAAACAGACCACAAGGGTGTGGAAGCCGGCGGATGGGGGATTCATTTAGGCGCCGAAGACCTTGCGAAATTTATTATGTGTTACGCCCAAGAGGGTGTTTTTGACGGTAAGCAGATAGTGCCCCAAGAATGGGCAAGAAAGGCAGTTTTAAGCCACGAGAGGTTTGGTGAAAACGCGAGCCCCGACCGTGGCCCGGGTTACGGTTTATGCTTTTTCAGAACAGGCGACGGCATAGCTTCTTTTAGATCCGAAGGCATGTTTTCTCAATTGGGCATAGCCTTTGAAGAATATGACGCCGTTTTTGTAACCATCGGCGGCGAAATAGAAGCCGGTAAAACCCATAAATATATTTTTGACAATTTCCCTAAAGGGTTCATAGATGAAAATCCAAAAGCAAAGGTAAATCAAGAGCTTGTGAAGGCTCTTGAAAAAAGAGCCCAAATCAGTCACCCTCCCATAGGAAAGCGCAGTGAGTTGGAAAGTGAAATCACGGGCAAAACAATAAAATTTAAGCACAGTACCTTGTTAAACTTGATTGGTTTCCCCATGAGCGTGCTTTCACTGGCCACAACCTACATGTCTAAAGAGAGGGCAGGCAATATTGACGACCTTTCCTTTAGATTTTACGATAACTTTTGCACTCTTTTTTGGCGTGAAGGCCAAGAGAGAAACCTAATCAGGCTTGGCTTTGAGGGTGAGTATTTAAGTTCCAAAATACGCTTGGGCTCGATAGATTACACAGTTATGGCTACAGCCTCTTGGCTTGAGCCAAATGTCCTGGAAGTTTGGATAAACCCCATGGAAACCATAGGCAGAAGAATTTTGCGTTTTAAATTTATGGGCAATAAGGTTTTGATGCAACCCGATTTTTACCCTCCCATGAGCACCATTGTGAATGATTTGGCAAAAGGTGTCGACTCGCTTCATACAAACAAGAAAAGGGTAGCCCTAACTAAAAAACTTTTATTTTATTTCGGTAAAAAATTTGAGCCCGACCACAAGGGTAGGCTCAAATAAAATTCTTTGTGACAAAAGCTCCGAGTTTAAAGCTCGGGGCTTTTATCTTTCTTCACGGTAATAGTTTACACCACACCCTGCGGGTTGGCAGCTGGCTCTGTTTTTTCTGATTGAAGTAATAATCAAAACAAGCGTTGTCAGTATAAAGGGCAGCATTTGATAAATAGCTATGGGGAGGTCAAGAAAACTGGCAGGTATGTAATGGCTTAAGGAGCTGAAAGCGCCGAAGATAAAAGACCCCAGTATGGCGGCGGCAGGGTTCCATCTGACAAAAATAACCAGGGCAACGGCTATCCAACCGTTGCCGTTTACAATACCGCCGGGCTGCCAGCTACCGTTGGCGGTTATTATGGACATATAGGCACCGCCAATGCCACACAAGCCCCCGCCGACGATGATATTGATGTATTTCATGGCTGTAATATTAATGCCCGCGGCATCGGCTGCGGCCGGGTTTTCACCGACGGCCCTGACATTGAGGCCGATTCGTGTATATTTTAAATAGAGGGCCGCTAAAATAGCGAGCAGGGTCGCCAAATAAACCAAAATATTATGTTGGAAGAAAAGGCGGCCAAAGAAGGGGATTTTGCTTAAAAGCGGTATGTGAATTGCGGAAAAAGCCGAAGAAAGTTTTTCTGAAAGGCGGGGAGCACCGCTTGCCGCACCCGTCATGGCATAACCCAAAACAGCAGACATGCCAATGCCAAAAGTTGTGAGTGTAAGCCCGGTTACATTCTGGTTAGCTTTTAAGGTTACTGTCAAAAAAGCATAAATCAAGGCACCCAGGGCAGCAAAAAGAAAGGCGCCCACTATAGTTAATAATGCGTTGTCTGTTTTTAGCCCCACATAAAAACCCGCAAAAGCACCCATCCACATCATGCCCTCAACACCCAGGTTGAGGTTGCCGGCCTTTTGCGTCAAAATTTCACCAACGGTGGCAAAGAGCAAAGGTGCTCCGGACAGGATAGAGGCATAAAGGAAGTTTAAAATTTGTTGGCTCATTTGTCGGTCCTCCTTTTGCTGAAAACAAAGGTATAGCGTGTAAAAAACTCACCGCCAAGGAAGGAGAAAAGAATAATCCCTTGCAAAACATCGGTTGCCGCAGCCGAAATTGACAAGGTGGACTGCATGACACCGCTGCCTTTTTCCAAAATAGAGAAGATAGCCGCTATCAAGGCCATTACAAAGGGATTTAGTTGAGCTAACCAAGCTACGGTTATGCCCTTAAAACCTACACCGCCGGTCATGCCGGTGGACAGGGTATAATCAATGCCCGAAACTTGAATCATTCCGGCTAAACCGCAAATAGCACCGCTTATAAGCATGGTGCGCAAGATTATTTTTTTAACATTCATGCCTGCATAGCGTGCCGTGGCTTGGCTTTCACCCACAACGCTTATTTCATAACCCTGTTTTGTGTGATTTAAATAGATGTAGGCAATCACTATCAATATGAGAGCCAGAAGCCAGCCGATATGAACACCGCCGATTTTCATAAGCTTTGCATTGTCTTCAAAGTGCTTTATGCTGGCAAAACCTGCCCTGGCCCGCCAACTTGTCAGTGTTTCAAGGTATTTTACAATATAAATCGCCACATAATTTAACATGAGGGTAAAGAGTGTTTCGTTTGTGTCAAACTTTACTTTGAAAAAGGTGGGTAAAAGACCCCAAAAAGCACCACCCAAGGCTCCGGCAAAAAACATTAAGGCTATTAAAACAAAATGGGGCAAATCACTGTGAAAAATTGCGAAATATGAAGCAAAAGTCGCGCCTATAATCATTTGCCCTTCGCCGCCTATATTCCAAAACTTCATCTTAAATGCAAAGGACAGGGCTATAGAAACAATAAGCAGGGGAACAAAAATAATTACGGTGGCCTGGATTGAAGACAGGGGGTTTCTTTGTGAGCCGACAAAGGCACCCCTTAAAATAAGCTTATAAGCTTCAATGGGGTTTTGACCCATGGCGGCTATGAAAACACCGCCGGCCACAATTGCCATAACAAAGGTCAAAAGCCGCAATAGTATTGCTCTACGGGAACTCAAGCCCTCGCGTTTAGCAATTCTTATGGGGGCTTCACTTGCGCTTGCTTTCTTGGTAAGGGGAGTTTGAGTCATTAGTTTGCCACCTCCGCCATTTTTTCGCCGGTCATCATAAGGCCGAGCTCTTCTTTGTTGGTTTTTTTGGCATCAACAATACCCATGACCTCGCCCTGACATATGACCATTATCCTGTCACACAACTCCAAAAGCACATCTAAATCTTCGCCTATAAATAGGATGGCGACACCTTTTTCTTTTTGCTCGTTTATTAAATCATATATGGTATATGACGAATTTATATCCAACCCGCGAACAGGGTAGGCGGTGATAAGCAAATTGGGCTTGGATTCAATTTCACGCCCCAATAAAACCTTTTGCACATTCCCGCCCGAAAGCTGCCGCACAGGTGTTGTAACCCCGGGTGTGCTTATGTCCAATCGTTTTATTAAAGTTTGAGCAAGTTTTTTGGCGGGCTTTCGGTTGAGCAAAGCAGGCTTTCCGTCCTTATAAGACTTTAAAAGCATGTTGTGGGTAATGTCCATGGAAGCGACCAAACCCATGCCCAGCCTGTCTTCCGGTATGAAACTCATGGAAATACCGGCCTTTATAATTTCAGCCGGTGATTTACCGACAATATTTTCTTTTTTGTAAAGAATTGCGCCTTCTGTAACCTTGGCTAAACCCGCAATAGCCTCACAAAGCTCTTTTTGCCCGCTGCCGGCTATACCGGCCACGCCCAAAACCTCGCCGCCGTCAAGGCTGAAAGTCATGCCCTTAACGGCATCAAGGCCGTCGGGTCCGCCAACGGTCAGGCGAAAAACCTCTAAAACATTTTTTTCTTTCTCAACTTGAGGGCGTTTAATAGAAAGCTCTACAGCCTTGCCGACCATAAGCTCGGTCAGCTCTTTGGCATTTGTCTCTTGGGTCTTAACTGTCCCGACACTTTGCCCCTTACGCAAAATTGTGACCCTGTCACTGATCGCCAGAACTTCGTTGAGTTTATGTGTGATAATAACAATTGCACACCCGCTGTCACGCATTTTACGCAAAATAATAAATAATTTTTCAATTTCTTGCGGGGTTAAAACAGCAGTGGGTTCATCCAAAATAAGAATACGGGCCCCGCGGTAGAGCACCTTAATTATTTCAACCGTCTGTTTTTCGCTGACGGACATATCATAAACCTTTTTGTCAGGTTCAATTTCAAGCCCAAACTCTTGGCTGATTGTCTTAATCTTTTTTGACAGTGAAGCCAAGCCTTCACCCTTTGCTCTTTTGGTGCCCAGGGCAACATTTTCCGCCGCACTTAAAACATCGACAAGTTTAAAGTGTTGGTGAATCATGCCGATACCATAGGCAAAAGAATCCTTGGGTGAATTAATATTGATTAGCTGCTCGTCTTTGTAAATGTCACCGCTGTCGGGTTGATAAATGCCCGACAACATATTCATTAAGGTTGTTTTACCGGAACCGTTTTCGCCAAGCAGGGCAACAATTTCACCGTATTTGACCCCAAAGTCAATATTATCGTTTGCTTTGACACTACCAAAAGCTTTTGATATTGAATTAAGGCGTATTGCGGTATTTTTTGCTTCCATATTTTCCACCTTTTGAGCTAAATGAAAAGGGCACATATGAGTATGTGCCCATAGACAAGAAGTTAAGGGGAAGGCTCAGCCTTCCCCCTTTGGTTTTACAGGAGTTCAACACCTTGGATATAATAGTTTATGCCACCTGTGATCTGTTCGTCTGACAATCTTCCGTCTTCACCTTCACCGACAATTTTATTTCCTTTGTTATCTACAAGAGAGTCGTCAAATACAACTAAGGAACCGTCGGCAATTGCCGCCTTGGCTTCCGCTACTTTTTCTTCGGTGCCGGGTGCGATGGTGTCAGGGTTGAGGGGGGACAGGTCAATAAGACCGACATTCATGCCTTCATAATAGTTTACAGGCTTCCACTCGCCGTTTATAACCTCACTGACGGCTTTGGTATAATAAACGCCCCAGTTCCAGATGGGTGCACAAAGGTGGGCGTCTTTTGCAAAGGGGGTCATGTCTGAGTTGTAACCGCAACCGAACTTGCCGTTTTTCTCTGCCACTGTTTGGGTGGCATCAGAGTCGGAATGTTGGCCCAGAACAACACAGCCCTTGTCAATCAAAGCTTGTGCTGCCTTGCCTTCGTCTTCAGGGGCGTACCAAGAGCCGGTAACACTGACAAAAACTTTGGCTTCGGGGTAAACCGATTGAATACCGAGTGCCCATGCGTTTATGCCGCCGGTGACTTCTGCATTGTTAACATCTTGTGCGGCGACAAAGCCCAACATAGGGGTTTCCAATTCCTGAGCCTTGAGGCCTGCGGCGATACCTGCCAAATAGCGTGACTCATAAATGCGGCCAAAGTAGTTGTTGAAGTTGTCGGGGTTGCTCTTATAGCCGGAGCAGTGAGAGAAGACAATGTCTTGATATTCATCCTTGGCTGCAAATTCTTCCATGGTATCCATGTAGTTGAAGCTGGTAGCAAAAATTACATGGCAGCCCTCGTCAATAAGTTCTTGAATAGCAGTGGTGGTAGCTTTTTTATCGTTGTCATCAATCCAGTCTTTTTCAATGATTTGGTTGTCCTTAAGCCCCAGGCTTTCTTTCATTTCCACAATGCCTTTGTGGTGGGCAAAAGTGTAACCCGATGTCTCTTCAATGCTTGTGATGTGAAGAACGCCAATTTTGATTTCTTCCTTGGGGATTGCTACGGTACCTGCTTGTGCCAATGTTCCGGGTTCGTCGGTGGTTTCTTCTTTACCACCCAAGCCGTTACAGGCTGCCAGTGAAAACACCATAGCGGCCGAAATGACAATTGCCAGAACCTTCATGAGCTTTTTCATTTTCTACATTCCTCCTTCAAAATATCAACCAAAGGTGATTTTGCCGTCACCTATTGATTCAACAAGAGCAAGGGATTCAACCCTGACCCCGCGTTCACGCAAAAGCTTGCCGCCGGGTTGAAAGCCTTTTTCAATAACTATGCCGGCACCGACAAAATCGGCAGCCGCCTCATTAATAATTTCAATCAAGCCCGAAAGTGCGGAACCGTGCGCCAAAAAATCGTCAATAATCAAAATACGGTCCCCGGGGCCTACATATTTTTTAGAAACACAAACACAAGCAGAGGTGCCCTTGGTGAATGATGCTATTTCGGTCATGTATACATCATCACCAATGTTGCAATTTTGCCCTTTTTTGGCAAAAACAACCGGCACGTTAAAATAACGCGCCGTCATGCAGGCAATCCCTATCCCGGATGCCTCGATAGTTAAAATTTTACTTACCTTGTCGTCGGCGAAGCGCCTATAAAATTCTTTACCTATTTGGTCAAGCAAATTAACATCAATTTGGTGATTGAGGAACATATCAACCTTGAGAACATCTTTGCCGACAAACTCGGCATCTTCCAAGATTCGCTTTTTGAGCAGTTCCACCTGACTTCACCAACCTTCATATTAATCGAATTAATTATTAAGACAAGGCTTTGGAGCAATACCCGCCAAAATTATAAAATAAAAAGGGCTTTAAATCAAGGAGATTTTCATATCTTGGGTAAATTTTACACTTTTAACGAAAATAGCACAATATATAGTGGTTTGATTGGATTAAACTTGCAAAATTCCGACATTAGGGAAAAAGCGGGTAAAATACCTTGCAAAAGCCTGAGCGATATGCTAATATAATTTGCATTCATCAAGTCCCTGGCACAAGCCACAAGCAAAACGGCCCGGTAGTTCAGTTGGTTAGAACGCTAGCCTGTCACGCTAGAGGTCGACGGTTCGAGCCCGTTCCGGGTCGCCATTTTAAATTTCATACGCTGCTATGGCTCAGGTGGCAGAGCGCATCCTTGGTAAGGATGAGGTCACCAGTTCGAATCTGGTTAGCAGCTCCAGCACCGCTACATTTATGTGGCGGTGTTTTTTTCTCTTATTGCCCAAATTAATATAAAGAAATTTTGCAGAATTGTTGAAAAATTTGTATGGTATGCTATAATAACCGCAAGAGCTTTTTAGGGCTTTGATAACTCCACACCACTTAAAGCTCTAATAATTTTGTGCTATGGGGAGGTTACTATGGGGGAACTTTTAAAAGAAAAAATCTGCGAGCATTGTAATGGGTCCGAAACAGAGTTTGGTGAAATTGACGCGATTATTGATTACTATAAGGGAAAGGATGGCTGCCTGATACAAGTTTTGCATGCAGCTCAAGGTGTCTACGGTTATTTGCCCTTGCCCTTGCAACGCCATATAGCCGATTCTTTAGATATCCCGGTATCTGAAGTTGCCGGGGTTGTTTCCTTCTATTCTTTTTTCTCTCCTACACCGCGCGGTAAGCATACTATAAGGGTTTGTATGGGCACCGCATGTTATGTCAGGGGGGGCAAAAAAATAGTTGAAAGCCTTGAAAAAACTTTAAATGTTGAATTGGGCGGAACGACCGAAGACGGCAAATTTACCTTTGAAATTGCGCGCTGTATCGGTGCTTGCGGTTTAGCGCCTGCAATAATGATAGATGATGAGGTTTATAAACAAGTAACACCCAGCAAGATTAATGCAATCTTAGCTGAGTATTAAGGAGGGGAGACTATGAAGGTCAGAAGCATAAACGATTTGGACCGAATCAAATTAAGTTACCTTGAGGAATTATCGGCTTTTAGCCATCGTGTCTTGGTTTGTGCGGGTGCAGGCTGTGTCTCCTCAAACTGTGGCCTTGTAGGGGACGCTGTTGTTGAAGAACTTGAAGAGCTTGGGCTTGCTAAAAATGTCAAAGTTTATGAGACGGGCTGCATGGGCACTTGTTCGGTTGGGCCTGTTATGATTATTCAGCCCCAAAACACTTTTTATACTGAGTTAACACCCGATATTGCAAAAGAAATAATTCGTTCGCATGTCAGGGACGGGCTGATTTTAGACAAATATACTTTCTATGACGAGGCTTCAAGCTCTCACATTCCCGATGTTGACGATATCCCATTTTTTAGGGAACAGGTAAGGATAGCATTAAGAAATTGCGGAGCGATTGACTACAAGAGCATTGAGGCCTATATTGCCAAGGACGGTTACTTCGCCGCAGCAAAAGTTTTTGCTCAAATGAGCTCGCAAGATGTTGTCGACGAAGTAAAAGCGTCGGGGCTTCGCGGTAGGGGCGGTGCCGGTTTCCCGACCGGTATAAAATGGCAGGCAGGTTTAGACGCCCCAAAAGGTCAGAAGTATTTAGTTTGCAATGCCGACGAGGGTGATCCCGGCGCCTTTATGGACAGGAGTATTATAGAAGGTGACCCCCATACCCTTATTGAAGGTATGATTATAGGGGCCTACGCCATAGGCGCTTCGGAAGGTTATGTCTATGTGCGCGCGGAATATCCTATTGCCATTGAGCGCTTGAGCATTGCGCTTGAGCAAGCAAGAGAGTATGGGCTTTTGGGCAAAAAGCTTTTTGAAAGTGAATTCCAATTTAACATTGAAATAAGAATCGGTGCGGGTGCTTTTGTATGCGGTGAAGAAACGGCGCTTTTGGCTTCAATTGAAGGCAAAAGGGGCGAACCCCAGCAAAAACCGCCCTTCCCTTTTCAAAAGGGTCTTTACGGCAAGCCAACCATTATAAACAATGTTGAAACCTTTGCCGCAATTGCCCCGATTATATTAAAAGGAAGTCGCTGGCACGCTTCTCTCGGAACGGAAAAATCCAAAGGTACAAAAGTGTTTGCCTTAGCCGGTGATATTGTCAATGCCGGCATCGTGGAAGTGCCTATCGGAATACCCCTTGGTGAAATAATTTATAAGATCGGCGGGGGGATTCTTGACAAAAAGCGCTTTCGTTCGGCTCAAATCGGCGGCCCGTCGGGCGGTTGTGTCACCCAAGACAATTTAAACACACCAACCGATTACGAATCGCTGACAGACCTTGGTGCAATAATGGGATCGGGCGGCCTGATTGTCATGGATGAAGACACCTGCATGGTGGACACGGCGCGCTACTTTATGGACTTTATCCAGGAAGAATCTTGCGGAAAATGTCTTGCCTGCCGCGTGGGCACCAAAAGAATGCTTGAAATACTTGAGCGCATTACTCGGGGTGAAGGCTGCGAAGGTGACATTGAACTGCTTGAAGAATTGGGCACAACAATTCAAGAAACCGCCATGTGCGGCCTTGGTCAAACGGCCCCCAACCCGGTTCTTAGCACTATCAAATACTTCAGGGATGAATATGAAGAGCATATAAAGTATAAATACTGTCGCGCAGGCGTGTGTGCGGATCTCTTTATTTCACCTTGTGAAAACACCTGCCCGGCCAATGTTAATATCCCGGGTTATTTGGCTCTTATTGCCGCCGGGCGTTTCTTTGATGCCTATGATCTAATTCGGCAAGAAAACCCCTTCCCGGCAATCTGTGGCAGGATTTGTACTCATCCATGCGAAAGTAAGTGTCGCAGAGCAACAGTTGATGAAGCTGTTGCCATTTGTGATCTCAAGCGCTTTGTTGCAAATTATGCTTTTAAGAATAAGAGACCTTTTGTCGAAGATGTTGTTTTACCCAAAAACGGTAAAAAAGTTGCAGTGGTCGGCGCGGGAGCCTCCGGTTTGTCATGTGCCTATTATTTGGTACGCATAGGTTACGAGGTTGATGTTTTTGAATCACAGGCGGTGGCAGGCGGTGTTTTGGCTTACGGTATTCCGGAATATCGTTTGCCGGCCGATGTTTTGTCTCAAGAAATTGAGACAATAGAGCAAGAAGGTGTCAATATTATCCTCAACACAGAAATAGGCAAGGATGTCCTTTTCGAAGATTTGAGGGAAGATTATGATGCCATCTATATTGCGACAGGCACTCAATTCCCGGCTAAAGTTGATATACCCGGTGAAGATTTACCGGGGGTCATACCCGGAGTTGATTTCCTCAAAGATGTAAAACTGTTTAACTGTGTGGATTTAAGAGGGCAAAATGTTGCGGTTATAGGCGGTGGAAACACTGCAATAGACTCCGCTCGCACAGCTGTGCGTTTAGGTGCCAAGAGTGTAACGGTCCTCTACAGGCGCACTTTAGACATTATGCCGGCTTATGAAGAAGAAATTGAAGAGGCCTTGAGTGAAGGCGTAGTGATTTTAGAACTTGTTTCGCCCCTAAGATTTATCGAAGGCTCGGATGGCAAACTTGCAAAAGTTGAATGTGTTCGCCGGGCAATAAGTGATTTTGACAACCAAGGTAGGCGAAATACCAAGCATATTGAAGGCACAAACTTTATGCTTGATGTTGACACTGTCATTACAGCGGTCAGCCAATATGCAGACCTGCCCTTCATAAGCAAGGGTGATATCGGGGTCACAAACTGGGGAACATTTGTTATTGACCCCAAAACTATGATGACCACCATGCCGGGTGTTTTTGCCGGCGGTGACATAGCACGAGGCCCGGAAGATGTAATCAGAGCAATTGCCGACGGCAAGCATGCCGCCACCTCAATTGACAGGTTCTTGGGTGGTTCGGGCAAGTTGAACAAGGGCAAGGTGATCGACATCCCGGTGGTTGTTAATGAAGATGACATTGTGGCACATGAACGATTCCCACAAGAAATATTGGCACTTGAAAAACGCTTGGATTGCTTCGATGAAGTTGTTTTGGGTTACCACAAATTAAACGCAGTAGCCGAAGCCATGCGTTGCTTACATTGTGATAGGAGGTAGAAGCCATGATTAACCTTACCATTAACGGCAAGGCAGTCCAAGCACCCGACGGCAGCACAATAATACAAGCTGCCTCATTAAACAACATCCTTATCCCCAACCTTTGCTATTTAGAAAAATCTCATGCAATCGGCTCTTGTCGCATTTGTGTTGTTGAGGTTGAAGGCGCCAAAACATTGCAGGCATCCTGCATAACAAAAGCCAAAGAGGGGATGGTTGTAAAAACCAATACCGACAAAGTTCGCAACGCTCGCAAGGTTTTGTATGAACTTATGCTGTCAGACCATAATCAAGATTGCTTGGCTTGCAGCCGAAATCAAGATTGTGAATTGCAAGAATTAGGTAAAACTTTAGGCATTGACTCTTCGCGATTTGAAGGTGAACGCTTGCCGGCCTTATTGGATTCATCTGTTTCCATAACCCGTGACCTATCAAAGTGTATTTTGTGCCGACGCTGCGTAACAATCTGCAACGAAATCCAAGGTACCAATATTTTGAACGCTCAAAACAGGGGTTTTTCAACAGTTATAGGCCCTTCGATGGATTTAGAACTGGGCGAAGTAAATTGCGCTTTTTGTGGCCAATGCACAATTGTCTGCCCCGTAGGTGCCCTAACAGAAACATCCTCAACCGAAAAAGTTTGGAAAGCCCTCAATGACCCCGACCTTCGCGTTGTGGTTCAAATTGCACCGGCTGTTCGCGTTGCGGTGGGTGAAGAGTTTGGTTACCCCGCAGGTTCGCGCGTTACGGGCAAGTTGGCTTCTGCCTTGGCAGACCTGGGCTTTGATGATGTTTTTGACACCAACTGGGCAGCAGACCTTACAATTATCGAAGAAGGGACGGAATTTCTTGGCAGAGTGAAAGCAGCCTTGACCGGCGGCCAAAGCCTTCTTCCCATTATTACAAGTTGTTCCCCGGGTTGGATTAAATTTATTGAACATAACTTCCCCGAACAACTGGGCCACCTTTCAACTTGCAAGTCGCCTCATACCATGATGGGGGCTGTTGTCAAATCCTATTATGCTGAAAAAATTGATATTGACCCCAAAAAACTCTTTGTTGTTTCGGTAATGCCGTGTACCGCTAAAAAGTTTGAAATCGAACGGCCGGAAATGATGAATGACGGCTTAGCCAATGTAGATGCCGTTATTACAACGCGGGAACTTGCCCAAATGATTAAAACAGCGGGGATAGACTTTGCAAAATTGCCCGAGGGCGAATTTGACAAGCCGCTGGGTTTATCAACGGGGGCGGCGGACATTTTCGGCGTTACGGGCGGGGTAATGGAAGCGGCACTTCGTACCGTTTTTGAGCTGGTAACAGGCCGCGAATTACCCTTTGACAAACTTCATGTGGAACCAATTGTCGGTTTAGACGGGATTAAAGAGGCCACAATAAAAATTGAAAACACCTTACCCGAATATGATTTCCTGGAAGGGGTTGAAGTTAAAGTAGCCGTAACCAGCGGGCTCAAAAACGCCCGTGTCTTGATGCAAGATGTAAAAGATGGGACTTCACCCTACCACTTCATAGAAGTCATGGGTTGCCCGGGCGGCTGCATAACGGGCGGTGGCCAACCCAGGAGCGATGATCCGGAAGTCAGGTCCAAACGCCTAAGGGGGCTTTATGATGAAGATGAATCAAAAACTCTTCGAAAATCTCATGAAAACCCTTCAATCCTTGCCTTTTACGAAGATTATTTAGGTGAACCTAACGGTCATTTAGCTCATGAACTCTTACATACTCACTACACAAAGCGCGGTGTTTACAACGAATTAGACAGTGCTTTGGCAGAAAGCGAAGATGTCAAAAAAGAAGAAACCGTCACAGTTAAACCCGAAGTTGAAGTTTCCCCAATGGCGGTTCAGCTTCACAAGCGTGACATTTCGGGGGCCAAGGCCCAGCAAGAGGTAAATGCTGTCCATAATTTAGCGTTGGAGAGTGAAAACGCAAGATTAAAATCAGAAGTGGAAGATTTAGAAAAAACAATCGAAACCCTTAAAAAAGTAATAGTCGATTCTTCAAACAAGTAAGGCTTAAAACATCAAAAAGAACCTGCTTTTACCGGCAGGTTCTTTTTGTTATAAAACATAATTTCAAATTTACAGATCAATCCCAACCGTATCTGCCGACCATTTCCACAAACCTTACAAACCCATGGCTTTCTTCACTGATCTTCCCGTCACGGTCTTTTGAAATTAAAAGCAATTCTTGCACCGTGGGCGGGCCAAAGGGGACAAGCATCTTGCCACCGTGGGCCAACTGGTCTATTAAAACCTCCGGTCTTTGGCCGGCTGCCGCAGTTACCATAATTCTGTCAAAAGGGGATTCTTCCGGCCAACCTTGGCTGCCGTCATCGATTTTAAAAAATACATTTTCATAACCCAAGGCAGCCAAGCGAGTTTGAGCTTTTTTCGATAAAGCAGCAAACCTTTCAATGCTGTAAACCGCAGCGGAAAATTCGGCTAACAAAGCCGTTTGGTAACCGGACCCGGTGCCGATTTCTAAAACCTTGCTGTCTTTTGACGGTGCAAGCAGGCGAGTCATCTCTAAAACCAAAGAAGGTTGCGAAATGGTTTGGTCAAAACCAATGGGCAGGGGGCCGTCATGTTGGGCCAGGCCTTTATAGCCGGCGTCTAAAAAGAGGGCACGGTCGAGATTTTTATAAAATTTTTTAAGTTCTTCGTAGCTCAATTTCTTCACCCGCTTAAGATCTTCTGTTCGGAGTATTATAAAACTTGTATCAATATATCCTCAACATCCTTTTTGCTCAAGTCAACCGGGTTGTTATCCATCCTCCCGCCGGTAAAGGCTCGGTCAACAATATTGACAATATCTTCTTGTTTAATGCCAAAAGCGGAAAGCCGCATGATTTGCACGCCCTTGCTGACCCAATCGATCCAGTTCATAATTCCACCGTATGTAGAAAAAAGTTCAAAAAGCTTTTCATCGTTTTCAAAATGCCGCTTATTAAGCCTTCCGACTCCGTCAAGAGTAATTGAAGCCGCAAGTCCGTGGGGGACATTGTGTAACATGGTTAAAGGATAAGAGATGGAATGGCAGGCCGTTGTCCTCGTTTGTGAAAAGGCGAGGCCGGCTAAAACAGAGGCCCTACATAAGCCTTCTCTTGCCTTGGCATCAGTCATATTTTCAATGGCCTGTTTGAGGTTGGTCATTACTAATTCTACCGCTCTAAAAGCCAAGTCTTGTACTAAGGGATTGGTATGCTTCGACCAATAAGCTTCAATAGCTTGAGCCATAGCATCAAGGCCGGTTGATAGGGTTAAATCAGCCGGTAAAGTATAGGTTAATTCCGGCACAATAAGGGCCTGCACCGGTTTAAGGCGTGGATGGTCTATGGAATATTTAGCCTGACCGTCTATGTCCCATATGGTGGCCCACTGGGTTAGTTCCGAACCTGTGCCGGCTGTTGAGGGAATTCCAATAATATCGACTCCGCCGGAAAGGGGATATTTTTTTGACTGTATAATATTTGTTATATCACTTACGGTGTAAGGGTTGTTGCTACCGT
Organism: Clostridiales bacterium; assembly: GCA_012524025.1. Lineage (GTDB taxonomy): Bacteria > Bacillota > Clostridia > Oscillospirales > Acutalibacteraceae > UBA1447. The sequence goes on along the minus strand of JAAYSC010000056.1, from coordinate 12,353 downwards.
CTTTATAAAAGGCGCTGACGGCCTTGGCTAGGTCAAGTGCACTGCCGCCGCCTATTGCAATGATAACATCAATTCTTTTAGAATCAATTTGTTCCAAAGCTAAAAGAACATCACTTTGGTTTGGGTTTGCGGCAATATCTTTCAGCCAGACAAAGTCATTTCCCAAGTTTTTACAGTTCTTCCTGACTTCGTTAATTGAGTCAAGCAAAACCCATCTTTGGGCCGATGATTCGCTCATGACAAAAGTGATATTTTTGTATTCTAAAGCTTCGAGCCTTGTTTTTAGCTCTTGTAAGTCGGCAAATACAATTTCCGTACTGCAAAACTCTTTGTAATCCATGGTTTCTCCTCTTTTAATATTCTTCCGGGATGAGGGTGAGAATATCTTTTATGGGCATGCACATATCATCGGCTTCTTTGGCCCTGCGGTTTGTCAAAATGATTTGCGCAACCTCTTGCATGGCGGGGAAACCGCTTCTGGTTAGTTGATTTGCATAGATAACAATATTTACTCCGTGCTCAGAAAACTCTTCTTCGGTAACGCTGTTGAAGGAGGTGGGGACAACAACCAGAGGAGTCATCTTGTCTTCTTGCCTGAACTTTGCACAAAACTCAAAAATTTCATCCGGTTCTTTCCTTCTGGAATGGATCATAATCCCATCTGCGCCCGCCTTAACATAGGCAAATGCTCTTTTTAGGGCGTCATCCATGCCTTTTTCTAAAATTAAACTCTCAATTCTGGCTATCAACATAAAGTCTTTTGTTTTTAAGGCGCTCTTGCCGGCCCTGATTTTTTCTGAAAAGTTTTCTATGCTGTCTTGAGTCTGCTCTACTTCAGTTCCGAAAAGCGAGTTTTTCTTAAGGCCCGTCTTGTCCTCAATAATTACTGCAGAAACCCCGATTCTTTCCAAAGTTCTAATGTTATAGACGAAGTGCTCAACAAGGCCACCCGTGTCGCCGTCAAGAATGATGGGTTTAGTGGTTACCTCCATAATATCGTCTACGGTCCTGATTCTTGAAGACATATCGACCAGTTCAATGTCCGGCTTACCCTTGGCTGTTGAATCACAGAGGCTAGACACCCACATGCCGTCAAACTGATAAGCCTTACCATCTTGATAAACCGTTGTTTTCTCGGCTATCAAGCCGGTTATTCCGCTGTGGGCTTCAAGAATGCTTATGGTGTTTTTCATGGCAAGTAGTTTCTTCAACCTGCCCCGCCTAATGTCCGGAATAGAGAGCTGGCTCATGTAATCTTGCTCTAATCTTTGATACAAATCATCCTTGGCATAGGGGAATTCTATAAGTTCGCCGCCATATTCTTTAAGGGTTTGGATAACTTCTTCCCTGATAACTGTTTGAAAGCCTTCTTTCCAATCATCGCCGTGAACCACATAGTCCGGCTTGTATTTTTTTAAGTTTTCTTTATAACTTAAACTTTCTTGTTTAACAGCCTTGTGGACACCCTTAATATTGGCAATTATTTGTTTTCTTTCTTCAAAAGGCAGAACGGGGAAGCGCTTATAGGAGGCAACGGCCTCATCGGAGAGAACACCAATAATTAAATTACCAAGCTTTGCAGCCTCATTAATTATTTTTATATGCCCGCCGTGGATTACATCCGTGCTGAAACTCATGTAGACGGTTTTATTTTCTAAAGCGTTTAATTTTTCTTTAACAAACATCAGGTCCTCCGGGTCATCCACTTCATTGCAAAGGCTGTCTCCTACATCATAAGGGTAAACTTTGCATTTGTCACTAACTTCATTAAAGGCGTTTTCGGCATAGCAAGAGTCTTTTCCGTCTTTTATAAACTTCTCAATCTTGTCAAGCCAAACCAACCAATCTTCCTTTAAAAGCTTATATAGGGGCTGGGCTGCTACAGCCTTGTCAAAAAACTCTATTCCTACTTTTTTGATCTTCCCATTTTCGACAACAGCCTTAAAATCTTTTTCGGGCAAAGGCAAACTTTCGCTGACAGTCATGAGGCTGCGGCTGTCTTTTATAAGGGCATCTAAAATGTAGTCTTCAAAAACCAAATCCCCGTGCAGGAAGATTATATCGCCCAAAACTTCCTGCCTTGTCAGGTGGATAGAATAGATGTAGTTGGTTTTATCATAAATAGGATTATTTATGAACTTATAATTAAGCTCAAGGCCAAGCGACTGACAATGAGCAATCAGCTTATCCTCAAAAGGTCCGGTTGTTATGATAACATCCCTTATGCCCGACCTTTCCAACTGCCTGAGCTGTCTGCTCAAAATAGTATCGGTAGCGCTGATTTGGGTCATACACTTGGGGTATTGGCTGGTTAGGTCTCCCATTCTTTTGCCAAGCCCCGAGTTTAGTATTAAAGCCTTCATTTAATTACACTCCTTCAAGTAGGCCATAAAGGCCTCCTTATTTTCTAACGGTGTTGTTGTGGGTCTTCCTAAATTTTCTCTTGAGCCAATGGCTGCCTTTAATTCAATGAAGAAGGGGCCCTCTTTATCTTTTATTTCCTCTAATATCTTCTTAAGCTCGTCTTTGCTTTCAAGCTTGAAAACATGCTTGTAAGCGCAGGCTTTTGCAATCTTACAAAAATCAATAGTCTCGCCGACCGTGGGCTGTCCTCCGACCGATTCGTGAGCACCATTATTTATGAGCACATGAACAAAGTTTTTAGGGGATTTACTTCCTATCAGGGCCAGGCTTCCCATATGCATAAGTGCCGCACCGTCTCCGTCTATACACCAGATCTTGGTATTTGGTTTATTTAGAGCGATCCCTAAAGCTATAGCCGAACTGTGCCCCATAGAACCGACGGTCAGAAAATCATATTTATGGGACTGATTGTTTTTTTCTCTTAACTCAAAAACTTCTCTGGAAGTCTTGCCGGTTGTAGATACGATTATGTTTTCACCGGCCGCTTCTAAAATAGCTTCGACAAGATCCTCTCGTTTTTCTTTATTGTTATTTTTGTATACTGCTTTACGATCATAAACTAAGCCACCTTTTTTAACAAGGAAGGCGACACTCTTGCCTTGCTCTAAAAGGGACTTAAACTTATGGATTTTTATATCTAATTCTTCATCAGAGGTATCTTTTGATAAAATGAAATATTCGACTCCCATTAAGTCTAAAGTTTTCGGCGTAATCTCACCCTGATACATGTGCTGTGGCTCATCCTTGATGCCCGGTTCACCACGCCAACCGATAACAAACACACTAGGAATCCCGTAAACTCTCTCACTTGTAAGGGAGGCCAGGGGGTTAATAAGGTTGCCCAAGCCGCTGTTTTGTAAATAAACACAGGGTGTTTTACCTGTGGAGAGGTGATAGCCGGCAGCCAAGGCAAGGGCATTGCCTTCATTTACAGCTATCATATGCTTGTCGGAAAGACCGAAGTTCTCCATAAGATAGTCACACAGGGGAGCCAATTGTGAGTCGGGCACGCCCGTGAAAAAACTTATCTTTAGAGTTTCAAGGCTCTTTAAAAAACTTTTAATATACATTCAATCCCACCTTTAATCATTAATATTACTCTTTAACCCTTACTCCTACATTTTCAAATAGAGGCTTTCCGTCGTCTATTCCACCGACAATAATGCCGTCTACTATAGAAACACCGGAAACAAAGAAAGAATCTTCAACCCTGTCAGTCATTTTAATTTTTGCAAAAAGGCTATCATCATCATACATATAGGAAATTGCGGCAGGCAAGACATCTTGGATAGTTTTTATGTCATAGTTCTTAGCGTATGAGGGGTCCGGCCAATAAATCGCTAAGAAAGCGCCGTGTCTGTCCTGAACATCCAACCTGTCGATCTCCGAAATATCGTAAAAATCCTCCAACTCTAACTCGTTTTTGGTAAGATAGGGGCCATGGTCACCGGCAATGATTACGATTGCATCCCGGTTCTTTAGCATCATATCATCTAAGTCTTTATTCATTTCGAGATTAGCCTTTTCCAACCTTTCCAAATACTTTTCGGTTTCATCCGGTAAAAGGGTTCCAAAATTAAGGCGATGGGAAGGAAGGGTAACATGATGATATAAAAATTCCGGTTCGGGTAAGTTTTGAGACAAGATCTCTCTTTTTTCATTTAAAAACTCTTTTTTCGTTACACTGGAAAACCGTGCATCAAACCTAAACTCACCTTCTATTATGGCATCACCGATAATTTTATACCCTGGGATTGAATCCGATGTGGGCGGGAAAACTCTATCGTATTGAGGATTAAAGCCTCTGAAATAGTAATTGCTCTCCACTAATATAGTGTTTTTATATCCCATATACCTTAAAAATTTCAAGCCCAAAGCCTCGCCGGCAATAAGCTTTCTAAATTCATAGTAATTTTTTGGAAGAAGCTTTTTAGCTTCATAGTAATCTTCGGCATGATCAAAGTGAAGTACTTGCGACATTGACATTAGCGAGTTGCAACCAATCGAATAGGTTCCATCATAAATGGCGAAACCTAAATCCAACAAGTAATCCATTTGCTCTGAATTGTCAATGCCGTAAGCCTCCATGGTTTCTTGGTTGGGGTAGGCATCATATATCATAATGAAAATATCGGGTGTGTTTTTAACTTCTAAATCTGCGGTATGCTCAATAATTTTATTAGAAGATTTCATTGTGCCCATTTCGGAATCTTGACTCACCATACCTTTGAATGAAAAGGCTGAGTTTCCAATAAATAGAACAACTAAAAGGATTAGTAAGATTTTTTTCTTTTGAATGAAAAGTAGTAAAGCTGCTATTAATAGTAGGAATAGCATAAGAAGCATTAGCCTTTTCGGGCTTATAGTATTTCCCATGCTTGCCATATTAAGTAGCATGAACAAAAAAACGCTTGAAATAGGCAAGGTGAAAACTTTTGCAATCAGGGGGCTTAAAAACAAGGGAACGACAACCACAAAAAACAATGTTACCAAAGAAAAATTTCTTAATAGTATAAAGGAATCGTAAAAAGTAAGTATGTCTTGATTTGCAAAAATATATTGTACGATAGGGAGCATGGGTAGCAAAATAAATAAAACATCCGCTAAATTAAAGCCCTCGTAAGACTTTTCGAGTCTAATATGGCCTTTTTTAAAAAATAAAACTTTTGTAAATAACGCTATGAAGATACCGATGGTGAGAATAGAAGCATAGAAGTTTAATAGCTTTAGAAAATCAAAGTTTCTTCCCGGGTCGGGGGTCAGTTTTAACCCCAAAGCAATGCAAAGCAAAAAAAAGATACATGCAAAGCCGGCCTGCAAGAGAAAGCCCGTATCAAAAACAGTCGTAAGGAGCTTAAATGGCCAAGGCTTACTTTCACCCAGATGAGGGTTGAAGGTAAAATCTTCGTTTAGATAGTTTGCCCTTTTAGCGATTTCTGTACTTTCTGCTTTTCTCACATTCAGGCTTTCCAAGGTTTTTTCAATGAAATTAAGGCCTCGGTCTGCTGCTTGATTTGGGTATTTATCTACAATGTTACTCATTTCGTCCTCATCAAGTATTTGGCTCGAATAACCTTCTATGGTCTCGTCTATAATCTCCGTTAAGTTCTTAAAATCGTCCTCGTCCAAAGTTTTTCCGATTTTGTCTAAAATCCGTAAATCCCAAGGCTCCTCCTTAAGATCCATGGCCTCTCTTCCTCTTTTTTCATATTGGCCCCTAATGGTCAAGATGGGCTTTTTAAAGAGGGTGTAAAAATCAAAAATTATTCCGGAAAAGTCGGATATCATTATGTCCGCATGAGCCAAGGCCTTGGGGTTTTCTCTGTCTGTGTTCCAAACCCTGCTTTCGTTTTCGGGGAACTTTTCAAGCAGACGATTCATGACTTCTTTGTCAGAGATAAATGATTGAGGGTGGGGTCTTATAATGACATTGTATTTATTGGATTTTTCCAATGCTGTTAAAAGCGTTTCGCCGTATTTAGTCAGAAGGCCGTGGTCACCCCAGGTGGGTGAAATCAGAATGGTCTTCTTTCTTTCTTTAAAAAGCGAATACTCATAATCATTTTCTTTCAAGTTTTCTCTTAACACATCTAAGTAGGTGTGACCGATAATCTCAATTTTCTTTGGCGGCAAGTTCCTAACTTCCTCTAATTCTCTTATAAGTTCAAGAGTCCCTTCACCGCCGACCAAGACACTGTCATAGTAGTCTGTGCCGAAGGCCTTGTAAGTAGCGGAACTACTGGTCGCATGCGTAATATGTGAATAGTGTTTTACATTTTTACTTCTCTTAATTTCTAAAACATCAAGGCCGGGTGTGGTCATTACAACTAAATCAGCATTAAGCCTGTTTAGGTTATAGTAGGCCTCGCGCCCGCTTCCGATATAAATCGCTTCGACACCTTCAATTTGAGCCTCTAAACCCGGGTCTTCCTTATCACTTGTCAAGTAAAGAGCCTCAAGCTTGCGATTGGCACCTTCTTCAAGCAGGGGCTTAAAAACATTCCAATACTGCTTGCCTTCGGAATAATATACAAGACTGTAACGGCGATTGGGGTCAAGCCTTTTCCCCTTATCACCTTTAGGGTTTAAAAGCCCATATAGCCTGTCTTTCAATAAATAGAAGACAATAGAAAGCGATGCAATAAGGGCAGAAACCAGCATACTGCCGGTTCCCGGGTCAATATAGGCTGTCACAAAAAAGTCTTTAACCGGCATGAACTGGCTCTCCTTCTTTCTTTTTCTTTGCTTCCAACTTAATTAAAACCAAGTTTTTAATCAGACTAAACAGGTTATTAAAGGTCCAATAAATAAGAAGACTTGACGGGGACTTATACAAGATAATCAAGAAAAGAAGTGCGATTACTACAATGGTGATTTTATCTTTGGCTTCTTTACCCTTTGAATACACAAAACCGGAAGCTAAATTAAGAAAGGTCATCAGAAAGGGGAGGATGTTAATTTGAAGCCCGGCAAAACTTAAGAGGGCATCTGCCTTGGACAAGTCATTAAAAAATAAAAACCCGACTCCTTGAAAGCCCGAATAGGATGACAGATAGTAATATGCACCCATGAAAAAGGGAAGTTGAATCAGCAAACTGATCAAACCCCTTAGGGAATATATTGGCTTATAACCATGAAGCCTGTAGACATTTTTAACATAAAGATGGAGTTCATAGCCCTTATAGACGCTTTTGAACTCATCGATTTTTGGCTTCATTTTATCTTGAATATCGCGTTCTTTCTTTTCAATCCTTTCAGCCAAGTAGTAAAAGGGGAGCAGGATAATATTAACGGCAATACTCAAGAATATAAGGGTTAAACCGGGGCTTTTAAATATGCTAAGCATGCTCAGAAAAATGAAGCCTATTATTTTTGCGAAGGGTGCCACTATGAGGTTTTTCATTCACTAATCTCCACTTGTTTTTTACTGCAAAAAGTGCATGAGTGCGCAAAATACATCATCATTATACTATGTTTTAACGTGGATGTTCCACAAAACTTAAAATGCTTTTTTAAAGATTCCATAAGTTGTTGAGAGTGATGGGCTATGTACGGAGAGATTTTGAAAGACTTATTAAATTTTTTTTATGCCTGTCAACTAATTAATTCTGACTCCAACATTTTCAAACAAGGGTTTTCCGTCATCCTTACCACCGACAATAATGCCATTGTCTATACCGGCACCGGCGATGATGTAAGAATCCTCAACCTTGTTGGACATTTTGATTTGGTCAAAAAGGTTGTCGTTCTCATACATGTAGGAAAAGACCGCCGGCAGAATATCTTGTATGGTTTTTATATCATATCTCTTGGCATATGAGGGGTCGGGCCAACGCATGGCTAAAAAAGTCCCGTATCTATCTTGAACATCCAACCTATCAACTTCAGAAATATCATAATACCCCTCTAACTCTATTCCGTTTTTAGTAAGGTAGGGTCCATGGTCAGCGGCGATAACTATAATCGCATCTTTATTGTTTTTCATTATGTCCTTTATATCCTTGTTCATCTCGGCGTTGGCCTCTTCCAACTTAACTAAAAACCTTTCGGTTTCATCGGGCAACAATGTTCCGGAGTTCTGGCTGTGGCCGGGTAGATAAACATGATGATATAATAACTCCGGCTCGGGTAATCTTTGGGACAAAAACTTGCTTTTTTCGATCAAAAATTCATCCTTGGTTACTTTTGAAAAATGTACATCAAACCTAAATTCACCCTCCAAAATTGCGTCGCCGATAATTTTATACCCGGGAATTGAGTCGGAAACAGGAGGAAAAATTCTATCACATTTAGGATTATGCCCTCTAAAATAATAGTTGCTCTCGACCAAAAGGCTGTTTTTGTAGCCCTTATGCTTTAAAAAATCTATACCGGCAGCATCCCCGGCTATAAGCCCTCTAAATTCATAATCGTTTCGTGCTCCATCCATGTGAAAAACTTGAGCCATTGATCTTAAGGAGCTTGCCCCAACTGAATAGATCCCGTCATAAATTGCAAAACCTAAGTCTAACAAATGGTTCATTTGCTCTGAGTTGTCGTATCCGTATGCCTCCATGGTTTCCTGGTTGGGGTAGGAATCATAAATCATTATAAGAATATCGGGAGTGTTTTTCACTTCTAAGCCGGCTGTGGATTTAACTATTTTATTGGTTGGACTTATTGAGCTTATTTCAGGGTCTTGGCTTAACATATTGTAAAAAGATAATGTAGAATTACCCACAAACAAAGCAACAAGCAAGAGTAATACGACTTTTTTCTTTTGAAAGAAAAGTAAAAAGGCAACCATTAGTGTTAAAACTGCCGTGAGAAGAAGCAGCTTTTTCGGGCTCAAAACATTCCCCACACTAGCCATGTTGAGAATCATAAATAAAAACACGCTTGAAATGGGTAATGTGAAAACTTTTGCAATCAGTGGGCTTAAAAATAGGGGGAGGGCAAGGGTAAGAAGGAGCGACACCAAGGAAAAGCTTCCCAAAAGCACCAAGCTATCGTAAAAAGTTAAAATGTCTTGATTTGCAAAAATATATTGCACAATAGGGGTCATGGGCAATAGAATGAATAATATATCCGATAAAGAGAAACTTTCAAGTTTTTTATCATAGCTTATATGTTTTTTCTTGAAAATAAAGACAATAGCAAGAAAAACCAAAAAGAAAAGGGCGACCAGCAGATAAAAATAAGGGCTTACAATCTCAAGGAACTCTCTGTTTTTTCCTGTTTCGGGTGTAACTTTAAAGCCCAATGCGATAGCGGCTAAAAAGAGGATAGATGCCAAGCCTGCCTGCAAGAGAAAGCCCGTGTCAAAAACAGCCCTTAAAAGTTTAATCGGCCAGGGTTTACTTTCACTCAGATGAGGGTTGAAGGTAAAATCTTCGTTTAGATAGTTTGCCCTTTTAGAAAATTCTGTACTTTCCGCTTTTTCTACATTCAGGCTTTCCAAGGTTTCCCCAATGAAGTTAAGGCCTCGGTTTGCTGCTTGATTAGGATATTTATCTACAATATTACTAATTTCGTCCTCATCAAGTATTTGCCCCGAATAACCTTCTATGGTCTCGTCTATAATCTCTATTAAATTTTCAAAATCATCCTCTGCCAAGGTTCTACCGATTTTGTCTAAAATCCGTAAATCCCAAGGTTCTTCCTTAAGATCCATGGCCTCTCTTCCTCTTTTTTCGTATTGCCCCCTTATTGTCAAGATGGGCTTTTTAAAGAGGGTGTAAAAATCAAAAATTATTCCGGAAAAGTCAGATATCATAATGTCCGCATGAGCCAAGGCCTTGAGGTTTTCTCTGTCTGTGTTCCAAACCCTGCTTTCGTTTTCGGGGAATTTTTCAAGCAGACGATCCATGACCTCTTTGTCAGAGATAAATGATTGAGGGTGGGGCCTTATAATAACATTGTATTTATCAGATCCTTCCAATGCTTTTAAAAGCCTTTCGCCGTATTTGGTCAGAAGGCCGTGGTCACCCCAGGTGGGCGAAATCAGAATGGTCTTCTTTTTTTCTTTAAAAAGTGAATACTCATAATCATTTTCTTTCAAGTTTTCTCTTAACACATCTAAGTAGGTGTGGCCAATAATCTCAATTTCCTTTGGCGGCAAGTTCCTAACTTCCTCTAACTCTCTTATGAGTTCAAGGGTCCCTTCACCACCGACCAAGACACTATCATAATAGTCTGTGCCGAAAGCTTTGTAAGTCGCGGAACTGCTGGTTGCATGAGTAATATGTGAGTAGTGTTTGACATTTTTACTTCTCTTAATTTCTAAAACATCAAGGCCGGGTGTGGTCATTACCACTAAATCGGCATTAAGCCTGTTTAGGTTATAATAGGCCTCGCGCCCGCTTCCGATATAAATCGCTTCAAGGCCTTCGATTTGAACTCCTAAACCCGGGTCTTCCTTGTCACTTGTCAAGTAAAGAGCCTCAAGTTTGCGCTTTGCTCCTTCTTCAAGCAGGGGCTTGAAGACATTCCAATACTGTTTGCCTTCGGAATAATATACAAGACTGTAACGGCGATTGGGGTCAAGCCTTTTCCCCTTATCACCTTTAGGGTTTAAAAGCCCATATAATCTGTCTTTTAGCAAATAGAAGACAATAGAAAGCGATGCGATAAGGGCAGAAACCAGCATACTGCCGGTTCCCGGGTCAATATAGGCTGACACAAAAAAGTCTTTAACCGGCACGAACTGGCCCTCCTTCTTTCTTTTTCTTTGCTTCCAACTTAATTAAGACCAAGTTTTTAATCAAGCTAAACAGATTATTAAAGGTCCAATAAATAAGAAGACTTGACGGTGAGTTATATAAGATAACCAAGAAAAGAAGAGCGATAACCACAATGGTAATTTTATCCTTGGCTTCTTTGCCCTTTGAATACACAAAACCGGAAGCTAAATTAAGAAAGGTCATCAGAAAGGGGAGGATGTTAATTTGAAGCCCGGCAAAACTTAAGAGGGCATCTGCCTTGGACAAGTCATTTAAAAATAAAAACCCGATCCCTTGAAAACCCGAATAGGATGACAGATAGTAATATGCACCCATGAAAAAGGGAAGTTGAATTAGAAGACTAATCAAACCCCTTAAGGAGTATATAGGCTTATAGCCGTGAAGTCTGTATACATTTTTGACATAAAGATGGAGTTCATAGCCCTTATAGACACTTTTGAACTCATCAATTTTTGGCTTCATCTTATCTTGAATATCCCGCTCTTTCTTTTCAATCCTTTCAGCCAAATAATAAAAGGGGAGCAGGATAATATTAACGGCAACACTCAAGAATATAAGGGTTAAACCGGGGCTTTTAAATATGCTAAGCATGCTCAGAAAAATGAAGCCTATTATTTTTGCGAAGGGTGCCACTATGAGGTTTTTCATTCATTAATCTCCACTTGCAATTTAGTTTTCATACCATGTATGCCTCTTTCATTCTGTTTTTCTTTAACAGTGCCTTCAAAGTAATTATAAAAAACTAATATTTAGTTTCTCAATGATTAACTTCAAGCAACTCTACTCAACAGATTTAAATGCTTTGAAAAACTTTATTCCCATATCTCGCAACCAATCAAATTGATCTTCCCAAGTGTTAATATTTTTCAAGTCAACTTGCTTTTCAATTAAAATTCTGCTCGCTTTTTTATCAGGTAACTTACGCCAATCTAGTTTTTCACCCACTACGGACTCGACTTCTTCCTTTCTGGTATGAAATTGATCAAATAAATCTTTGTTGTCTTTAATATAGCATTCTACAGCAATAATGTTCGATCGAGTATTTAACAGGAAAGAGAAATGATATTCAGAATTTCCCGATCCAACGCTGTACCAATGATCCGTGGAGGGTTTCCTTTTATTATATATTCTTGAAAATTTATCACACATGTAAGCATATTCACTAAATGCCGTCCAATACTTAAGTTTAAATGACATTATGTCAGATATTTCGTGTGATGCTTTTTTAACTTCCTTAGCCCAAGTATTAGGCTGTTCAAGCACATTGAACTTTGGTGCAGGGTTAGAGTCATTTATTCTCCATAATTCAATCTGCAACAGAAAAATATCAATGTTTTCATCAATATTATTATTCAACCATTCGATAGCTTTCCTATGTTCGGCCCTAGCGTTTTTAGTTATCCAGATGATTATACTTGCATCAATCCCACCGGCATAGGTTATTATCTTTCCCAAATGATCATGGTTAGTATCTTCTAACTGATTTTCAATAACTATTACACGACCTGTGTTTGTTTCTTTTGCAACAATATCTGCTGAAAATCCGCCAATAGGAACCTCAGTTTCCACCTCGGATATCTCCTTAGTGTAAAATTATCATTGGCAAAAAATAAAGGGAAATGGCGCGAACCACTTCCCTTGCATACAAAGAATCAGTACAATGAATTTGCGAAAAAACACGAACTGAGGTGTATGCAAGATGATTTT
>JAAYSC010000055.1 GCA_012524025.1 Clostridiales bacterium | reverse complement strand
TTTACAACATTGAAGTCAGGGCCAAGGGCGAGGACGCAGGTTCTTATGAGGTTCATAAATCCATAAGCCTTACCATCACTTACACGGGTGAGCCCATGGCGGAAGGTGTTGACATTTCAATCGAATTTGGCAGCAGCTCCGTTAAGGCTCGTGTGCCGGTTGTTGTAAGCGCCAATGCCACCAGCTCAAACAGTGAAGACTTGCTCTACAAGTTCTATGTACACGATGAGTTTATGAAAACACGCACACTTCAAAACTACTCAGCCAACCAAGAATGTCTATGGACACCTCGAAAGAAGGGAACCTATGACATTATGGTACTGGTCAAAAACCAGAACTCATACGGTAAATATGACGCTATTAAGAAAGTAACGGTAAATGTTGTACAGTAGTTTAAAACAAAAAAATGTGCCCCGACTGCGGTCGGGGCATTTTTTTGTTGGGCCGCAAATTGGGCCGAAAATCAGCCGTTTAAGGCAAAACTGCGTTTTGCGTTGAACAATAGCTTAAGGCGCAGCCGTAGGCTGCCCTAAGCGTGGGCGTTAGCCCACTCTCAACGTGTCGCTTGCGACACCTTAGTCAAGCCCTATTCGTATCCTTCTTAGAAAACCTTATTTTAAAAACATATTTTAAATATCCCACTTTCTTAAAGAAGGAATTACTCGATTCGCCTTCTTTTCTAACCCGCCAGACTGCCGGAATTTGCTCAAATTCATAGCCCAATCTCAACATCCTTAAGTTAGTTTCAAAACCCAAGGAAAGCCCCGGAGAATCAATCTTAACGCTGTGCAGCAAATCCAAGGGCACAAGCCTATATCCATATGTAAGGTCGGAAATTTTAGTCTGAAACAGTATTTGCAACATTAGGTTGAACAGTTTATTTAAAAACTTCTCAAAAGCACCGTAGCCTTCAAAGCCTCCGCCCTTCATCCAGCGTGAGGCGAGTATGACAGCTTGGGGTTTGTTTTTAGAAAGCTCAATCATCTTATGAACCAAATAAGGGTCGGTGTCTCCGTCGGCGGCAAGACCTACTAAATGGCTACCGCTGACTTTTTGCAGGGCTTCAAGTGCTGCCTTGCCAAAGCCCGGTTCTTTTTGGGTGAAAGCAGTAAAATTAATATCCTTATCAAACCCGCAAACTTCTTCCACAGCCGTCAGGCTTTCAGCACTTGCATTTTGGGCTACAACAATAATTATTTCTGCCAAATCTTGCTTTTCACAAGTGCTAAGGATAACCTTGACCGTTTCAATTAAGGAAACGGATTCGTTAAGAACCGGGATAATAATTGAAAGCTTATAGTCTTTTATAACGGCTGGCCCCTTTCAAAGTGCTGACTTTACAAAAAAGCATAACGCCTTTGGATTCATTGACAGCTTATAAACATTGTACTATAATTTTGTTATATATGCCAAGGGTCATATGAGCTATTTTAAGGGTTTGGTAACTATATGAATCGAAAAAAAATCTACTTTGTGCAGCCCAACTATCTTTATGGGAATAATGCCCACCTGCCCTATGCTGTCGGAACCTTGATAGCCTATGCATGGAAGAATCAAAAGATTTGTGAAAACTATTATACTGAAAAAATATTTTTTTTGCGCCAAGACCTTGATGAAGCTATAGCTGAAATTTCCGACCCTTTTATGGTCTGTTTTTCTGCCTATGTTTGGAATTTTGAATACAACAAGGCTTTTGCTCAAAAACTTAAAAAGAAATTCCCGGCCTGCCTTGTGGTTTTTGGCGGCCATCATGTTCCGCCCAATAGAGATTTACTGGTAGAGTTTGATTATATAGATATTTTAGTTCACGGTGAAGGTGAAGAGGTTTTTGAAAAACTGCTTCTGTCCTATATTAATGGGGGAAGCCTTCGCACTGTGAATAATATATCCTATAGAGTAGGCGGAGATGCTGTAACCAATCCTTTTGTTGCCGTCATGGGCACTGATTATCCTTCACCCTACGCCATGGGCTGTTTTGATAAACTTTTTGAAGAAAATAAAGAACTCGAATTCATTGCCATGCTTGAAACCAGCCGTGGCTGCCCCTTTAATTGTAGTTTTTGTGACTGGGGAAACACAGTGCAGGGAATAAGAAAATTCCCCCTGGATAGAGCAAAAAAAGATATTGCATGGTTTGCCCGAAAGCGGATCATTGGCATTGGGGGGGCAGACTCCAACTTTGGAATTTTTGAAAGAGATGAGGAAATTATAGATTACCTAGTTAAAACCAAGGAGCTCTCAGGCCTTTCGCAAAAATTTCAAATTTCCTATATAAAAAATGACAGTGACAGAATAGTTTCAATCGCAAAAAAGCTCAATGAAAGCGAAATGAGCAAGGGTGTTACCGTTTCTTACCAGACCGTGTCTGAACTTGCAGCCTCTAATGTGGGGAGAAAAAATTTAAGTTTAACCGCTTTTAAAAATCTTTTACAAAGGTATAACAGTCTGGGCATCCCTACTTATACAGAACTGATTTTAGGCTTGCCGGGTGAAAGCTATAAAAGCTTTGTTGATGGTATCAATGCGATTTTAGAGGCCGGCCAGCACTTCTCCCTCTATATTCATAACTGTGAATGGCTTCCTTGCTCTGAAATGGGCAATAAAGCTTATATGGAAAAACATGGTATTGAGCTTTCTACCATTCCTTTAAACCAGCCACATATTCAAGAGGCTAAAAGCAGCACCATAACCGAATATTCCCGCATTGTTACCAAGACCGAGACCATGAGCCAAGAAGATTGGATTAGGATGAACCTCTTTTCATTCACGGTTCAGTGCTTCCATCACCTCGGTCCGCTGCAGCTTTTTGCCCTCTACCTCTATAACCAAAAAAATGTGAGCTATGCCGAATTTTATTCGAGTTTGTTGGCTTTTATTTTCGAAAGCAAGGGCAGTCTTTGCAATTTAGTTTTTGGGAAAATCAAGGAGAGTTTGCAAAAAGTTTTAAAAGGTCAAGGAAGTTTAGTCATCAGCGATGATATTTTTGGCGATGTTGCCTGGCCTTTTGAAGAGTATGCTTTTCTAAAAATATCCTATGAATCGGAGCGATTTTATAAAGAGATTGAAAGCTTTTTGAAAAGCTACTCAATAGATGGGGAGCTGTTTGAAGACCTTTTGGCCTATCAGAAAAACATGCTCAAACTCCCCGGCGACAAGGCTATTAATTTTGAACTAAATTATGACTTACATACTTTTTTTGCAGACTTGTTAAAAGGCAATATAGCAGAACTGAAAAAAAGAAAAAACACTGTCAGCGTAAAAAACATCATCGCTTCCCTTTCATGGCCCGACTATGCTCGTTATATTGTCTGGTATGGTCGAAAGGACAGCCGCAATATCTACACGAAAGAAGCTTATATTAATGAAGAATAGCAACTTGAAAAAAAATGTTTATTTGGGTCAAGTTATAAGCACAAATAATTACGAGATTGTCTACTTGCCCTATTCTGTCGGTTGCTTGGCTGCCTATGCCTGGCAAGATGAAGAAGTAAAAAGCAATTATAATCCCCCAAAGTTTATTTTTAAGCGTGAACGAATTGAAAAAGCCTTGGAGTCAATTGTAGAACCGGCAGTTTTGGCTCTGTCTTGCAGTGTGTGGAATTTTGAGTACAACAAAGCTTTGGCCAAGGCAGTCAAAGAACTTTATCCTTCCTGCCTGCTTGTTTTCGGTGGTCATGATCTACCGCCGGGGGATGATCTCTTGAAGACAGAAGACTATATTGATATCCTTGTTTTTGGTGAAGGTGAAAAAGCCTTTTTGAATATTCTCAAAGCTCTTGCGGCCGGCGGAAGCTTTAAAAATATAAAAGGCTTAATCTACCGAGACCAAGCGAGTAAGATAATAAGCACCCCACCTGCAGAAGTACTTGACTTATCAGATTGCCCTTCACCCTATCTCAACGGTATGTTTGATCCGCTTATTGAAAACAACCCTCACCTGGGTTTCAATGCAACCTTAGAGACCAACCGCGGTTGCCCATATGATTGCAGCTTTTGTGACTGGTGCAAGAGTAAAGAAATTAGACTCTTCCCCTTGGAAAGAGTAACGGAAGAACTTGAATGGATTGCTAAAAATAAGATAGAATTTTGTTTTGTGGCGGATGCAAATTTCGGCATTGCCAAGCGTGATCCAGAAGTAGCTAAACTGGCCGTTAAAACAAAAGAGCATTTTGGATACCCTAAAATTTTCTCCCCCACCTACTCAAAAACAAATTTTGACACGGTTTTTAAAGCGGCTCAAATCCTATTTAAAGGCGGTATGAATAGGGGAGTTACAATAGCCTACCAAAGCCTCAACCCTGCTGTTTTAAAAAATATCGGTCGTGAAAACATGACCCTTGAAACCTTTAGCGATTTGAAAGAGCGTTTTGTGAAGGCCGGAATACCAATTTACACCGAATTGATTTTAGGCTTACCCGGTGAAACATACGAAAGTTTCCTTCGGGGAATGGAAAAACTTATGGAAGCCGGTCAGCATCATTGCATGCCAGTGTATATGTGTCAGGTTTTTCCCCAAGCACCCATGGCTCAAAAAGAATACCTTGAAAAACATAAGATCAAAACGGTGAAAGCTCCCTTGCATGAAATGCACTATTATGCTGATTTTAGCGGAGTGCAGGAATACTATGACATAGTGATAGAAACAGAGACCATGCCTTTTAATGATTGGGTTCAAACCAACCTTTTTTCAGCCTGCCTAAAAGCTTTTCATCATTTTGGGCTCCTACGATGTTTTGCTATTTATTTAAACAAGGAAAAAGGCTTAAGATACCTTGATTTCTATAAGAATTTATATGAGTTTCTTTATGATGAAACTTCTCTTGTGGGCGAGATTATTTTTGGCATAAAAAAGCAACTGGAAGACTGTGATCAGGCTGATTGGACCTATAAAAACCCTGAATTCGGTGAAAATGGCTGGTATTTTGACGAAGGGATTTTTTTAGAGCTGATTAAAAAATATGACTTATTCTGGGAAGAGATTATACCTTTCCTAAAAAATTTTGAGATAGATGAAGAGATATATGGTGACTTGCTTGCCTACCAGAAGGTAATTATTCGAAGACCGAGTATATCTTTGGTTGAAATAGAACTTAAATATGACTTGAAGAACTATTTTGATATGGTGTATTTTGGGCAAGACACTATTTTAAGAAGAGAGCGAAACCTGATAAGGATTAATCCTGAACAGACTTACAATTCTTTAGTTGAGTACGCAAAACATATTGCTTGGTACGGTATGCACAGGGGGGCATCGGTTGCAACAAGCGACCCCAAGGCAGTCAGTGTTAAATATCTGTAAGAAAACAGTTTTCTCTAAGATTTTAAGGAGTAGATCGTGAAGAAGAAAGTATATCTAGCCCAAGTCAATGCAGTCTATGGTGAAGGGGAATCGGCAAGCTACCTTTCCTATTCCATAGGCTCCTTGGCCGCCTATGCTTGGGCCGATGATAAGATAAAAGAAACCTATGAACTTTGTGATTTTATCTATAAGCGGGAAAATCCGGAAAAGGTTTTGGAGTCTATCAAGGACCCCTTCTTGGTGGGCTTTTCTTCCTATGTCTGGAACATGCAGTACAACCTGAAGTTGGCAGCCTTGGTTAAGGAAAAACACCCCCAATGCCTAATACTTTTTGGCGGGCACAATGCAAGCAGTGACTCGGCGGATCTTGCCCGGCACCCCTTTATTGATATCTTGGTCCACGGTGAGGGTGAAATCCCCTTTAGGTCTATACTTATACAACTTGAAAAAGGTGAGGATTTAGACGACATTGCCAACATATCCTACCGCACTGCCGACGGCGACCTTCATACCACACAAAAACAAGCCCAACCGGATATAGGCGACTTCCCTTCCCCCTTCCTTGAAGGTTATTTTGACAAGATGATGGAAGATGAAAACATGAAGTTTTCCCTCATCTGGGAAACTAATAGGGGCTGCCCCCACATGTGTGCCTACTGTGACTGGGGTGAATTAAGTTCAAAAGTCCGAACCTTCCCTATGCAGCGAATAAGGGATGAAATAAAATGGATGGCAGAAAACAAGATTGAATATATCTATTGTGCGGACGCTAATTTCGGAATCCTTGATAGGGATGAAGAGTTAATTGACCTGATTGTCGAATCAAAGCTTAAAACAGGCTACCCGCAAAAATTTAAAACTAACTTTACCAAGGGACGAGAAGAGTTTGTGGTAGGCTTGGGCAAAAAACTCATGGACCATCAAATCGGTAAATCGCCCACCCTTTCCTTCCAGACCCTTAACCCCACTGCGCTTGAGAATATTAACAGGAAAAACATGAACCTTGAGCATTTTAACAAGCTTATTGCCCTTTATGCTTCCATGGGCATAACCGTTTATTCAGAAATGATTTTAGGTCTCCCCGGTGAGACTTACGAAAGCTTTACCCAAGGGCTCTGCACCCTGCTTGAAAACGGCCAGCACAAGTCAATCGGGGTTTATCCTTGTGAACTTCTACCCAATGCTCTGGTGTCCGACCCTGATTATATGGAAAAACATGGTATAAAGGCTCAACTCATACCCTTCAGCCAATACCACTGCACCCTGGCCGAAGATGATATTCAAGAATATTCCTACACGGTTATTGAAACCGCCACCATGCCCCGGGAAGACTGGATTAGATCCTACATGTTTTCTATCTATATCCAAGGCCTCCATAATTTAGGCCTGACCAGGGCTTTGGCTATCTACTTGCGATACGAAAAAGATGTTTCCTATTTAGATTTTTATGAAAAACTCATAGAATACTCCAAAACTTCTCCAAAAGACTCCTTGCTAAATTCAGAATACAGCCTGATTGAAGAACTAACCCGAGGTGCTACAGAGGGGGAAAATGCCTTTACCTTCATTTTCGATGGTTTGGGTAATATCACCTGGGGGATGGAAGAGCATGTGTTTTTAAACTTTGCCCGTTTTGTGGATGAGTTTTATGATGAGGTGGCAAGCTTCTTGGAAGGCTTTGATATCCGGCCCGATTCACTTGAAAACCTTCTGACCTTCCAAAAAGGTATAGTTAGGAAGCTAAAAGCAGAAAAAATAGAATTAGAACTCGATTTTGATTTTTACAACTATTTTGAAAATATTTATATGAATAACTATGAACCCTTGCTTGCCGCCCAAAATAAGCTCATCTTTTATGATGAGAGCCCGGCGCAGGACTGGGAAGAGTATGCTAAGTTTAACATGTGGTACGGCCGTAGGGATGAAAAACAGCTTTACACAAATGCGGTGGACAAAATAGAAGTGACTTTTGATTAAGTTTACTTAAGACTAAACAGACCCAAGTGAAAAGTTTAAAAGGCGGATACGCTATGAAGATACTCCTGGTAAACCCTAAATTCAATAAAAGTTATCGGGCAACCTCTTTACCTTTGGGGCTCTTATCTCTTGCAAGCTATCTTAAAAAAAACAATCATCAAGCAATGGTTTTCGACCGAACCGTTGAAAAAGACAGTATAGATAAGGTTATCAGAAAGTTTTCACCGGATTTGATCGGGCTTTCCCTTTATGGCCTTGACACATATAAGGATGCCCTTCATGTTTCTAAAACTGCCCAAAAATTCTTTATACCCGTCATATGGGGCGGAGTACTGGTTTCAGGCTTGCCGGACTTGGCCTTGGCCTATGATTGTGTGGACTATGTTTGCCTTGGTGAAGGTGAGCAGACCATGCTTGAAATGGCCCAAAACTTTGATTCCGGCCAATCCTTTAATGACATTGCCGGTTTAGCTTATAAAGATCAAGGAAAAGTTAAGTTTACAGGTCAGCGGGAATTTTTGGACCTATCCAAACTGCCGCCCTTGGATTTTTCATTAGTAAAACCCAATGAATATTTCATATCCCATCTTGATTGTGAAAAAATGCTCTATCTTTATACTTCCAAGGGTTGCCACTTTTCTTGCACATTTTGCTACAATAATAAATTCCATCAATCTACTTTTCGAAAGAGACCCTTATCCCATCTGGAAGAAGAAATTAACTACTTGATTAAAAATCACGGAATGGATGGGATTTATTTTTCCGACGAATTATTTTGTGGTAATAAAAAGGATTTGGAAGAGCTTTGCGCCCTTTTGGTACCTTTCAATTTATCTTGGGGGGCGCAGACTGCCATCAATTTGTTTGATGAAGAAGACTTTGAATTGATGTATGCTTCCGGTTGCCGTTGGCTATGTTTCGGAATTGAAAGCGGCTCCGGAAGAATGCAAAAAAAAATGAAAAAGAATGTTGACCTTGAGAGAGCTAAAAAATTGGTTGCCGCCTGTGAGCGTGCCGGTATTGCAGCCATAACCAATTTTATAATAGGCTTGCCCGGTGAAAGCGAAGAAGATCTTCTTAAAACGCTTTCCTTTGCACTTAGCTTAAAAAGCAGTTTATTTAATTTTATACTTTATGCTGTTGACCCGTGTTCTGAAGATTATCAAAGACTGGTTAGAGAAAAAAGGCAGGAACCCTACAGGTCTTTTAAAGCCCTGTCCGCCTCAAGACCGGTGGAAAAGGTTGTCCGCGGTATTAACGAGCTTAATCCCAAAGACCTATATGTGATTAGGGCTTGTTTTATGTTGCACACTTTCTTTGCAGACAAAAACACAGGCCAAAGCGGCAAAGCTCCCTTTATGGTTAAGGTTATTAAAGACGCTTGGGCAAGCCTTATGGGGGCGGGATTCTTAAACTTTATTACCAGCCTTTTTTATTTTGCCAAAGTCTTTTTAAGTGCAATTTTTTATTCACTTTGTTTTCCTAAAACACGGCGCAAGTACGGTTTGACTAAAGAAAACGGTTTTAGCATTTTTTGATTTTAATGACAAAGAGCGGTAGGGCATCAATGAGAATATTAAAAAAAACTATAGCTTTTATATTCCTGATAAGTCTTGTTTTGAGCCTTATCGGATGTACTGTGCCTACGGATTGCGACCAAGGCCAAGCGCCGATAAGGGGAGAGACTGTCGACCTAACCGAGGCTATAAAAAACAAGGATAAAATTGAATTCAAGTTAGGCGACCTTGCTATTTTAGGAGCTTATGAACAAGATGGTGATAGAGAAAATGGACCCGAAAGAATTGAATGGATGGTTTTAGCCCTTGAGGAAGATAAAGCTTTGCTACTCTCCGAAAAAATATTGGACAGCAAGGCCTATAATCAAGAACATGCCAAGGTGACTTGGGAAAGTTGCTCTCTGCGCGCTTGGCTTAATGACGAGTTTTATAAGACTGCCTTCTCCGAAGAAGAAAAACAGATAATATTGGCAAGCCTTTTGTCCAACGAAAATACCTACAAAAAACGGATAGAGGGCGGTAATGATACCGAGGATAAGGTGTTTCTGCTCTCCTACAACGAAGCGACGAATCCGACCTATGGCTTTAACCCCGACTATTCACAAAAAGATTCTTTAAGGTTAGCCGGAGGAAGCGACTATGCCATAAGTCAAGGGCTCTTTGTCATTCCGAGCTGGAAGGAAAACGAAAGTTCTGATTATAATTATTGGTGGTTGCGGTCTCCCGGTGGCAGCCAAAAACATAGCACAATGGTCCGTTGGGACGGCAGCATTTTCAGAAAGGGCTACTATGTCAATTATTCCTACATAGGCGTTCGCCCGGCCGTATGGATAAAACTTTAGTTAAGAAACCGGAGATAGCAGTGGAAGATAGCAAAAAAAGTATAAAAGTTAATGATCTTAGACTTGGTAAAAACAATTCCGAGCAGCTTAGCTTTTTCAAAAAAATAAATTACGAGCTTTATTTTTTTATTGCTCTACTTTTCTTGGCGTCTTTTTCTTTTACAAAGGTAAGAGC
Source organism: Clostridiales bacterium (assembly GCA_012524025.1). GTDB lineage: Bacteria > Bacillota > Clostridia > Oscillospirales > Acutalibacteraceae > UBA1447. Next base: position 8,144 of record JAAYSC010000055.1, on the reverse strand, counting down.
TGACCGTGTTTATGATGTCTATTTCAATACTTTTATATTTGACTACTCAATAGGCTTTGCCCCCAGGCTTTTTATCGGCTCTGTGATGTCTTTGTTCACGGACTTTAAGTCGGTAAGATTTATGACGGGATTTATGCACATTTCCCACCTCTTATCTTATTTGATCTATTCTTTTGTGGCGGGCAGGCTTATTCGTAAAGCTGCGGACGATGTAAGAGAGTCGGTTATATATTTGATTATTCTTTTCCTTGTTAACCCATTTTCTTTTTCCGCCATTTCTTACAGAGCGATTTCGGTTGACCATTTTACCCTTGTGTTTACGCTTTTAATGCTTATGGTGCTTACCAAATCTTATTTTAGATGGTCGGTACCCTTGTTGATTTTTGTCGCTTTGGCAACCTACATGCAATATGCCTTTTTATTCATGCCCATAATAGCTATTCTTTTGCTTTACGAGCTTGGTAAAAGTGATTACTCCAAGAAAAATATCGGCTTGAGCATTATAAGCTTTGCGACCATGGCCTTCTTTTCGGGATACTTCTACCTTTTTTCCGGCCTAAAAAACTACGGAAACAGAAACGAGTTATTGGAATATGCGGGCAAGATGTCTGACTTAATATTTGATGATTTTGCTAAAAATGTCATCCACGACTATTTTTTGACCTCACCCTTTGAACGTTTTCGTTTTTTTAGTGCTGCCGATCCGAATCTAGTGCAAAAGCTGAAACTTGATGTAATTGCAAAAGATATTCCGTATTTCATCTATGCCCTTCCTCTGTTTGTGTTTTTTGTTTTTGTTTGGAAAGATGCTATAAAGCGAGCCGGAAAGAAATTCGAAAAATTTATATTTGCCCTATGCATGCTCGCTCCCTTGTTTAGGTTGCCCTTATTGTTTTTAATGACTCCGGATATTATTAGAGCCTGGATAGCGGTTGTTACCGGCCAATTTTTCCTCTTATTTTTCTTTGTTTTCAGAAAAGATCCTTTTGTTTTAGAATCTGTAAGAAGAGCTCGAGACTTTCTTAAAAGACATTATTTAATGAGCTTACTCGTGCTTGGTTTTTACGCAATATCTTTCCTTGCATTTAGAAGTTTTAGAGCCTGGAACGTCTTTGTAGGAACTTACCATGAAGCCCTGTATTGATTGAAGTGAAATTTCGAAACCTAAGTTATAAGATTGTTGGGGGACTTTGATGAAGTCATATCTTGTTCAAAAAATTAAAGAGCGAGAATATGAATTTGTAATTTTCGCTTTTTTATTTGTGAAGCTTTTCTTCATACACAGTGTGTGGCCTTTAGAACTTTCCGTTATTGCATCGGTCATTTTTATAGCCTTTTTCTCTTTTGTGGGTGCAAAGTTTTTACGAAGCTATGATGGGGCTCAGCGCAAGGTCCCCATTGGTCTTTTTGCTCTTTTCCTAAGCGGCGCAGCTTCCAACATGGTCTTTTTCCCTAAAAATTTGCAAGTAGTATCTTTAACCTTTGAAAACATAGTCCTCTTGACATGTGTAATTTTATCCGTAGTTTTGATAGATGTTGAAAAGCACATGGGCAAGATTCCTTTCTTGTGCCTTATAGCCATGGCGGTTAATCCTCTATACATTTTTTTATTTTTCCCGCTTCTTGCCGCACTTTTCTTTTTAAGGTTGAATTCTTCAAAATATTCCAAGGATTATAGAGTGATTTTTCCGCTTAGTATTTTGGGAAGTCTGTTGGGCTTTGTGGTTTACTATTTGCGGACACATGACCTCGCTATATTCCAATTTACTAAAGTAAGTATGGTAGGTCTTTTGATTAACCTTTTGAGAGTGCTGCCGCTTGTGTTTATCTTTGCCTATCTTTGGCTAAAGGCATATATGAAAACTAAAGACAAATGGTTTAAGAAAAGCATAATCTTTGCCTTATTCTGTTTTCTCTTGCCCTTTGTTGCAGTGTTTTTTGTGGGTAACAACATCTCGCCCCTTATGGCTTCTTTGTTTTTACAGTTTCTTTATTTAGGGAATTTTTTGGCAAAAGAAACCGAAAAGAATGAGTTTGATTTTTTTGAAGCTCTTTCTTTCCTTCATAAAAACAGAGTTCTTTTATTTACAATTTTAGTTTATCTTTCAGCCTTTTCAATTTTCAGATATAATTACACAGTTCAGACTTGGCTTATGAGCTAATGACTCTTTTAGTCTCTTGGCGAAATATTTTATAGCACAAACTTATAGAAGGGAGAGAAGCGGCGTGAAGGACAAGACGGAAGTATTAAGAAACTCAAATAGTTCAACAGCCGGGATTTTTCAAAAAGTAGAAAAAATTAAATATGAGCTTGCAATTTTTACTTTTTTAACAATCGTCTTTCTGCCTACATATAACAAGATTACCGATGATATCTATGCCTCTTTACTCTTCCTTGACTATAGGGCGGGTTTTGGCCCAAGGCTTTTTTTAGGGTCTTTACTGTCTTTTTTTTCTCTGTCCAAGTCCTCACTTTTGGTTGAAGGCTTGGTCACGACTTTCGGGATAATTCTTATCTTGTTTGCTTCGCTTTTATCCGGAAATCTTATCAGAAATGCCGGAGAGGCAAAGGAAGTAACAATTTATTTTGTTCTTCTTTTCCTTTCCCTTCCCTATACAGCTTCCGCCTTTAATCACAGGTTATCTTTTTTTGACAGAAGCTTGATATTTTTTACTTTGCTATCCTTGGTTTCGCTCCAAAACAAAAAGGCAAGATGGCTCATACCGCCTGTTTTGCTTATGGCTTTGTTGACAGACCACTTTTTTATTTTTTTGTACTTGCCCGTCATAGCGATATTGATCTTGCATGAAGTTTATAAGGGGTCTTTTTCCTTCAAAATTATCAGCCTTGCCCTTGTCGGCTTCGCTGTAGTTTTTGTTATTTCGGCTTATTTTTTGTTAACTTCCCATGAGCTCGACAAACTGACAGAGTCATTGGGGAGCTTGAAAACTTTTGCTTTTTACAAGCAATGGTTGGCCTATGTTTTATATGTGAGCCCCATATTCACGATGTTTTTCTTGATATGGGGGAGAGCCGCCAAAAACTCCGATAAGAAATTTGAAAAGTTTATTTTTTCACTTTGCTTATTTCTGCCCCTGAGCGGTCTACCGGTGTTTTTGTTTTTATCAAACAGCTTCAGGCTCAAAGCCGCACTTCTTATCGGTCAGTTTTTCTTACTCTTCTACTTTTTGCATGTGAAAAATGAGGCTCTTTCGAATTCGGTGGAAAAGACAGCCATATACCTTAAGAACCACAAATATCTTTCCTTGGCCTTGCTGGCATACTCGGCGGCCACCTTCTTTGCCTTCAAAACCGGTTACCTGTGGGATCTTATTTTGGGTCCGCTCAGCACGCGCTTGCTTTAATAATCTGAATTGAAAGGGGGATTGCGGGTGCTTCGAAAATTTTTTAAAAAGTGGGAAGTCAGTCTGGTCACCTTTGTGTTTTTGACATTTAAAATCTTTCTTAAATCGCAAACTCAAAGGCTTGGTAAGAATGTTTTGTTGGCGCTTGCTTTTACGGCCTTCTTTTCTTTTGTTGTAGGCAAGTTTATTAATAAGCTTGACGATAAGCAAAAAAAATATGCAGCGGTTTTACTGGCTTTTTTTGTGTTAAGCCCCTTGCCGGACTCTGTCTTCTACCCCTTTAGTTTTGTGGAATATAACCCCTGGGACCCCTTTTATCCGGTATACAAGAATACCCTTTCCGTTTTTTGCCTTTTGCTTGCCGCAATTACCGTTGACAGGAAAGACAGCCGCTGGGACATACCCTTGCTTTGTTTCTTGGCTTCGGCCTATGACCCTTTTTTTATCCTGCATTTTTTCCCCGCTGTTTTGATTATGTTGCTTTACAGGCTTGATTCAAAAAAGTTTACAAAGGACTATAGATTGCTTTTCATCTTTGCCTTTATTGCCGCCCTTGCCGGCTTTGTGTTTTTCTATGAAGACCGTATTATGCTGCCGACAAACCTCAGTGTTGGCGTTTTCTTCCATCATTATTGGCGGCTTTGGCTGATAAACTTTACCAAAACCTTGCCCTTGGTTTTGTTTTTTGTTGTTTTATGGTTTAAGTCACTTATTGGTAGTAAAGGCACTTGGCCAAAATTCATCCTGATAATAATTTTACTTGAACCGCTGATCCATCTTCCTACCTTGCTATTTTTGCAAAACTATAACGACTTTATTATAGCTACGCTTTTTTCTTGGGTTATTCTACTGGCTTCTTTTGTTAATGCTAAAGATGAAAACATCACAAAAGAGCTTGAGGAAATTACTGCTTTCCTCAATAAAAGACCTTTGCTGACCGGGTTGTCTTTAATATACTTGGCAACTTTTGCCACCCTGATTCCCAACCCGACTGTAATTTCTTTTTTGGGCTAATACGGTGCGTCGGAAACACTGAAATTTAAAGTTTTGACGATTTGGTTAAATAAAATAATGTTGACAGAGTGCAAGCATGGTGTTATAATTACTTTGTGACAATGGCTGTTTATACCTATCTTTGAAGCCTTTGTTTCTTGCTCTTTTTTCGCATCACTTGTCTACAAGGCCTTGATTTTGCGAAGTTAGGTGCGATTTCCATATGATTTTAATTTGATTTTATTGAACCTATAATTTGGGGGAATGTTTTATGAAAAGATTAAAGAAGGAGTTAAGCTTGCTCTTGGCTTTTGCCTTGGTTCTTACCAGCATAGCTATCGGCTTGGGTCAGCTTGGAACCAAAGCTGCGGCCGACATTATGCCCGGCACGGGTAGATTCCGTGTGGGGATTCAGGTTCCTAAGAATGGCTCTAATGATGGTTTTGGAACGGACTCCAGTTTCCAATTTAAGTTGACGACCGATAACTACACCGTCATAGGGCAAACCCCGGCAAATGCACTGTGGGGTGACAAAAGAGGCGATGTCGACCCTTTGGAAAATAACAAAACGACCCAGTATTATTTTCCGGGTTTGGGCTACGGCGGCTCTCCCGGCGTGGAGGTTGCCAGTCTGGGCACGATGAATGTTAACAGGAACATCGAACGCTCCCTGCTTGTGTGTACAACTTTTGCAGACGACTGGAAGTTTGATAATGTTTGGTTTGCCTACTATTATGAAGATGGAGCAAATCCGGCATTTAATGACTTTGAAAAATTCGGCTTGTCCGGGAGCAAATTGAATGATGGGGCAGACCGCAAGGACTCCACCAAGACATATTTTGGTACCACCCATAAAAAAGAAATTACCTTTGACGCAAACGGAGGCACCGGTGGTAAAGCCTACGATATTATCCGAGGTCAAACCATTGGTAATTCCGCAAGCGATTTACCCACGGTAACAAGAACCGGTTATACTTTAGAAGGTTGGTACCCGAATGCTGCCGGAACCGGAACGAAATTGGTTGCCGGTACTACCAGAATGCCCAACTCAAACCAGACCTATTATGCAAAATGGACGCCCAACACCTATACTGTTGCTTACAACGGCAACGGCTCCACCGGCGGGTCAACCGCATCATCCTCCCACACCTATGGTGTAGCCAGGAACCTTACAACAAACGGCTTTACCCGCACCGGCCATACCTTTGCCGGCTGGAACACAGCGGCCAATGGTTCGGGTACTAATTATACAAACGGCCAGAGCGTCAGCAACCTTACAGCAACAAACGGTGCAACGGTTACCCTTTATGCCAAGTGGACCACAAATAACTACAACTTGACCTTCAACGCCAACGGTGGCACCGGCGGTACGGGCCCCACCTCTACCCCTTACGGTTCACCGATTACGGCTCCCCAGGTTTCAAGGACAGGTCACACATTCTCACATTGGAGCCCGACGGTACCGGCAACTATGCCGGCGGCACACTCAACTTATACAGCACAGTGGACGGTCAATAGCTATAATGTAACCTTTGCCGCCAATGGTGGTTCAGGCACCATGGCCCCGCAAGGTATTCTATACGGCACAAGTGCTAACCTGACCGCCAACACTTTCACAAGAAGCGGCTATAAATTTACAGGTTGGAACACTCAGGCCAACGGCCAGGGGACTTCATATGCCGACAAAGCGAGTTACGGCCCCATGGGGACATCGGGTGTAACCCTTTACGCCCAATGGGAAAAGAGCGATTACGATCTTATCTTCAACGCCAACGGCGGTTCGGGCACAATGACTAACCAGACAATTGGTGTCGGTGCGACGGCCGCTATCAAGGCAAATACATTTACCCGCACCGGCTACACTTTTAAAAATTGGAATACTTTAGCCAACGGAACCGGTACTACCTACGCCAACCAAGCAAACTTTACCATGGGCTCTTCAAATACAACCCTCTATGCCCAATGGGATATTAATCAATATACTATTACATTTAATTCAGACGGTGGTTCGGCTGTTGCGCCCATTACCCAAAACTATGGTACAGCTATAACAACGCCTGCTAACCCAACAAAAGCCGGTCACACCTTTTCCGGTTGGTCGCCAACTGTTCCTTCCACCATGCCGGCTTCAAACACAACTTGTACGGCTCAATGGACAGCGAATCAATACACTGTGAGCTTTGTCACAAACGGCGGCACTGCCCTTAGCCCAATTACCAAAGACTATGGTACACAAATCAGTGCTCCCACGGCACCAACAAGAACGGGCTATACCTTTGCCGGTTGGTATTCAAATGAAGGGCTTACAAATGCGGTTTCTTGGCCCCATACGGTAGCAGCCAATGTCAGCTTCTATGCAAAATGGACGCCTTATACCTACACCGTGGCCTATAACGGCAACACTTCAACCGGTGGCTCTACTGCTTCCTCCTCTCACACATACGGCACAGCAAAGGCCTTGACGACCAACGGCTTTAGTAAAACCGGTCATACCTTTGCCGGCTGGAATACGGCAGCAGACGGTTCGGGCACAGGCTATTCAAACGGCCAGAGTGTAACCAACTTGACCACAACAAACGGTGCGACGGTTACCCTTTACGCCCAATGGACAGTTAACCAATATACTATCAGCTTTGACTCGGACGGCGGTTCGGCTGTTTCACCCATAACTCAAAATTACGGAACAACGGTAACACCACCCGCCACACCGCCGACTAAGGCAGGCTTTACCTTCGACGGTTGGCTTCCTGCAGTTCCTGCAACCATGCCGGCTGAGAACACAACCTGTGTGGCTCAATGGAAGGCCAATACCTACACAGTCGAATACAATGCCAACAATGCAACAGGCGGTACGGTACCCTCTTCACACAGCCACACTATAGGCGGCGGTAGCAATAATCTTGCTTCCAACAGCGGAAGCCTTGCCAGAACGGGCTACAGCTTTGCCGGCTGGAACACCAAGGCAGACGGCACCGGAACCGATTATACTGCCGGTGCAAGCAATGTGGGCGACCTTAGCACAACTCCAAATGCAACAGTAACCCTTTACGCCAAGTGGCAGGGCAATGCCCACACCATCACCTTTGACGCCAACGGCGGTACCGGCGGCGAAACGGTAAACCTCAACTACGGTGACCCGCTTACCCCGCCCACAGTCAGGCGGACGGGTTATGCCTTCCAAGGTTGGAACCCGGGGGTACCGGCAACGGTTGACGGTGACAAGACCTATGTAGCCCAGTGGGCAAAAACATCGGTTAATGTTAGCCTTACCGAAGAAGGCGAAATTGCGGTAGCTATTACCGGTTACTCACTCGACTACAACTACCAAATTTGGACTTATCAAAAAATAACCAGTGATATTATATTAGATGATGATCCCGATATCCCCGCCAACCAATGGATACTTTCCATGGGTTACACCTTGGGTAGTGATGGCGATGAGGAAGACAATACCCTGCTCTTCTATGTTGACCAATTTACCTCCCCCAACGAAAACTACACAATAGCCCTGCGCATAGCAGACGAAAACGGTGACTACCTCTTCGAATTGCGTGACTCCTATACCCCCGAAGACCTCAATGAAGCCGTTATCACTAAGGTTCTTGTAGACGGCGAATATGTCAAGGGCAGTGCCCAAGCAGACGGTGACGGTCACAGTAGCACCCGTGTCGTTAAGGAAATTAAGCCCGGCGCTACAACGACCCTTAAAGTTGTCGGCAATGATGCTGTAACCGGCTACACTGCCACAGTGTATGAAACAGGTCAAGAACTAACCGTTTCTAACG
>JAAYSC010000004.1 GCA_012524025.1 Clostridiales bacterium | reverse complement strand
CAAAAGGCACAGCGGTAACCTTCACAGCGATATCTGAAGGCTTGGATGAAGTCCAATATTCCTTCTGGCGTTACGATGCTTCCGGCTATATCTTGTTAAAAGATTGGAGCACCAGTAACGAACTCAAGTGGACCCCAGCCAGGGTAGGTTCCTACAATCTTCAAGTCAGGGCCAAGGGTGCGGGAGCAGGGTCCTATGAGATTGCAAAATCTATCGAAGTCAATGTAGTCGACACAAGCGAGTCCAAGGCAAATATCACTAACATCACCCTCAACACGGGCGAGCTCCAAGCCAATGTTAAACCCAGAACACCCATCATGCTCAAGGCTAATGCCACAGCAACTAACGGCGACGACTTGCTCTACAAGTTCTATGTATATGATAAGGACTTGAGGACCAGGCAGCTCAAGGGCTACTCGGTAGACCAACACTGCGTTTGGAAACCGCGTAAACCGGGAGTATATACAATTTCTGTCCTAGTTAAAAACCAAGTGTCCTTCGGTAAGTATGACGCGATTGAAAGCTTTGAGATTACGGTAAGTTAAAACAAAAAATGTGCCCCGACTTTGGTCGGGGCATTTTTTGTTTGGTCGACAAATTGGGCCGAAAATCGGCCGTTTAAGGCAAAACTGCGTTTTGCGTTTAAAAATAGCTTAAGGTGTCTATCGGCGCGGTGAGCAATAGAACACAATCGTTCAACGCATCGCCCGCGGCGATGCCATAAGCGTGGGCGCAGCCCACCTTAAGCGCAGACAAAGTCTGCCTTAACCGCGCGCAAAGGCTGCCATGTATTGACATCCATGCGCTTGCCGTGCTATATTTAATCATGTATAAAACAAGGTGATAATCCCTGCTTCTTGCGGGGCCTTTAAAGAAAGGGGACCGTAAACTTATGCTTGAAAGAATGCGAAAGTTTATCGAAAATAATAGAATCTTTATCCCCATTGTCGGTGGTACGGGGGCAGTTTTGCTGGCCCTGCTTTTGGGCGTTTTTATTATGCAAGGCCGTTTGGGTGCGATCAGGGTGGAGCATGAAAAATCACTGGCTGCCTTCAGCGCGGCTGAAGACAAGCTCTATGCGGCCAATATGGAAGCTTTTGAAAAAACTCTCTTTGGCAGTTTTAATGAAGAACAGTTGGTCCGCATTGCCAAAAAGAACATCCGTTACGGTATATCCATCAACGGCAAATCTTTGGGTAAGAACGAAAGCATAGTCTATTCACGCAGGCCGACGGTCGCGGTGCTCCTTTCAGAAAATTACGGTAAAGAATCTTTAAACCAATTGCCCCGCAATATCATTGAAATGGGCTCAATTATGAAGAAGGAAAACGCCAAGGATTTGATGCAAGTCACCTTCAACGAATACTCTAAGATGGAAAACAATATCTATGACTATTATTACGGCAACACCTTGTCTTACCTTGTCAGTGACATTAAGCCGGGTGACATTATAACGCTTGAAATTGCCCCCGAAATTGCCCGCCTGATGGAAATTGAAGACAATATTATTGAAGTTATCTACAATAAAGATGTTGACGATGATGACGCCGAAATAGAAGAAGGTGACGCAAATGACTGATGATATGACCCCAAAAAGAGAATATGAAGAAAAGTTGGCCCAAATGGCCAAGAGGGACATGAACGAAAGGCGCCGCCTATTTTTTAACTTTCTCCGTTTTGTCGGCTTGGTGCTCTTGGCCCTGGCTGTCATAGCCTCGGCGGCTGTTTTATTCGTCAGTATTAAAAATTTTTACTTTTTGACCGACCAAAAAGACGGCTATTATGCCCGCGCCGCCGGGATTGAAAGGGATATGGAAACCAAGATGGACGAACTTAATGACAAGTTCGCCGTGGAACGCCTCAATCTCTTTTTCTCGCGGGACGAAATCTACACATTTTCTTACAATATGTGGAAATATGAGCTTTTGGTCAATGACCAACCGGTTGATGACCCTATGGTGCTTAAATTAAACATAAAAGAGGGCGACAAGCTGATTATTAGGGAGTCTTTGCGGGACACTTTGCTCCCGGCTGATTTTATTAATATAGGCAACCTGGTGCGTGGGGACAAAAATGATGCCGTAAAGAACCATTTTGCCCTTAACGGCGTAACGCATTATCTGGAAGAAAAAAAGGAAGGCTTCACCACCGATTATGTGGTTTCGGGCCTGGAATTTACAAGCGGAACCAAGTTTGAAATCTTGCTGTCCGTCCAGCTGCAAGAAAGGCTGGGCTTTGAAAATTACCTTATAGATGTTACCGTAACATGAAGGCATAAAAAGACCGAGCCGACCCCGGACCGGGGGTCGGCTTTTTCAATTCGCCTTAGCTTGACGATAGGCCTCAATTAGGGTACAATTATGCTTGAAATACAATGGGTTCTTTCTGTGCCATGCTTGATATTTCTAAAACACTACTTGTTTAGACGGAGAGAGTTTTTTGGACGCTAAAAAAATATTTCTTACTTCGCCACACATGAGCGATGAGGCTTATGAAATGGCCTTTGTCAAAGAAGCTTTTGATAACAACTGGATAGCCCCCCTGGGCAAGAATGTAACAGAGTTTGAAAACGAACTGGCGGCTTATGTCGGCATCGGCCACGCTGCGGCCTTAAGTTCCGGCACGGCGGCCTTGCACTTGGCGCTCAAGGCGGCCGGTGTGGGTGCGGGGGATATTGTTTTTTGCCAGTCGCTTACCTTTTCCGCTTCCGCCAACCCCATTATTTATCAAAACGCTACTCCCGTTTTTATTGACTCCGACCATGAAACTTGGAACATGAGCCCCGCTGCTCTGGAAGAAGCATTCGCAACCTACCCGGAGGCCAAGGCGGTTATTGTGGTTCACCTTTACGGCCTGGCAGCGGATATTGACGCCATAAAAACAATTTGTGACAAGCACGGTGCTGTTTTAATTGAAGACGCAGCCGAAAGCTTGGGCACTACCTATAAGGGCAGACACACTGGCAGCATGTGTGATTTTGGTGTTTACTCTTTTAACGGCAATAAAATAATCACTGCTTCTTGCGGCGGAATGTTAGTCAGTAACGATGGTGAAAGAATTGCCAAAACCCGATTTTGGGCCACCCAAGCGCGTGACCCGGCCCCCCATTACCAACACAGCGAGTTGGGCTTTAATTACCGCATGAGCAATGTCTGTGCCGGCATCGGCCGTGGCCAACTCAAGGTTTTGGAAGAAAGGGTCCGCCAAAAACGCGCTATATATGATTTCTATGCAAAAGAATTGGCAGACCTACCCGGTTTGAGCATGATGCCCCTTAATGAATGGAGCCGGCCCAACTGTTGGCTTACCTGCATAAGCTTGGTTGGCAAGGTTCGTCCGGCAGATGTTTTAGATACTTTAGCGGCGGAAAATATTGAAGCACGCCCAATTTGGAAGCCCATGCACTTGCAGCCCTATTATCAGGCTTGTGATTATTTTGGCGCTAATGTGGAGGAAGAAATTTTTGAAAACGGGGTCTGCTTACCCAGCGACACAAAAATGAAAACAGAAGACTTGCTCAAAGTTGTGCAGACCATAAAATCGCTCCGGTGGTAAACCGGTGCCCTTAAGGAAAGGAGCCTTGTATGGTTGACCAACCAAAAAGAAATGTTGAGTTTTCCCCCCCTGATATAACCGAATCAGAGATAAACGAAGTAGCTCAAGCCCTGCGCTCCGGTTGGATTACCACCGGGCCGCGGACCAAGCTTTTTGAAAAAAATATTGCCCAATATATAGGTGCAAATAAGGCTGTCTGCCTTAATTCGGCAACAGCGGCTATGGAGCTGACACTTAGAATTTTGGGCATAGGCCCGGGGGATGAAGTCATCACTTGCGCCTACACTTACACTGCCTCTGCATCGGTCATAGACCATGTCGGGGCAAAAATTGTTTTGGTTGACACTGCACCGGGTTCTTTTGAAATGGACTATAGCAAGTTGGCCGATGCCATAACAGAAAACACCAAGGCAATAATCCCGGTGGATTATGCCGGTAAAGTGTGTGATTATGATGCAATTTATGCAGCGGTTGAAAGCAAAAAACATCTATTTAAAGCCAACAACGACTTGCAAAAACTCCTGGGCCGGGTATTAGTTATGGCAGATGCCGCCCACTCTTTTGGTGCTAAATATAAGGGCAAAAAGAGCGGGCTTGTGGCGGATATCAGCTGTTTTTCTTTCCATGCCGTTAAAAACTTAACCACGGCGGAAGGCGGTGCCATTACTTGGCGTGGCGACCTGGGTTTTGACGATGAAGAGCTTTATAAGTTATACATGCTATATTCCTTGCACGGGCAGTCAAAAGACGCCTTGGCAAAAACGCAAAAAGGCGCTTGGGAATATGATATTGTTTTCCCCGGCTATAAATGTAACATGACGGACATTTTAGCCGCCTTTGGCCTAAAGCAGCTTGAGCGCTATGAAGGTTTACTTAAAAGAAGGCGTGAAATTATAGAGCTTTATGATAAACATCTGCTACCGGCAGGGGTTGAAAGCCTGCAACATTACGGTGAAGATTTTGCTTCAAGCGGTCACCTTTATATAACCCGCATCCCGGGCGCAGATGAAGGCAAGCGCAATAAGATTATTGAAGCTCTGGCTCAAGAGGGGATTGCAAGCAATGTGCATTATAAACCCTTGCCCATGATGACGGCCTATAAAAACCTTGGCTTTAAAATTGAAGACTACCCCAAGGCCTTTGCGCAATACCAAAATGAAATCACCTTACCCTTGCACACACTTTTGACGAATGAAGATGTGGAATATATTTGTAGGGCACTCATAAATATACTTGAGGGGATGGGCTTATGTACAGAAGGTTCATAAAAAGGTTTTTGGACTTTTGCTTGGCCTTGCTTGGCATGTTGCCCTTTTTATTTTTGCTCTTGTTTATAGCGCCACTTATATATTTTGAAGACAGGGGCCCCATATTCTACAATGCCCAAAGGCGAGGCATGAAGGGCGAGACTTATAAAATGTATAAGTTCCGCTCAATGAAGGTTAACGCGCCTGACTTGCGCAACCCCGACGGCTCAACCTTTAACAGCGCCAATGACCCAAGGGTAACCCGTATAGGCCGTTTTATCAGAAAAACCAGCCTTGACGAAACCCCTCAACTTATAAATGTTCTTAAGGGTGACATGAGCTTTGTGGGCCCCCGCCCCACCTTACCGGGTCAAAAGACCTTTAAAGAGCTTGATGAAAAAAGGCAAAAAAAATGCAGTGTGCGCCCCGGAATAACCGGCTACAGCCAAGCCTATTACAGAAACTCAATTTCTGCCGAAGAAAAACTAAAAAACGATGTTTACTATGCTCGGAATCTTTCGTTTGTTTTAGATGTTAAGATATTTTTCAAAACTCTTATTGCCGTATTGAGGCGTGAAAACATTTTTGTCGAATAGTGCTTCAAAAAAGCTTTTTTGAAATGTGTGTGAAGTTTATATGAAAAAAAAGTTATTCATAGTCGGTGCTTCGGTCTTACAGTTACCGGCCATATTAAAAGCCAAAGAAATGGGGCTTGAGGTGGCCGTGGCCGACTATGACCCCAAGGCAGTCGGCATTGAATATGCCGACGCCTTTTATGAAGTCAGTACCATTGATGCCGATGGTATTACGGCCGCAGCCGAAGACTTTGGTGCGGACGGTATCATGACCCTGGCGACGGATATGCCCATGCGTTCGGTTGCGGCCGCAGCCCAAAAGTTAGGGCTGCCCGGTATTTCACCCCAAACGGCGGTTAAAGCTACCGATAAGGGCGAAATGATCAAAGCCTTCAAAGAATATTCGGTTGAAAGCCCCTGGTTTTTTATTATTGAAGATGAAGAAGAACTTGAAAAAATATTAAAGCAAGTTGACTATCCCTGCATTATAAAACCAACCGACAATGCCGGCAGCAGGGGCGTTGTGTTGGTTAAAACTCCGGAAGAGGTTTGGGATTCCTACAGATACAGCAAAGAACACTCCCGTGGCGGCGCGGTTATTGTGGAAGAGTACTTGCAAGGCAATGAAGTTAGTGTTGAGGTTATGGTGGTTGAAGGTAAGGTTCACACCCTTGCTGTGACCGATAAAATAACGACCGGCCCCCCACACTTTGTGGAAATGGGGCACAGCCAACCCTCACAACTGCCGGAAAATGATATTGTGAAAATAAAAGACCTGGCTCAAAGAGCAGTTGCCGCTATCGGAATAATGAGCGGCCCCGCACATGTGGAGATAATGCTAACGGCCAAGGGCCCAAAAATGATTGAGCTTGGGGCGCGTATGGGTGGGGATTGCATCAGCACCCACCTTGTTCCCCTTTCAACCGGTGTTGATATGGTGGAGGCCGCTATTAAAATAGCCCTTGGTCAAAGACCAAACCTGACCCCAAGCTTAAACAAGGCCAGCGCCATCAACTATCTCGATGTACCAAAAGGAATTTTGGAAGCAGTTAAAGGGCTTGAAAAAGCAAAAAAACTTCCCGGTCTTATTGATCTAACAATAACCAAAGAGACGGGTGACAGATTGGAAGAAATTAAGAGCAGTAATGACAGGTTGGGTTTTGTGATTGTACAAGGAGAAGACATAAAAGAAACTATCGGTATATGTGATGCTGTTAAAAAAATAATTGATATTAAAGTAAGAATATAGAAAAGAAGAGAGACGATGAGTAAATGGTTGATGGGAAAAAATTATTAGTTCTTGGCGGTGCTGTGTCTTCACTTGATGTGGTTGAGCAGGCAAAGAAAATGGGCGTTTATACCATTGTTGCCGATGACCGCCAGACGGGTGTAGCCAAAGAAGCTGCCGACGAAGCAGTTGTGGTCAGCACAACCGATATGGAGGGGCTTTTGACTCTTATCCGTGAAAAGAATATTGATGGTGTTTTTACCGGGCCGAGCGAGTTTAATATTGTTAATGCTATGCGCTTGTGTGAGCTTGCAGACCTTCCATTTTATGCAACAAAAAAACAATGGGATATTTGCTCAAACAAAGCGAGCTTTAAGGAGCTTTGCCGAAAATATGATGTTCCGGTTGTGCCGGAGTATGAGTTGGATAAAAAGTTTTTGCCGGAAGAACTAGAAAAAATTGACTTCCCGGTGATTGTTAAACCGGTTGATGGCTGCAGCTCAAAAGGCATTGCTGTTTGTAACAATAAGGATGAGCTGAAAGCAGCCTATGATTACGCCTTAAGTTTTTCAAAAGAAGGTAAGGTTATTGTTGAAAGATATATTCGTAACGGTGGGGTTGGAACATCAGTACGCTACATTGTGGATGACGGGGATTTTTATTTGTCGCTATTAGGTGACCGCTATGTTGTTGATCCCGAAGAAAACAATATACTTATAAATGTGCTTACTGTTTATCCGTCAAAATACACGAGTATGTATATAGATAAAATTGATAGCAACACAGTGAAAATGTTTAAAGGCATTGGCTACAATAATGGTGTGTTTTTTATGCAGGCTCTACCCGAGGGTGAACATATCTACTTCCACGAAATGGGGCTTAGATTAAGCGGAGGCCTAACCTATAAGATAACCGAAGCGGCAAACAAGGTTAATGATCTTGCAATGATGATTCGATATGCTTTGGGTGGTAAGATGTGTACGGAAGAGGAAGCACAGCGGATAGCCCCTTATTTAAATGGGAAAATAGCCGCAAGTTTATGTATACCGCTCAAGGCCGGAACTATCGGGAAAATTAGCGGCCTTGACGAAGTTTTGGGCATGATAGATGAAGATGGACTGACTCAATATTATTTTGAAGGTGATACAATGGCACCGGAGGCAATTGGAACTCTTTTACAACATTTTGCCCGTTTTAAATTTTTTGCAGAAAATCAGAAAGAGCTTATTGATAAAATCAATAAAATTCAGGACACTTTGAAAATTTTTGACACAAAAGGTAAGGATATGCTATTTATGCGTTTTGATACAGACCGATTGAAATAAAAGAGATTGAATATGTCGACTATTTTACTGACAAATAATTATAAAGGCCTACGCCTTGAGCTGGCGCAGCAAGCTTTACCGCACGGATTTAAATTGCTTGTGCCCGATGAGGCTGAGAAAGAAGAGATACTAAAGCTTGCCGGTAAAGCAGACTATCTTTTAGTGAGTGGGCGCCTGCGCATTGATTTTGATGTTTTGCAGGCTGCCACAAAATTAAAAATGATTCAGCGTACCGGTGTGGGCATGGATACTGTTGATCTAGATGCGGTGAAGAGCTTTAATATACCGATTTATGTTAACAAGGGAGTTAATGCGGCAAGTGTTGCGGAACATACGGTTATGCTGATTTTGGCTTGTTTGCGCCGCTTACCTTTACTTGATAGTGGTCTTAAAAAAGGCGAGTTCTTAAAACAAGGGCTGGGCATTGAGGGCTTTGAACTCAATGGAAAGGCAGTGGGTTTAATTGGGGCAGGCAGTATTGGCCGTGAAACAGCTAAGCGCTTGAAGGCTTTTGGCGTCAAACTTTTTTACTATGACCCTGTACGGCTTGAAGAAAGCACAGAAAAGCCCCTTGACTTAAACTATCTTAACTTAGATGAGCTTTTAAGAACAGCCGATATCTTAAGCTTACACTGCCCTTTGAATGAAAAAACAAGGCATATAATAAATGCTGACAGTATCAAGTTAATGAAAGAAGCTTCTGTTTTAGTCAACACTGCTCGTGGCGGCTTGGTTGATGAAAGGGCCTTGGTCCAAAGCCTTTTGTCGGGCAAGCTTGCTTTTGCAGGTTTGGATGTTTTTGAAACAGAGCCCCTTCCGCAAAGCAGCCCCTTGCGCAGTCTTGAAAATATTGTTCTTACGCCTCATGTCGGCGGTGTAACGCGAGACTCATTTTACACAATGATGCGGGAGGCAATGGCCAATATTTCCTTGTTCGAGCAAGGTCAAGCAAGACAACTTGAAAATAAGAGGGTTTATTTGAATGAAAAATAAGGCTCGGAGCGGAAAAAATATAACAGATACCTTTATTGAAAGCTTGTACTTGATGAAAGACGAGGGCTTTTCGGAAAAAAGCCTTTTAGAAGCCAGAAAGAGGCTACTTGATTTTCTTGGCACTGCCCTTGCCGGCAATCAAATTCTTAAAAATCGAGCACCTCAGCTTTATGATCCAGCTTTAATTAAGACAGGGGCTAGCCTTATAGGGCAAAGACGAAAAACCGACCCCGGGCAAGCAGCTTTAATAAATGCGATGGGCTCGCACATTACAGAACTTGATGATGGCCATAGATATGGAATGATACACCTGGGTGCCCCCATTATTTCGGCTATAATTGCAGCAGCCCAAACAGAGCCTCTTGCTAAGTGTGATATTCTGGCCGGGATAATTTCAGGCTACGAGGCTGCGGTTAGGTTAGCAAGAGCTTTGCAACCCAAGCATCGCAACAAGGGTTTTCATACAACGGGCACCTGTGGCACTGTAGGGGCTGCTCTTGGTGTCGCTTTCGCTTTTTCTTATAGCATTGAGCAGGTAAAAACAACACTTTCCTGCGCTGTTAGTGCGGCGGCCGGGCTTTTAGAACTTCAAGAGGATGCCTCAGAATTAAAGCCATTTAACGCCGGTCGTGCCTCACTTGACGGCCTAAAGAGTGCGCATATCGGTAAGGTGGGCTTAAAGGCTCCCGATGATATCCTTGGGGGTAAACGAGGTCTTTTCTCCGTATTTGCAGACGGAAAGTATGAAAAAGATTTTTTGTTAGGGTGTGAAAATACACCGGAAATTGAAGGGGTTTATAGCAAGCTATATTCTTCTTGCCGGCATAGTCATCCCGCCGTTGAAGCAGCCTTATATATTAGAGATAAAAATGATATCAACACGAAGTCAATTAAGAAAGTAATTGTTAGAACATACCGCGTAGCGACACAGGGTCATGATCATAAAATGGCATTAAGTGTAAACTCGGCAAAGATGAGTATCCCTTTTAGCATAGCTTTGGCCCTGGTTTTAGGGCGTGCAGGTATATCAGAATTTACAGAGGAAAATATAATCAGACAAGATATAAAACACCTAGCGGACAGAGTGGCGATAGTTTGTGATGAGGAGCTTACAGCGGCATCACCACAAAAAAGAGCGGCCATTGTGGATATTGTTTTAGAAGATAGAAGATTAATACACCGGGTTGACTACCCCAAAGGCGAGCCTGAAAATCCCCTGAGTGCCGAGGAATTAAGAGAGAAATTTACATCTTTAGCTCTTTTTGCAGGCAAAACGAAAGAAGAGGTTGAAAAGCTTATAGAGGCGGTTGAAAGGGTCGAAGGCGATCTGCCCGGATTACTGGAACTTTTATAGAACTTATTGAGAGAGCCAATAGATATCAGTGAGGTTATTTAATATGCAAGGAACAAGAGATTTTTTAAAGAAGTTAGGTTTGCCGGAAGGCGATGCCTATGACCTTCCCACTTCTGAAAAGCGCTTTTCGGACGGTGCCCAGTATCGCTTTGAAGTGCCCGGTATCCAAGGTCCGGCGCCCATGAAGGCCTTACTGGAAGAAACCGACAGGTTGGGCATTGCCATTCACAGGGTAACCCAAACAAGGGGAATTATGCTTTTGGCAGATGGTGAGATTAGCCAAATGGTAGAATTAGCTCAAAAATGGCAGGTCGAGCTTGTGCTTGCCATCGGCCCGCGGGCAACCTATGACACAAGTGCTTCCGTGCTTACATCCGAAGGCCAACGCATGGGCTACCGTTTGCGTGGGCAGGAGCAAATTGTGCGTGCGGCGGAAGATGTTAAAAGGGCGGTAGGCCTGGGGTGCCGGTCCTTTATTTTATATGACGAAGGGAACCTTTGGCTTTTAAATGAAATGCGCAAGGCCGGTGAAATTCCGGCAGATTGCCGTTTTAAAGTTTCTGCCCATTGTGGGCACGGTAATCCTTGCTCTTTAAAAATACTTGAAAGCCTTGGGGCTGATTCGGTAAACCCCGTTAGGGATATTCAGCTGCCTATGTTGGCGGCGGTGCGGCAAGCTATTGATATCCCCCTTGATATTCACACCGAAAATCCTGCTTCTTCAGGCGGCTTTATTCGCCATTATGAGGTACCTGAAATGGTAAGGATAGCCGCCCCCATTTACCTTAAAACCGGTGGATCGGTTGCCAAGACCCACAGCTGGGAATCTTCCGATTCGGACGCTAAAAAAAGAGCAAAGCAGGTTGCCCTTGTTAAGCGTATGTTGGATAGTTACTATCCGAAAGCCCTATGCTCTAAGAAAGGATCAATCTTATGAATAAGAAAACATTTTTCCAGGTACTTCGCCGCTGGCCTATCTATCTTTGGTTCCACGCAAAAGGAGTTAGGCCCGGCCGTTGGGACAGGCTGTATGGCTATATTAAGCATGATTTTTTCAAGTATAAAGAAACATCTTTTAAGCAAAAGCTTTGGGCCTATAAACGGGGGTTTTTATCTGAAGAAATTAAGCGCTATGGGTTAAACGAAGATAACTACAAAAATTATATATCAAGCTTTGATTATTTTAAAAAGAGTGCATATGTTAATGAGCGCTTTGATTATTGGTTTAATGACAAATTAACTACTTGGTTTGTGCTACACCCCTTCCTTAACTGTATGCCCGAACACTATTATTTTATTGGAAAAAATCAGGTGCGCGAACTTGGTAAAACACAGAATGCAAAGGATAGTATCGAAGGAGTTGTGGAGCTACTTATTGATAAAGGCAAGTTGGCTATGAAAGAGACACGCGGTAGCCACGGCAGTGGATTTACGAAGTTAACCCACAATGACGGAGAGTTCAAGATTAACAATAAGGTCGCTAGTTTAATTGAAGTTAAAGATGCCATTAAAAACTCTAACGACTATATTGTGACGGAGTATGTTGAAGACCATCCTGAAATCAGCAAGATTTATTCAATGTCGAAAAGTGGTATAGAGGGACTCACTCCAGGAGTAATGAGAGTCATAACCGTTTATGATGAAACAAAGGGAGCTCAAATAATTGGGGCGGCAATGAGATTGGGCTCAAAAAAATCCGGTCTTCTAACCGATTATGATGGAGCCTTGTATGCAGGAATAAGGATGGAAACAGGGGAGCTGTTCAGGCCTTTGATAAATGTGGGTAGCTTTGGAACAAAGCCTTGCGAGCAACATCCGGATACTGGCGTGACGATTGAAGGAATGAAAGTTCCAAATTGGACAGAACTGGTTACAAAGGTTGTTGAGATCAGTAATTACCTTAGCAATACACCTCACCTAACATTTGACATCGTAATGTCAAAAAACGGAATGAAAATCCTTGAGATTAATTCACACGGCCTTGTGAGAACATATCAAACTTATTATCCATTCTTTGAAAACGAATCTGCACGCAAACTGTTTAAACCCAAAGGATGATTAAACTAGAAAGGGGATGTGAAACATGCGCCACCATCGAAACAAAACTGATTTTGATTTTATAGAAAAACCGGTTGAGTTTAATAAGAATACGGAAAAAACGCTTTTGCAATATTGCTTGGGCGCAACCCTTTATATGCCGGCGACAAGGGATTTTTCGCAAGCACTTATGCAAAACAAGTTACCGGGCTTAACTTCAATGGTGATGTGCTTTGAAGATGCCATAAAGGAAGAGGATTTACTTTCCGCGCAAGAGAATGCTCTTGCCTTTCTTAACAAGACAACTAAAGCTCTAGACTCGAATAGGATTTCTTTAAATGACCTTCCTCTTATATTTTTCCGTGTTCGTTCACCCGAGCAATTCAGAATGATTTCTTCAAACCTGAGCCGGGAGCATTACAAAGTTATAGCCGGCTTTGTCTTCCCGAAATTCGGAACAGAAAACGGAGCCGAGTATTTTGCGCACTTGTTGGAACTCAATGATTCGACAGGGCAAACTATTTATGGTATGCCCATACTGGAGGGCCGGGAAATAGCCTTTAAAGAAACGCGCTTGCGCGAACTTGAAGGTACAAAAATAATAGTTGACAGCTACAAAGATTTAGTGTTAAATGTTCGCGTTGGGGCTACAGACCTTTCTTCTTGCTTTGGCGTTCGCAGAGGGATAAACTATTCGATATATGATATACTGACCGTCAGGGAATGTTTGGGTGATATTTTAAACCTTTTCGGGCGGGATAATGACTATGTTGTTTCAGGCCCGGTTTGGGAATATTTTTTAGCCAACAAGACCATGAAGTTTAGTAAGATTGATGACGATAGCTTCCACAATTCACTTCTTAAACGAACCCCCATAATTGATGATGCGGCAGACGGACTTTTGCGTGAAGTTATACTTGACAAGGCCAACGGTTTTATAGGCAAAACCATAATCCACCCGACCCACATTGCTTATGTGAATGCCCTGCAAGCTGTTATTAAGGAAGAATATGAGGACGCTTTACAAATTATAAGCACCGCCGGCGGTGTTATAAAGAGTAAAAAGGCCAACAAAATGAATGAGATTAAGCCTCACACAAGCTGGGCCGAGAAGGTGCTTATGCGGGCAAAGGCTTACGGAGTTGTTGAAGATGAAGCAAGTTATTTCAAGCTGTTCTAATAAAACCTGCCGGGCTGTTAAAAGGCTTGATTTACCCCTATCACAAGCCGACATTGAAGGGCTCAAGCCCGGTGACAGAATTGAAATTTTTGGCAACATATATACGGGCCGTGATGCTGTTTTACCTAAAATAGTTGCGGACATAGAAAACGGGCAAGCACTCCCTGTCGATATTGATTTACAAGGTAGCGCCATTTTCCACACGGCGGTTAGCCCGGCCGGTGTTGGCCCCACATCAAGCAACAAGCAAGAAATTGAAGAAAGCATAGCTCCACTTTCCGCAGCAGGGGTTAAATTGCACCTGGGCAAAGGGGCACTGAGCCCAAGCACAGTGGAAGCCCTTGCGGTCAATAAATCTCTTTATGCCGTTTTGCCACCGGTAACGGCACTTTTGCAAAGCAAAATAAAGGCGGTAGAACTAGTTGCCTACCCCGAAGAGGGGATGGAGGCCTTTCACAAGCTAACAGTTGAAGGATTTCCGGCAATTATAGCCGTGGCCCACGGTAAAACACTTTATTAATTCAGGATAGTTGAGGTTGTCTTTCATGGCGATAGAAGAAGGAACAATTGAAAAGGTTAGGGACGCCCTTGTCCGTGCCGCCACGATTTACCGCGATGACCAAAAGGACGCCTTTCGCCGTGCTATCGCTTCGGAACAAAACGAACGAGCTAAATGGGCGCTTGAGCAGCTTTTGGCAAATGCATTGGCAGCGGAAACAAATAAAAGCCCCCTTTGTGATGACACCGGTGTGCCCCACCTTATTTTGGAATTAGGTGACCAAAGAAGTTTAAGCGGCCAAATGCTTGAGGTCATTCATGCCGGTGTGGCAGAAGGCTTAAATGCCTTACCGGGTAGGCCCATGGCGGTTTTGGGTGATGACAAGCAAAGGCTTGCTCAAACGACCGGGCTTGACTTGGACCCGGCGGCACTTGTGCCGGCCCCCCTAATAATAAAGCATGTTTCGGGTAACACAATGCGCTTGCATATTTTAATGCAGGGCGGCGGGCCGGAAATAAGGGGCAAAACCTATCGTGTTTTTCACAAACATCGTATTGACACAATTGTTGATGAAATTTGCTCCTGGGCAAGCGAAGAAGTGGGTAAGTTAGGTTGCACACCATGTGTGCCTTCAATCGGCATTGGCCGCAGCCATTTTGAAGCATCCGCTCTTATGCTTGAGGCCATGGTTTTTGGTGATTTTAATGTTCAGAATGAAACGGAACAAGAGATTACAAGAAGAATTAATGAAACGCAGACCGGGCCAATCGGTTTAGGCGGCAGCAACACAGCCTTGGCAACCTTTATGAAAATCGGCCCACAAAGGGCAAGCGGTGTTAGAATAGTTTGCCTGCGCTTAAGCTGCTGTGTGGAACCCCGGCGGGCAAGTGTGGATTTGTGAAAGCTAACTTTTCACTTGTGAATTCTAAACAAGATTATATTTTTTGGGGATGTGTTATACTTTTATGAAAATTCTTTTCCAGGCAACCGGGCCATATTCTGAAAATTCCCCCTTTAACCATTTGAAAAAAGATATTTACCTTGAATTGAATCGGGCGGGGATTGAGGTCCACAGGGTTATCCCTGTTCACAAGGGTAAGGAAGCAAGGGATGTATTGCCGCTTGACAGTGAACCTTCAACAATGACTTATGATGTGCTTACGGTGGGCAAAGTACCGAAAGGTAACTTCATTTTACGTTACTTAAATTCACTTCTATCAACCTTCAGGCTTTTTAGAAAAGGCTTAAAGGTAAAAGATATTGACATAGTAGTTTCGATTGTTCCCCAAACAGCCTTTGTGGCTTTGATTTTAGCTAAACTTAAGCGTAAAAAAATGGTAGCATTACTGATGGATATTTGGCCCAACAATACGGTTGAGGCAGGGGTATTGAGAGAGAAAAGTTTAGTCTATAAAATATTTTTTGCCATTCAAAAAAAAGTGTATAAGCATGTTGATGCTATCATCACAATATCGGAAGATATGAAAAAAACTATGGTTGAATCGGGTGCTGCGGCAGAAAAAATATTTGTTGCCCATAACTGGAGCCATGTTGATAAGCCGGTTGTTATAAGCCCAAAGAAAAATAAATTTGTAGAAAAATACAATCTAAATAATAATGTTTTTAGGGTGATTTACGCCGGGAATATCGGGGCAATGCAGAATGTTGAAATTATAGTTGAGGCGGCAGAAATTATTAAAAACAGGAAAGATATTGAGTTTTTAATAATCGGATCGGGCGTAAATGAAAAAAAGATTAAAGAAATGGTTGAAAGCAAGGGGCTTAAGAATGTAAGCTTTTTTCCCTTCCAACCTTCCGAGATGGCCGAATATATTTACGCCTTGGCAAATATCAATATGATTCCCCTTAGACAGGGGGCAGTCTACACAGCCTTGCCCAGTAAAACAGCCATTTGCCTTGCTTGTGGCAGACCGATTATCGCTTGTGTGGACAAGAAGTCAAATTATGCTACAATGTTGCAAGCAAATGGGGCTGCAATGGTGGTTGAGCCTGATGATACAAAAGGGCTTGCCGAGGCTATTAAAAAAATTAAGGATAATGTTGAATTGCAAGCAAAAATGAGTACCGATGCCTTGGCTTGTTTTGAGGCTTGCTTTAGAAAAACGGAAAATGTAAAGGTTTATTCAGATGTTTTTAAACTTATAGCAGAAAAACAATAAATAGGCCTTCTATTGCCTAAGAAAGATTTTAACCGAGGAGAGCAGTTGCATGAGTAAAATATGCATATTAAGCGCGGTGAACATAAAGCATATGTCTTTAATATCACTTTATACACAAAGGTTAATACGAGACGGTATTGATTTTGATATTATTTATATGGATAAGTACGGCGAGGACGAGGATTTTCCCGCAAAGCGCAAGTATGCCTTCACAAATAAAGTTAAGCATGAATTGCCAAGATTTGTGAAAGTATTTCAATACTTTAAATTCCGCAAGTTTGCTATTCCTATAATCAAAAAAAACGACTATGATTTTATAATTGTTTGGAATGATGTGGCAATATTCATGTTTGCGGACTATTTGGCAAGGTGCTGGAAGAACAAATATTGTCTCAATATTAGAGATTACAGTTCGCAAAACAAAAAGCTTTTACGAAGACGCTATGAAAGGGTCATTAAGAATTCTGCTTTTACTACGATTTCATCAGATGCCTTTGAAAAGTTTCTGCCCCCACATGACTATGTGCATGTGCATAGCCTGAATATGGATGTTTTGAGCACTATTGAACCGAGGAAAAGCTTTAGGAAAGCGGGGGAGCCTATCAGAATAACCTTTATTGGCAATGTGCGGTTTTTTGAACCTAATAAAAAACTCTTGGATGTCTTTAAAAATGACGATAGGTTTGAGCTGGGATATTACGGAACAAACGCAAATGTTTTGCGTGACTATGCGAATGAAAATGGAATTAAAAACGCCGTTTTTCATGATGCCTTCCCGCTTGCCCAAACGGCTGATTTTATTAGGAAAACGGATGTAATAAACAACCTTTATGGCAGCAGGGTGGCTTCACTTGACAATGCCTTGTCAATTAAGCTTTATTATGGTGTTTATGGCAGAATGCCTGTTTTAGTTAACAAGGGCACCCATTCCGACAGCCTTACGTCACAGTACGGTATTGGCTTTGGGGTTGAAGAGATTAGCAAAAATTTTAAAGAAGAGTTTTTTGAATGGTACACAAGTCTAAACTTTGAAGCTTTTAACAAAGGATGCCAGACTTTGCTTGATAAAATTGAAGCGGAGAATCAAAGTTTTGAATCATGCTATACAAAGTTTTTGAAATAAGGTTTTGATTACGCTAAGGGGAAGATAAGATGTTTATAATACACACAACAGTTGTAGTTAGCACCATATTGTCAATGGTGACATGCTTCTTTTCAATTTTTACGAGCCTTTCTGAAGCGTATGGGCTGGCTTTTTTAATGCCGTCAGTTTTCATGATCATTTACGGCCTTGTTTATGGACCACTTATTCGTAAAGAAAGCATAAGACTTTCTGCCGCAACGATAATCTTCTTTTCTTGGTTACGCTGTGTTATCATGCCTATGTTTGGAATATGGTCCGGCTATTACCAAAATATGAGCGCCTACGCCACGGTTGATTCCACCAAAAAAGCTATTTTACTTTTAACGATTGAACAGATTGCGGTGGGTATAACTTTAATGATATATTCGCAAGGGAAGCGCAAGCGGATAGAACGTTTTGCAACGGACCTTAGGCTTGTCGGCGGGATACCGGCATATCTTATATTTATTGTGGGAGCTTTTGCGTTTTTTGCAGTTTTTGGCGACATTAGCAGCATAGAGTTTATTATTAAGCCGGTCGGTACAGGGTCGAGGGGCGGCGATACCGTTGACACAGGTGAACGGTTGGTGAATAGGGTGCTTGCAGTTGCCCTATTAGTCATTTTCTTAATTGTGGTGGAAAAAATGAGGCAGGCCGACCTATTTGAAGAAAAGGATTGGCATATGACAGTTGCTCTTATTTTTGCATTATTAATTGTCAGCATCATATCTGGCGAAAGAAGAACAGCGCAGGTTTATAAGGCTTTTTGTACAATCTGGTTGTTGACGCGGGTCTTTCCGCAAAGAAGCAAGACCATTGTAATTACAATTGCATCTTTGTCTGTATTTATGATATCAATGATGAGTATCTATAAATTTTTCAATGCTTTTTTGCATGACTCTTATGCCACGGCCATAGGGAGCTCAAATATCGACATTACTTGGATTTCAAAAACACTTGAATCTTATTTCTATGGAATTAAGATGGTTGCAGCCAATGTCGGATTTGCGGATATTGCCGATTTGGGAATTAAGAATATGTTTTTCGATTTTGCACGCTCGACTTTTGGGCTAAGTTTCTTCTTGAAAAAATATATGCTTACAACTTCGGAAATTTATAATTCAATAAGGTATTCCGGTAGCCAATCGACAGGCTATCTGTATTCGAGTGTGGCGTATGGATACACATATTTGGGCTTTTTACTTTCACCATTGATAACTATTTTTAATATTTTAACGACGTTAAAGCTTGAGGATTGGTTGAGGCGAAGTAGATCATTAGAAATGACCTATATCTTTAGCTACATGTTTATCAGATTTGCCTTCGGGGTCTTTTCAAACCCTGCTCCCTTAATAAGCACAGCAACAACATACTTTGCAATAACCGGATTGGTTGTTTTGGCTGCAAGGCCTTTTGGAGAAAAAACACCTGGAAAATATTTATCACAAAATGCTCGGAAATATAGCAAAAGCGTGGGGAGTCTGTGATGATTAAAACCGTATTATACAGCAGGGCTTTAAAAGCTTTTCTTCGTTTTTTCTTCGGCTTGTTTTATGAGAGGAAGTATTTGAGAGGATATTACTTTGATGTTAAACGAATGGGTTGGTATTGGGCATTGAAAGGGATAAAAGGAAAGATTTTTGGGGAAAACAGAAAAACCCCCTGGCCGGTTCACCCGAGGACGATCGTTTCTAATCCCCGCAACCTTGTTTTTGATGTAAACGATCTGCACATATTTCAAACGCCTGGATGTTATTGGCAAAACCATGGTGCGAAAATAATTGTGGGTAAGGGCTGCTATGTGGCTCCAAATGTTGGAATAATTACAACAAACCATGACCTATATGATATATCCAAGTGCTCACAAAGGTGAAAATGTGGTTTTAGGTGATGGTGTTTGGATTGGTATGAATTCTATGGTTTTACCGGGAGTGGAGCTTGGACCCCATACAGTTGTTGGTGCAGGTTCTGTTGTGACACGAAGTTTTTCAGAAGGTTATTGTGTTATTGGGGGAAACCTGGCAAAAGAAATAAAAAAACTGGATAAAAATAGGTTCAGCTAAAGTTAAACTAAGAGCGTTTAAAAATGTGTGAATTAAATGTGCAAAAAACAATACTTCTTATTATGAAAAGAGTGTAATTTAGTATGAAAAAAATTAATATAATTGGTTTAGGCTACATTGGCCTACCCACCGCACTGATGTTTGCGGCAAGTGGCGTTCCGGTTCATGGTACGGATTGCAATAAGAAGCTTGTAGACAAATTAAAAGCAGGCCAACTCACTTTCAAAGAAGAGGGGCTGGATGAACTCTTTGACTGCGCCCTCAGGGAAAAGATTGAGTTTAGCACGGATTATATTGAAACGGATGTTTATATAATTACCGTGCCCACCCCTTATGACAAGGCCAGCAAACGCATTGATAGCTCTTATGTTTTGGGGGCCTTGAATAGTGTTTTTAAGGTAACACCAAAGGGGGCAATTGTTTGCATCGAATCAACGGTCTCCCCCGGAACCATAGATAAACATGTCCGCCCCTTCATTGAGAGCAAGGGCTATACCATAGGTGAAGATATTCACTTGGTTCATGCGCCCGAAAGAATTTTGCCGGGCAGTATGGTATATGAACTCAAGCATAACTCCCGCACAATCGGTGCCGATGACCCGATTGTGGGTGAAAAAATAAAACAATTATACGAAAGCTTTTGTGAGGGTGAAATTGTTTTAACCGACATTCGCACGGCTGAAATGACCAAGGTTGTAGAAAACACTTTTAGGGATATAAACATTGCTTTTGCTAATGAGCTTGCAAAAATTTGCAGAGCGGATAATATGGATGTTTATGAGATTATTCGCATTGCAAGCAAGCACCCCAGGGTTAATATTTTACAACCGGGGCCGGGTGTGGGTGGCCACTGCATTTCGGTTGACCCTTGGTTTTTGGTTGGGGATTATCCCGGCTTAACAAAACTGATTTTGTCGGCAAGGCAGGTTAATGATTCCATGCCCGATTTTGTTTTGGAGCGTATCCATGACATTATGAAGGCAGAGGGTCTTACCGATGTTAGCCGAGTCGGACTTTATGGTTTAGCTTACAAAGAGAATGTGGACGATACACGTGAAAGCCCCACCCTGCAAATGCTTGAAAGCATGCAAAAACACCTGGCTTGCGGTGCTAAGATTTACGACCCTTTTGTTAAAAAAGATATTGTAGAAAACCAATACCATGACTTTGATAAGTTTTTGAAAGATATTGATATGCTGGTTATCATGGTGGCCCATGATGAAATTAAGGGGCAACTTGAAAAAATTAAAGGCAAGGTAGTTTTAGATACAAAAAATATTTGTGCGTTTGAGGGCGTTCATAAGCTTTGAGCTCATTTAATAGATTAAGGTTGGAGTAAAAGTTTTTCAATGAAACATGAAGCAAGCAAAAAAAAGGTAATAGTCTCTTTGTTTTGGAAGTTTTCAGAAACCCTGGCCAACCAAGGCATAAACTTATTGATTATGACAATTTTGGCCAGGCTTCTTTCACCGAGTGACTTTGGCGTTGTCGGCCTCGTGACAGTTTATCTTGTTGTTTCTAATATTCTTATAACAGGCGGTTTTAGTAATGCCTTGATTAGAAAAAAAACGATTGACGATGCCGACTTGTCGACAGTTTTTTACATTTATATGATGATGGCTATTGTCCTTTATGCTTGCTTGTTTTCAATCGCACCGGCAGTTGCTTCATTTTATGAAAAACCTATACTAAAACCTATACTCAGGGCGCTGGGGCTTAACATTTTTCCCGGTGCGGTGAATTCTATTCAAGAAGCTGTTGTTGTCAGAAGCTTTAAGTTTAAAATGTATTTTTATAGGAGCTTGGTCGCTCTTGTTATATCCGGTGCCATAGGTATAAGTATGGCTTACTCGGGATATGGGGTCTGGTCGCTTGTTATTATGCAAATGGTCAGCGTTGTTGTCAGAACTACCGTTTTGTGGTTTACGGTTAAATGGAGACCCAAATTTGTCTTTTCGTTTGAAAAGGCAAAGGAGCTGTTTTCTTATGGATACAAGTTACTGATATCTAATTTAATCAAGACCGCATATGATAATGTCTATAGTCTTATTATCGGAAAGGTTTATGATACGGAAACATTAGGCTATTATTCAAAAGGCAACCAGTTTCCTTCTTTGATAATGACTTCGGTTGACGGAACAATTTCAAGTGTAATGTTGCCCACCCTTTCTTCTATGCAAGATGATAAGAAAAAACTAAAAAAAACCATGCGTCAGGCGATTGGAAGTAGCTCTTTTCTACTATGCCCCATGATGTTAGGTTTGGCCGTGGTAGCAAGGCCTCTTGTCCTAATACTCCTTGGCGAAAAGTGGCTACCCGCTGTTCCTTTTTTACAGCTTTCCAGCTTTGCCTATATCTTTTGGCCTATGCAAACTTCCAATGGGCAAGCACTGCAAGCATTAGGTAGAAGCGACCTTCACCTTAAGCTTGGGCTTATAAAGCGATTTATAGGAGTCATACTTTTGCTTGTAAGTCTAAAGTTCGGTATTTACGCAATGATGGGTGCGAGTGTTCTTACCCAGATTATAGGTAGTTTTGTTCAGGCTGTTCCAAACACCTATTTGTTGGGATACGGTGCCAAACAGCAGGTACTTGATATTGTGCCGGCACTTATTCTATCGATTATAATGGCAGTTATAATTTATCCTTTAGTTGGGGTCATAGCAAACAGCTACTTTTTAATAATAGCCCAGGTTAGTCTGGGTGCAACCCTCTATCTGCTGATGGCAAAATTATTTAAACTTGAAGCTATGAAGTTTATGTTTGAAACTTTTAAAATGTTGGTGCCCAAAAACACGGATAAATAGTAAGGAGAAAAAGATGAAAAAGAAAGTTATGTTAGTCTTCGGCACCAGGCCGGAAGCCATAAAAATGTGCCCGCTTGTCAATGAATTAAAAACAAGGCCGGGGCTTGAAACCATAGTTTGTGTCACCGGCCAACACCGGCAGATGTTGGACCAGGTTTTAGAAGCCTTTGGTGTAAAGCCCGACTATGACCTTTCCATCATGCAAGAAAAACAAACCCTTTATGACATTACCACAAACATCTTAAACCGCATCAAGGCTGTTTTGGATGAAACAAAACCGGATGTGGTCCTGGTGCATGGGGATACTTCCACCACCTTTGTAACGGCGCTGGCCTGTTTTTACTCCCAAATCCCCGTCGGCCATGTGGAAGCGGGGCTTAGAACTTATGACATTTACTCCCCCTTCCCGGAAGAGTTTAACCGCCAGGCTGTGGGTATAGTTTCAAAATACAACTTTTCCCCCACAGAACTTTCCAAAGAAAACCTGCTCAAGGAAGGCAAGGACCCAAAGAGCATTTATGTCACCGGTAACACGGCAATTGATGCCTTAAAAACAACCGTTCGGGAAGAATACAGCCATGAACAGTTAGACTGGGCAGAAGGCAGCCGGCTGATTATGTTAACCGCCCACAGGCGGGAAAACTTGGGCCAACCCCTGCGCCACATGTTCAGCGCCATTAAACGCATTGTTGACGAAACACCGGATATAAAAGTAATTTATCCTATCCATTTTAACCCTGCCGTGCGTGAAGCAGCGCAAGAAATTTTGGGTGACAATGACAGGGTTAGGATAATTGAACCCTTAGATGTTTTAGACTTCCATAATTTCTTGGCAAGGTCTTACCTAATCTTGACCGACTCCGGCGGCATCCAAGAAGAAGCGCCAAGCCTGGGCAAGCCCGTTCTAGTCATGCGGGACACGACCGAGCGTCCCGAAGGCATTGCGGCCGGCACCTTAAAGTTAGTGGGCACGGATGAAGAAGTGATTTATGACACCTTCAAGCTCTTGTTAAACGACAAGGCCGAGTATGACAAAATGAGTAAGACCGCCAACCCCTATGGGGATGGTTTTGCTTGCAAGAGAATAGCGGATATTTTAGAAAAAGACTTATAAGCACAAACTCTGAAAGGGATTGGATTGACTTATGTTTAAAGGAAAGACGCTCCTAATAACCGGTGGAACGGGCAGTTTCGGCAATGCCGTGCTTGACCGTTTTTTAAAAACGGATATAGGTGAAATCCGCATCTTTTCACGGGATGAAAAGAAGCAGGACGACATGCGCCATCAATATAAGAACGATAAAATCAAGTTTTATATAGGTGATGTGCGGGACTTACAGTCCATCAAAAACGCCATGTATGGGGTGGACTTCATTTTCCATGCGGCTGCCTTAAAGCAGGTGCCTTCCTGTGAATTTTTCCCCCTGGAAGCGGTCAAGACCAATGTTTTGGGAACAGACAATGTTTTAACGGCGGCCATTGAGTTTGGGGTCAAGAAGGTTATCTGCCTTTCAACAGACAAGGCCGCCTACCCCATCAATGCCATGGGGATTTCAAAAGCTATGATGGAAAAGGTTTTTGTGGCCAAGGCCAAAACAGTGGACCCGGCAAGGACTCTGATTTGCGGAACCCGCTACGGCAATGTAATGGCTTCGCGCGGGTCGGTTATTCCGCTATTTATTGAACAAATTAAGGCCGGTAAGCCCTTAACGGTTACCGACCCTGACATGACCCGCTTTTTAATGAGCTTGGAAGAGGCGGTGGAGCTAGTTCTATTCGCCTTTGAAAATGCGGCGGCGGGGGACATTATGGTGCAAAAATCGCCGGCTTCAAGCATCGGGGACTTGGCCCTGGCGGTCAAGGAACTTTTTGGAGCGGAAAATGAGATTAAGGTTATCGGCACTAGGCACGGTGAAAAGCTTTATGAAACCCTGCTGACCAAGGAAGAATTTGTTAAGGCCGAAGATTTGGGCAACTTTTTCAAGGTCCCGTCCGATAAGCGGGATTTAAATTATGATAAATATTTTGTAGTCGGTGACCAAGAACTGACTTCGGAGCAGGAATACAACTCCCACAATACCCAAAGGCTGGATGTGGATGGGATAAAGGAAAAACTTTTACAATTGGAATATGTTCGCAGTGAGCTGAAGGAGTGGAAGGGCCAATGAAAATTCTTATAACGGGGTCCCAAGGTTTTGTCGGCAAAAACTTGGTGGCAGAACTTAAGCAAGGCGACTTGGGGCAGCTTATGGAATTTGACCTGGGCACAGACCCGGCGCTTTTGGATGAATATTGCAAGGAGGCGGATTTTGTCTTCCATTTGGCCGGGGTCAACAGACCCAAGGACACGGCCGAATTTATGGAAGGCAATTTCGGCTTTACATCCGAGCTTTTGGCCTGCCTTAAAAAGCATAAAAACACCTGTCCGCTCATGATATCGTCTTCCACCCAGGCGGCCTTGGATAATCCTTACGGCCAAAGCAAGAAAGCCGGGGAGGACTTGGTTTTTGAATACGGCAACCAAAGCGGGGCGGATGTTTTGGTTTACCGCCTGCCCAACCTTTTCGGCAAGTGGAGCAGGCCAAATTATAACAGCGTTATAGCCACCTTCTGCCATAATATTTCGCGTGACATACCCATCAAGGTCAATGACCCTTCCACAGTTTTGACACTGGTTTATATTGATGATTTGGTTGAAGAGTTGCTGAGGGCCCTTGAGGGCAGAGCGAGCCGGCAGGGGAAATATTGCACTGTGCCGGTCAGCCATGAGGTGACCCTGGGCAAAATCGTAGACTTACTTGAAAACTTTAAGGCAAGCCGGCAAACCTTGGCCGTGCCTGATATGGGCGATGAGTTTGAAAAAAAGCTTTATGCAACCTACCTAAGCTTCCTGCCGGAAGATGCTTTTGCCTATCCCCTGAAAATGAATGTGGATGACAGGGGCTCTTTTACAGAAATTATCAGAACACCCGAGAGGGGCCAGTTTTCCGTTAACATCACCAAGCCCGGCATAACCAAGGGCAACCATTGGCACCACACGAAAAACGAAAAGTTTTTGGTGGTGGCGGGGGAAGGGGTAATCCGTTTTCGCAAGCTTGGTAGCGAAAAGGTGATTGAATACCATGTAAGTGGGGACAAGATGGAAGTTGTGGATATCCCACCCGGTTACACCCATAATATTGAAAACACGGGGCAGGTGGATTTGGTGACATTTATGTGGGCTAATGAGCCCTTTGATCCGGGTAAACCTGACACCTGGTTTTTGAAGGTCTAATTTGAAGGGGTTCAAATTAGACGCTTATGGAGTTGCAGACAACTCGCTTATGGTCGCTTTCAGCGACGTTTAGGGCAAAGCTTCGCTTTGCGCTTAGCGATAGCATTGGAGCCTTGCAAGCAAGGCGTTTATGGCAAAGCTCTGTTTTGCGTTTAGCAATAGCTTAAGGCAACCTTCGGTTGCGCTTAGCGATAGGGGATAGATATTTGAACTATAAAAAACTAATTGTTTGGCAATTGGCAAAGAGTCTTGCATTAGATACATATAGAATCACAAAAACATTTCCGGAAAAGGAACGTTTTGGCCTTATCAGCCAGATGACAAGGGCTGCAGTTTCGGTGCCCTCTAATATAGCCGAAGGTACGTCGCGCAGAAGTGCAAAAGATCAAATAAGATTTATAGAGATAGCTTATGGTTCACTGATGGAGCTATCTTGCCAAATTGAAATTTCACACGAATTGGGTTATCTTGACCAAGAGGCGTTTGAGGAAATCAACGCAAAGATAGAAAATCTAGCGGTTAGATTATCAAATTATAGGAAGGCAAAAAACAATTGCTAAACGTAGCCGAAGGCTACCATAAACGCAACCGCAGGTTGCCATAAGCGTGCCGGTAAGGCACCATATGTAGCGAAGCGATTTCGTGTCGCGACTGCTTTGCAATTGCTTCGCCTTAAGTAATACCATAAACGTATCGCTTGCGATGCCATAAGCGGCGGCTTGCCGCCCTTCAAAACCGGAGGTTAAACAATGCTAAAACTCACAACCATCCTCGGCACACGGCCGGAGATTATCCGCCTGTCCGAGGTCATAAAAAAATGTGACAAATATTTTGACCACACCTTGGTTCATACGGGCCAAAATTGGGATTACACCCTCAACCAAATTTTCTTTGAAGATTTGGGTTTGCGTGAACCCGACCATTACTTAGATGCCGTGGGCGAGGACTTGGGTGAGACCATCGGCAACATTATAGCCAAGTCTTATAAGATTTTAGCGGAACAAAAGCCGGACGCCCTGCTGATTTTAGGCGACACAAACTCGGCCCTGTCCGCCATTTCGGCCAAGAGGCTGAAGATACCGATTTTTCATATGGAAGCCGGCAACAGGTGCTTTGACGAAAACTTGCCGGAAGAAACCAACAGAAGAATTGTTGACACCATAGCCGATGTTAACCTCTGTTACAGCGAACATGCCAGGCGTTACCTCAATGCGGAAGGCAAGGCCCGGGAGCGTACCTATGTAACGGGTTCACCCATGGCGGAAGTTTTGACGGCCAACCTTGAAAAAATCAAGTCCAGCAAGGTTTTGGAAGAGTTGGGACTCGAAAAGAACAAATATATTCTCCTTTCCGCCCACAGGGAAGAAAACATAGATGACGAAAAAAACTTTTTCTCGCTCATGAATGCAATCAATGCCATGGCGGAAAAATATGATATGCCGGTTATTTATTCCACCCATCCGCGCAGTGCCAAGTTTATTGAAAGCCGGGGTTTTGAATTCCACCCCCATGTTCGTTCCCTCAAGCCTTTTGGGTTTTCGGATTACAATAACTTGCAACTCAATGCCTTTTGTGTCGTGTCCGACAGCGGGACCATCCCGGAAGAGGCGGCTTATTTCCAATTCCCGGCGGTATCAATCAGGACCAGTACCGAAAGGCCGGAATCTTTGGACAAGGGCAATTTTATCATGGGCGGTATTACGACGGAGCAGGTTTTGCAGTCGGTTGATATGGCGGTGACCATGGCCCAAAACGGGGATTTAGGCGTGGCCGTGCCCGATTATGTGGACGAAAATGTAAGCGTGAAAGTGGTCAAAATCATCCAAAGCTATACGGGGGTAGTCAACAAGATGGTTTGGCGGAAATGAGAGCTTGCCAAGAACACCCCCATAGTGTAAAATGATAGAGCTAAGAAGTGTGCGCAAAATCTAATAATAAAACAATAGAGGTTATATATGGATATCCGCAAAATTATAGCAATGGTTTTGAGAAAATGGCCCGTTATTGTCATAACGGCCTTCATTGGCGCTGTCGCCATGTATGTCTTCAGCAGCGTTTATGTTACGCCGATTTATTCGGCCAAGGCCACAATGATAGTAAACAAGTCTCAATACCAAGCGTCAGAACAAAATCAGATGAGCTACAATGACATTTTGATGACCCAAAAACTGGTCAAGTCCTATACCATTATCATGACCAGTGACACCAACTTGGACCTGGTCAAAAAAGAGTTGGACACCGAGATGTCAATCGGTGCCATCAGGCGGTCGGTCAAGGTTTCCAGCGTGGGCGAAACAGAAGTTTTGCAGATTAGTGTTGAACACGCCGACCCGGTCCTGGCGCAAAACATTGCAAATGCCTTGGTCAAGGTGTCCCCGGCGACTATTATCAGGGTTATCAAGGCCGGTAGCGCAGAAGTTATTGACTATGCCCTTGTGCCCCAAAGTCCGGTCAAGCCGGTTGTTTGGCAATACGGTGCCCTGGGTGCTCTGATAGGGCTTATGCTGGCGTTGGCCATGATCTTCTTGCGCGATTACTTTGACAACACCTTTAAGACGGAAGATGACATTAGGGAAGTTTTGGACCTGCCGGTTATTACATCCCTGCCTGAAATTATGAAAGACGGCAACACCGTTTTGACGGGTGAAACACCCTTTGATTTCAAAGAAGCCTTCAAGGTTTTACGGACTAAAATTCAGTTTTCCGGCATTGACGGTCAGATGAAAAAGATTGCCATCACAAGTTCCGGTCCCTTCGAAGGCAAGACCACCGTTTCCATAAACACGGCCTTAACCTTAGCCGAAACGGGCAAGAGCGTTTTGCTGGTTGACTGCGACTTGCGCAAACCCAAGGTTTCAAAAACGCTTGATATAGGACAAGAGCCCGGCCTTTCAAATGTTTTGACACAAGATTCCGAACTTGAATTAGCAATCAGGAACTTAGAAGATTTTGACACACTTGATATTATCCCTTGCGGCGTTATCCCGCCCAACCCGGCAGAACTTTTGGGTTCGGAACAAATGGGCAAGTTCTTGGATGAAATCGACAGTGAGTACGATTACATAATCTTTGACACGCCGCCCATAGGCCTGGTGGCCGATACGGCCGAACTTTCCAAATTCTTGGACGGTGTTATCTGGGTTGTAAGTTATGGCAGAACCATAAAAGAAAGCGCGATTTTCGCAAAAGAAACGCTGGACAGCGTCAGTGCCAACATTATAGGTTGCGTCTTCAACCGTGTTAAGGCCGATGGTTACGGTACCCGCGGTTATTACAGGCGCTATGGTTACGGTGGCCGTTACGGTTATAAATACGGTTACAGGCGCTACGGTTACGGTTACGGCGGCCGCTACAGCTACCGTTACGGTTACGGCTACGGTGAAGAAGACCCGGAGCGCGCGGCCAAGCGCGGCATATTCGGCTACTTCGGCAACGGCAAGGCCGACGATGACAAAAAGGGCGATGACTAATCTTAGCAGTCGGTAATTTACTCGGGGGTTTTGCTTAAAAGCAAGGCCCCCTTTTTGCTTGACTTTGCAGGGACGCCCTGTTATAATCATAAACTGCCGCAATAATTTAAGCGGCAGCCCGCTATCTTATATTCCAGGCGGGTAATCCTTGCCGCGCTTGACGCGGCCAAAGACCGGAAGGAGGTGCTTTTAGAATGTCAGCATTAACAAACAACTACGAAACCATGATGGTCTTCACCATGACCAAGGGTGAAGAATACGCAGCAGAGCTTCTTGAAAGGTTCAAAAGCTTGATTGAAGAAAACGGCACTCTTGAAAGCATTGATGAATGGGGCAAGCGCAAGTTAGCCTACCTCATCAATGACGAGACAGACGGCTACTATGTTCTCATCAATTTCAGCAGTAACCATGAATTCCCGGCGGAACTCGACCGTGTTGTTAACATTACGGACGGCGTGCTTCGCTCCCTCACAATTAAAAAGGATGAAGGTGAAGTCAAAGATGCTTAACTCTGTAATACTTATGGGTAGGTTGGTTGCCGACCCGGAATTGCGTACCACGCAAAACGGCATCAGCGTTACAACTTTTAGAATTGCCGTTAACAGGTCATACACCAGAGCCGGCGAAGAAAGACAGGCGGACTTTATTGATATCGTCGCTTGGCGCCAGTCGGCTGAATTTGTTTGCCGTTATTTCCAAAAAGGTTCTTTGATTATTGTTCAAGGTTCCTTGCAATCACGCCAGTATGAAGACAAAAACGGCAATAAACGCACGGCTTATGAAGTTGTGGCGGACAGGGTCAGCTTTGGCGGCCCCAAGTCAGACAACGCTGCAGCAAAGCGTGAAGAAGATGTCTTCCCCAAAGAAGATGCACCTTCTTTCACCAACGCAACAGCCGATGATTTTCAAGAAACCGTTTCGGATGAAGACCTGCCCTTCTGATGCAGGCAGGTTTCATCTTATACCAAACAAGGAGGTAGACTACCATGGCTTATGACAGAAGGCACGGCGGCGGCGGCAGAAGAGGCCGCAGAAGAGTGTGCACCTTTTGTGTTGAAAAAGTCGAAAGCATTGATTATAAAGACCTTAATAAGCTCAATAAATATGTTTCCGACAGATCAAAAATCTTACCGCGCCGCATGACGGGCACCTGTGCCAAACACCAGCGTGCGCTTACCACAGCTATTAAACGCGCAAGGCAAGTTGCGCTTATACCCTTTTCAAGTGACTGATAAGGGGCCTTAAAGGAGGAACTCAAGTGCCACTTGTAACCACCAAAAAGATGTTTGAGGCAGCCTACCAAGGCGGTTATGCCATAGGTGCCTTTAATGTCAATAATATGGAAATTATCCAGGGCATTGTTCAGGCTGCAACCAAACTTAATGCACCTTTGATTTTGCAGGTATCGGCCGGGGCACGCAAATATGCCAACCACACCTATCTGACCAAATTGGTTGAGGCGGCTGTAGCGGAAGCGGGCCTGCCCATTGCCCTGCACCTTGACCATGGGCCTGACTTTGAAACTTGCAAAAGTTGCATTGACGGCGGGTTTACATCTGTTATGATTGACGGTTCACACCTGCCTTTTGAGGAAAATGTGGCCCTGACCAAAGAGGTTGTGGACTATGCCCATTCCAAGGGTGTTACGGTTGAAGGGGAGTTGGGCCAGTTGGCCGGCATTGAAGATGATGTTAATGTCAGCGAAGAAGATGCCAGCTTCACCAAGCCGGAAGAGGTTGAAGAATTTGTCAGCCGTACGGGTGTGGATTCCTTGGCCATTGCCATCGGGACCAGCCACGGGGCCTATAAGTTTAAGCCCGGCCAAAAACCGGAACTGCGCTTTGATATTTTGGAAGAAATTGAGCGAATCCTTCCCGGATTCCCCATTGTCCTCCACGGTGCCAGTTCCGTTGTGCCGGAATTTGTTGAACAAATCAATAAGTTCGGCGGCGACTTGCCCGATGCCATCGGCATACCCGAAGAAATGCTGCGCAAGGCTGCCGGCATGGCGGTTTGCAAAATTAACATTGACTCCGATTTGCGCTTGGCTATGACTGCGGCAGTCCGCAAGCATATGGCCGAAAATCCGGGTCACTTCGACCCAAGGCAATACTTGGCGCCTGCGCGCGACGCAATTGAAGGCATGGTTGCACACAAGATTGAAACCGTGCTGGGTTGTGCGGGAAAGGCCTAATACGCATAGAAATTAAAAAAGAACGCTCCAACGAAAGTTGGGGCGTTTTTTTGGGTCTTATACAGGGGTAAATTGCAAATATTAAATGGCAAATTACAAATTGTGGTAGGGGCAACCCCCCTGTGGTTGCCCGAAATAAGGATTGCCATAGGCAGACCTCTCTTATTAAGGGGAGGGGGCCGCTTGCAGTGGTGGGATTCTTGCTGTGCAAAAACCGTGAAGACGAACACAGTTCGCCCCTACCGCTTTAAATGCGCTCGCTATGTAATTTGCCCTTTGCCCTTTGCCATTTTCAATTTGGCGGACTCCGTCCGCCCCATTCTTTTCCAATGAAACAAATATTGCTGGGCTATGCCCCGAGCATCTTCTTCCACTTGAGGGAAACCTTCGGGGTAATCTTCGGCTAAAATGCGTTTGACCCAAACATCTTCCGGCACTATGGCGGTGTGGCCCAGGCCGTAAAGCAGGGCACAGTCGGCTACCTTGGGGCCGACCCCCTTAATTTTTTGCAGCTCAGTGCGGGCAAGGCTGCTTTCTGTGTTTTTTAAATTCTCTAACAAAACTTGGCCGCCGGCAACTTTTTGCGCAGCGTCAATAATATATTTTGCTCTAAAACCCGCCCGCAGGGGGGCTAAATCTTGGACCGTGAGCCCGGCCAGACTTTGGGCCGAGGGGAAGGCATAATCATGACCGCCCAAGTGGTCGCCGAAGTTTTGGCACAGGCGTTCGATTATGCCTTTTATGCGAGGAATATTATTGTTTTGTGAAATAATGAAAGAACAGAGAGCTTCCCAAGGTTCTTGGCGCAGAAGACGTATACCGGGGTAGGCTTCAACGGCAGCCCTGAGGCCTGCATCTTGCAAAACGAAGGCCCGGCAGAGGGCTTCATAGTCGCGTTCCAGGTCAAAATAGACTTTCCAAACATTTTCAAAGTCTTCAGGGGATGTGTTTTTAAAAATTAGCAGACCTTCTTCTTGGCAAATATCAAGCGCGCGCCCATGGGCGACGCCGTGCCAACAAGACGCACCCTTTTGCTGCCAACGAAAGGCCTGGCCGCAGTC
Organism: Clostridiales bacterium; assembly: GCA_012524025.1. Lineage (GTDB taxonomy): Bacteria > Bacillota > Clostridia > Oscillospirales > Acutalibacteraceae > UBA1447. Next base: position 4,490 of record JAAYSC010000004.1, on the reverse strand, counting down.
AAGCGTCAGGCCTAAATCGAAGCAAGTAAGGTCGCTTACTATAATATTTGAGTCAATGTGTTCAAACTTCAAAACCGCGGCTTTCCTTTCGTTTTTTAGGGTCCTTTTTGGGGCAAAATTAATTACTTGGGGGCAAAAAAACTATACCTGTAAAGAGATTATAACTATTCGTATATAGTTCGAAACTGTGGAAAACTATAGGGTAAGGGTATGAATTGGCATGAAATCAGGCTTTTTGAGCGGGTTTTCAACATTTTCCACAAAGTTTTCCACAGCCTCTGTGGAAAACACCCTATACAATTTGTATACTAAAGAAAAAGTGCTGATCTTTAACTATTCAAGCTTGGCGGAAGGGCAAAAATCCTTCATAACACAGGCCGAGCATTGGGGCCGACGGGCTATACAGACAGCGCGGCCGTGTAGGACACAGCGGTGGCAAAAATCATTGCTTTCTTCGGGCGGCAAAAGCTTTATAAGCTGCACTTCAACCTTATAGGGGTCTTTGGTTTGGACCAGGCCCAGCAGGTTGGTGATACGGATCAGGTGGGTGTCCGCCACGACGGCGGGCTTGCCGTAAACATCGCCCATGATAATGTTGGCCGTTTTTCTGCCCACGCCGGGCAGTCGGGTCAGCTCTTCAATTGAATCGGGCAAGCGGCCGCCATGCTTTTCAAGCAGGGCTTGGGCGGTGCCGGTTATGTATTGGGCCTTACTGCGATAAAAGCCGCAAGAATGTATAAGCCGCTCAACTTCTTTGATATCCGCCCGGGCCAAGGCTTCCATGGAAGGATAAGCGGCAAAAAGATCGGGTGTTATAAGGTTGACGCGGGCGTCCGTGCACTGGGCCGAAAGTATAGTGGCCACCAAAAGCTCGAAGGGGTTGCCGGCGTCCAGTGTGCACAAAGATTGGGGGTATTCTTTTTTAAGGGCCTCCACCGCAGCCAAGGCCCTTTGTTTTTTAGTCATTGTCAAAAGCCTCGATTAATAAGATAAAATCAATTTATAGAGCTTGTCTAAAAGCGGGTCCGGGATATATTCCAAGCTCCCCAAAAGCTTGCTGTTTTTGACCCTGTAATTTATTTTTGGCTTTTCGGAATTCACGGCAGCCAAGATTGCCTTAACCATGTGCTTGGGGTCATTGGCCAATTTAAGTTCAAAATCCATCAAGGGTTTCATCCTGGCCAAGACATCCTTGAAATACTCGGTGTTCTCATAAAGCCTGTTGAAGCCTTCCGTAGCGGCATTATGCATTTCGGTTTTAAAAGAGCCGGGCTGGATTTTTACAACCTTGATACCAAGAAACATAAGTTCACGGCGCAAGGATTCCGTATAGGCGTCAACAGCGTATTTTGTCATCGAATAAGGGCCGTTGAAGGGTTGGGGTTTCATCCATCCGCATTCCGAACTGCAGTTGATTACCCGCCCGCCTGCCTTTTTGACCAGGGGAAAGAAGGCCTTGTTGATGTTAACCATGCCCTGAACATTAATTTTGAGCATGCGTTCGATAATTTTATCGGCATTGCCCTCAACCATGGAAGCTATGGTATGGATGCCGGCAAAATTTATGATGGCATCAAGCTTATCGGTGGTCTTTTCAATTTCGGCCTTGGCAGCGGCGATGCTGTCACGGTCGGTTATGTCGACCTTTATGGGGATAATATTTTCGTTTTCGCCGATTTTGGCAAGCGCTTGTTCATTGATATCAAGCGCAAAGACGCTCCATCCTTGCTTAGCCATCTCAAGTGCGCAAGCACTGCCAAGCCCACCGGCTGCCCCTGTAAAAACTGCATATTTCATCTTGTTTACCTCCTACAAATTCTTTACAATAATTATGCCCTCACCGGCTCATAAAGTCAATGGACAAAGACAAGCAAGGCTAAAAAATGAAAGATGGAACTTGCCGCCTTGCATATTAAGTGATATAATGACACGGGTTTAAAATGAATAAACCTTGCCGTAATGGCTTTATTTGGCTGAAAAGGAGCATTGACTTGGAAAAATATGATGTGGTCGTAATCGGTGCGGGCCCTGCGGGCATTTTTACGGCTTTGGAAATTTATAAGCACGCTTCCCCCGACTATAAAATTTTGGTTGTTGACGAAGGCATTTCAATTGCCCGGCGGCGTTGCCCCGCAAGGAGCAAAGGCGTTTGCGTTAACTGCAAGCCCTGTAATATTATGAGCGGATGGGCCGGTGCCGGTGCTTTTTCGGACGGCAAGCTTTCGCTTTGTGAAGAAGTGGGCGGTAATTTGACCGACTATTTGCCGCTTGATAAGCTGCGCAAATTAATAAAATATACAGACGAAATATATTTGGAACACGGGGCGCCCGATCTTGTCCACGGTTTGGATGATAAAAAAGCGGAAGAAATTGCCTATGAGTGTTCAAAACACAGCATCAATCTTATCCGTTGCCCCGTCCGCCATTTGGGGACAGAAAATGCATACGATGTTTTAAAGGCCATGTATGACCATTTAGAGCCCATAAAAGGTTTTACCTTTCTGGAAAGCACCCATGCCGACCCGGTCATAAAAGACGGTAAGGCTGTCGGCGCAAAACTTCTGTCAAAAGACGGCAAGGAATGGGAAGTTGCGGCGGATTTTGTTGTGGCGGCACCCGGCCGCGGCGGAGCAAAATGGCTCAACAGAATTGCCCTTGAAAACGGCATTGATGTGCAGAACAACGAAGTGGATATCGGCGTGCGCGTTGAGGTGCCAAACTCTATAATGGACAAGGTCACAAAACACCTTTATGAAGCCAAAATGGTCTATTATTCTGACACTTTTGAAAACAAGGTTCGCACTTTTTGCATGAATCCGGGCGGTATGGTAAGCGAAGAGCATTATAACCCCGGTTTTAACGAGACCTTTGACAGGGACTTGGCGGTGGTTAACGGTCACAGCTATGCCGACCACAATTCAAGGACGGAAAACACCAACTTTGCTCTTCTGGTTTCCACCCGCTTCACTCAACCTTTTGACCAGCCCATAGAATATGGCCGATATATAGCCCAACTGGGCAACATGCTGACCGGCGGCGGTGTCATGGTCCAACGCCTGGGTGACTTACTCATGGGCCGTCGTACGGATATGTCCAGGCTCAAAAAATCCACAACCAGGCCCACGCTGACAACTGCGGTACCCGGTGACCTTTCCTTTGTTTTACCTCACAGGCATCTTACCAGTATTATTGAATCCTTGCGCGCCTTCGATAAGGTTTTGCCGGGGCTCTATTCAAAAAACACCCTGCTTTACGGTGTGGAAGTTAAATTTTATTCTTCAAAATTAGATGTTGATGACAAATTTGAAACCAAACTTAAAAACTTTTATGCCATAGGTGACGGGGCGGGGATTACCCGCGGCCTCATGCAGGCTTCTGTTACGGGGGTCCTGGTGGCCAGGGAAATTTTGGGTATCAGGGAAAGTTAGAAAAAATATTATATAAAACAAGGCGGGGTAGGCACAAAACCTACCCCGCCTTACTTTTAAAAACGCTTGATATGTTTAAGGGGCTAAAGCCATGGTGCTTTTAAGAGCGCTTGCCGAATCAATTGTTGGGCTGTATTCCAGGCCTATAATACCCTCATAGCCCAAGGCATCAATGGCGGCAAAAACATTCTTGTAGTTTATTTCGCCGGTTCCGGGTTCATGGCGGCCGGGGTTGTCGGCAACATGGAAGTGGCCGATTAAATCAATGTTTTTGCGAATATTGGGGATAAGATTGCCTTCGGTTATCTGCTGGTGGTAAATATCATAAAGCAGTTTGACACGGGGGCTGCCGACTTCCCTTATTATGTCAAAGGCTTCGTAGCCCGATGACAGGAAGTAACCCTTATGGTCTTGCAAAATATTGAGCGGTTCCAAAACAGCCGTGATGCCGGCCGCTTCAAAAACGGGGGCTGCCGCCTTTAGGGAAGAAACAAGATAGTCGCGCTGTTCACGGCGTGATATATCGAGCCTTTCTTGCCCTGTGGTTATAATAAGGGCGGGGACGCCCAAATCGCGGGCAACTTTTACCGATTCTTCAGAAACTTTTTTTAAAAGCAGGGGGCTGTCGGGGTGTAAAAGAGCCTTGGCCTTGTATTCCGCTTCCAAAGCCTCATCTTTCGTTCCGACGCACATGGATGAAATTGCCACACCGCTTTCTTTTGATGCCCGGGCCAAGCGACCCAAGTCGCGGTGGCTCCAGCCCCAAAATTCTGCATGAGCCAAGCCGACCTCTTTAACGGCGGCAAAGCGGTCCTCAAAGTCCAAGTCTTTAAACATCATTTCAATACAGGGGGAAAAAATCAGCATAAAAATCCTCCTTTTCATCTTGTGCACTTACTATAGCACAAAAATAAAAAGGCAGTCAAACAAGGCCCCTTCTTAGTGTAAAATTATCATTGGCAAAAAATAAAGGGAAATGGCGCGAACCACTTCCCTTGCATACAAAGAATCAGTACAATGAATTTGCGAAAAAACACGAACTGAGGTGTATGCAAGATGATT
>JAAYSC010000054.1 GCA_012524025.1 Clostridiales bacterium | reverse complement strand
TTAGAAATCGTATCTTACACATGTTCCACAACAGATTCTTAGAAAAACAAGTGGTTTCCGCTTAACGCTTCCACCACTTGTTTGTTTCCATTTTTTTGGATTTACCCCAACTATTGACAAAGAGCCCTTTTTAAAAGTTTAACAGGAAATATATATGAATCAAATGTTAAGTTTTTTGAAAAGCCGTTTATTTTTAGGCTCTTTGTAGTATAATGCCCTTACTCTTAACCGCTAAAATGCGGTTTTAATTTTTAGGGAGGAGGCAGAAGCTTATGGAAGAACGCTTCACACCCGAGATTGAAGGGACTTTAAGAAAATTCATGCTCAAGGTGCCCCAGGTCATATCCCAAGCCAGCGGGATCCGTGTTTTTGGGCGCAGAATCAAGTCTGTCTTGTTTTCAACCGATGTCAGCATTATAAGGAACACCAATGCCGATGCCATAATTGCCGTTTACCCCTTTACACCGCAACCCGTTATTACTCAAGCCATTATGACAGGGGCGGATATTCCTGTTTTTGCCGGGGTCGGCGGCGGTTTGACCCAGGGCAGAAGGGTTATTAACCTTGGCCTGCACGCAGAATTTCAAGGGGCCATGGGTGTTGTTGTAAACGCCCCTACCAAGGACGAAGTAATCAAGCGCCTACGCCAGACTGTTGATATTCCGATAATTGTTACCGTTGTTTCCGAAAATGACGATATAGGCAAAAGAATTGAGGCAGGCGTTGATATTTTAAATGTTTCGGCTGCCGCAAATACACCTGCCTTGGTTGAAAAAATTCGCAGCGACTTCCCCAAAATACCCATAATAGCCACCGGCGGCCCCAGTGATGAAAGCATTTTGGCGACCGTGGAAGCAGGCGCCAATGCAATCACCTGGACCCCGCCTTCAAGCGGCCAAGTATTTAAGGATATTATGGAAAACTATCGCAAAGACTGACCGTCATTCAACAACAGCCTTTATTTACAGATAAAACAAAACCCGGGGGCCGGCCTTATGGCTTGCCCTCGGGTTTTATTATTGTTTTGCTTTTTATTGGGCGTAGTCCGCTACCATAAGCATAAAGTCGCCGATTTGTGCACCAAACTCGGGCGCGCCGTCCATTATCAGGCGGCCGGCCTTGGTGGCTTCAATCATGTCATCAATTGACATTAGGATGCCCAGGGCCGAATCAAGGCTGTCAAAGCCCAGGGTGAAAAAGGGCATGGAGCGCTTGTATTCACCGCGGCCGGCCTTGCTCTTGCCCGCCTTTACCCTGATATAGGCAGAGATTTCCGGATAGCCGTCAACCGCCCATGAGTAAACTCGATCGGGGCTCTTGAGGGCCCAGTCGTGAATTTCTTCATGGCCTTGCTTGTTAAGTGTGCTTATTCCGCTCGAAAGCAGGTAAAAGAAGCACTTGACCAAGAGTTTCTTGGTCGCTTCATCCTTGGGCGGCTCTTTGGCACCCAAAAGAGCAGACATTTTCAAGAGTACCTGCATGAAGGCCAAGAAGGCACCCGTGTGCTTGGTGACCCCTTTCATCCTTGGCAGGGTCGCCGGGCCGATCTTGCCCTTGAAAAAGGCATTCATGGATTCAATGCTCTTAAATTCAAGCTCAACATGCGGCTTTTTGTCCACCCTGTCGGCGTGGACCAAGATTTCGCCTGCATTTATAACAAAGTGGGTTGCCACCTTGCCCGCCGGGCTTTCCGAATCCAAAGCACTGACCTGCACAACAGCGTGAACTTTTTCAAGCTTCTTGTGTAGCTTGGGTGAATCATTGGCAATAACCTTAACCAGGGGCAAGGCCGCATTTAAGAATATTTTATTGGTTAACACATCTTCCTTGGAAGCCAAAAACATCATTCCTTTCCGCAAAGCAGATAAAGGGGATTTGTGAAGGATTTATACTTCGTCTTCCCAATCATCATCTTCTTCAAAGTCTTTTTTCATAACTTCGCGCACGGCCTCGATGATTCCGTTGGAATCTATGCCGATTATCGACATTATGTCTTCATGCAGGCCGATTGGGGCAAATTCATCTTGAACGCCCAGCTTTTTAAAGGCGCAGCCCTTACCGAGTTCCGCCATAACACTTGCAACCGCGTCACCCAAACCGCCTTTTACATTGTGGTCTTCAACCGTGATTATGCGGCGGGTATCATTAACCGCTTTTTCAACAGCTTCGCGGTCTATGGGTTTAATGGTGTGCATGTTTATGACGCGCACCTTGAGCCCGTCGGAATTTTCAAGAAATTTTGCCGCGGTCAGGGCCTGGAATACGCCGGAACCGCAAGCTATAACCGTAATGTCGGTACCTTCGTTTAAGGTGATTGCCTTGCCGATTTCAAATTCATAGTCACTGCTGGGGTAGACAACACGGTCAAAGCCCCTGTTTATTCTGATATAGAAGGGGCCGGGGGTCTCGTAGGCCGCACGCACGGCATTAACGGTTTCCATCCCGTCCGCCGGGCATATGAGTGTAAGGTTTGGCATTGAACGCGCAACAGCCAAGTCACAAATAGCATGGTGGGTAGACCCGGCCTGGCCAAAGGATGTGCCCGAGTGTGTTGCTATAACCTTGCAGTCTATGTTTTGGTAGCAAATGTCCGAGTGGAGCTGGTCTGCGCTCCTCAAGGATGCAAAGGTGGAAAAGGTTGACAAGAAGGGCACAAGCCCCGCTTTTGCCATACCCGCAGCCACACCAAACATGTTTTGTTCGGCTATGCCCACATTAAAGAATCTGTCCGGAAATTGTTCACCGAACATTCCTATTTTTGTTGATTTACCAAGGTCGGCCGTTAGGGCGACTATTTCCGGGTGTTCTTCACCCAGTTCACAAAGAGCCTTGCCGTAATATTCTGCCGTTGACAAGGCAGTTGAATCCACTGCCGTAAAAGTAAGTCCCATATTATTGCACCTTTCTTTCGCATATTGCTTTTTTCCGGTAATAAATGATTTTAAGAATCAACCTCGGTCAGGGTTCTTTAAGCTTCTTTTTCAACCCTGGCCTTGCGCTGAGCATAATATTTTTCAAGGCTGGCCTTGGCCTTTTCATACATCTCTTGGTCCATAGCCCCGTAGTGCCAGCGATAGTCACCTTCAAAAATATCTATACCCGCACCCTTGACGGTGTTGGCAATAATCATAACCGGCGCACCCTTGTTTTCGAGCGCGAAATCAATTGCTTGGCAAAGCTCTTTAATGTTGTGCCCGTCCACTTCTTTAACAATAAAACCAAAAGACTCCCATTTTTCAGCCAAAGGCTCAAGGGCCATGACATCTTCGGTTTTACCGTCAATCATACATTCGTTTCTGTCAACAAAAGATATGAGATTATCAGCCTTAAAGTGGGCCGCTGCCATACCTGCTTCCCATATAGAGCCTTCGTTTAATTCACCGTCACCCATAATGCAATAGGTTTTGTAATCTTTGCCCAAGGTTTTCGCCGCAAGGGCGGTCCCCAAGGCAATTGAGAGCCCATGACCCAAGGAACCCGTTGAAGCATCTACCCCAACAACCTTGTTTGCATCCAAGTGAATACCCATTGCGGAATTTGAGTGGTTGAAGGTTTTGAGTTGCTCAAAGTCGTTCCAACCGTAGTCCACAAGGACGGGTGCCAGTGCTATGCCGGCGTGGCCTTTGCTCATGATAAAACGGTCGCGGTCTTCCCAGTCGGGGTCTTCCTTTTTAAGGTTAAGGTAACGATGGTAGAGAACGGTAAGCATATCCATTATGCTCATTGCTCCCCCAATATGGCCGCTGCCTGCCCAGTAATTAGTGTCCAAAGACAGGCGCCTGAGTTCATCGGCCTTTTTTTCAAGGGCTAACCATTCTTGTTTTGTTAATGGCATATCGGTTTTTCCTCCTCATATATTTGAAATTTCAGGATTCAGTCAAGTTCCGGATGATTCTTGCGCACAACCTTGAAAGCTTCATCCGCAATTTCAATTGTCAACTTAATGTCTTGCTCGGTCATGGCTGCGTTCATGAAGTGATTGTGGTGGTTTGTGAAATAGACACCGCGTTTGACACATTCCGCCACCCACTCTTGATGAATCATCAGGTTACCGTCTTTGTCATCAACCCTCAAATAGAAGAGTGCGGGCTCGCCCGTCACCACAAGGTTGAAGCCGTTGTTTGTTGCGGCATCGCGCAGGCCGTCTGTCAACATAAGCCCGTCTTTTCTCAACTTTTCGGGAAGGTTGAGTTTTTTCATCTTCTTAATACAGGCTATGGCCGCCGCGAAGGGCACGGCACTGAGCCAATAGCTGCCCGTGAAGGTTATGCCGCTGACGGTCCCTTTAAATTCTTCTTTCCCGCAAAGGGCAGAAACGCTCCAGCCGTTTGCCAAGGCCTTACAAAAACAGATAAGATCCGCTTCAAAGCCGTAATAATGGTCGGAACCTGCCAAATCCAGCCTAAAGCCGCAGCGTACATCGTCAATGATGAGGAGGATTCCCTTTTCATCGCAAAGCTTGCGTACCTTTTGCCAGTAGCCGTCCGCCGGGAGCTCATTGTCCCTAAAATTGCCGTGCATATAGGGGGTTGCTATGTAGGCGGCTATTTGGCCTTCGTTTTCTTCCACCATTTTTTCAAAGGCTTCGTAGTCGTTCCATGGAATATAGAGGTTGTTGGCAACATCTTCTTCCAAAATCCCGGGATAGCCTAATTTTTGAGTCCAAGGGGTAACCCCGTGATAAAATCCGCTTGCAAAAATCAGCTTTTTGCGACCGGTATGAGCCCTTGCCGTCATGATGGCAAGGGTGGTTGTGTCACCGCCGTTTTTGGCGAAAAAGGCCCAGTCGGCCGAAGCCACGGTGTCAACCAAAAGTTCTGCCAGTTCAATCATTTTTGTTGACGGTGCCGTTGTGCAATCGGCGATTTTGGCCTGTTCAAAAGCTGCGTTGTTTACATCCTTGTCACCATAGCCCAGCACATTGGGCCCATAGGCGCACATGTAGTCGATAAACCTGTTGCCGTCAACATCCCAAAAATAAGCACCTTGGGCCTTCTCGGCAAAAGTGGGGAAGGCCGACACGGGTATAAAGCAACCTTCGGCCGGGCCTAAGTGGCCGTAAACACCGCTGGGTACAACCTTTTCGGCTCGTTTGAAATATTCCTTGTTTTTGTCGTATTTATTAATTTTAAAGCTCATTTAACGCCCCTCCTAAGCCAAGTAGACGGCAACCCTGTCGAGCAGCCTGTTCAAGTTGTCTATCATCGAAATTAAACCCTTCATGCTAATGGCGCCCGAGCCTATGCATTCCAACGCGTTTACATTGCCGTCAAACAAGTCACGAGCCAATTTCATGGAAGCAAAGCTCATAACGGCGCGCGGGTTGTCAGGCTTGCACTTTAAGGTTACAATCCTGCCGTCTTTAGCCCTGAGTGTGGCTGACGGGCCGCCTTCGATTGACATTTCAATGTCGCCGTCTTCGATAAGGTTGGCCGTAAAAATGCCGACCTTGTCGTTGTTGGCTATTTGAGCAATGGCAACCGTTATGGTGTAAAACATTAAACTTGTGCTGATGGCGAAAAATTCATCATCATAAAGGTCTGCCGGGTCGGGGCGCATGTACTTGTTAAGCAAGTCGGTCAGTGCCGTAAATTCCTTCAACAAAAACTTGATTTTTGTGAAGCCTTTGCTTGGGATAGGGGTGACGGTGCCATCGATAAGGCCGTTAAACTTTTCACAAGAAGAAAAGGGGAGTTTAACATCACACGAAGCAACGCCTTGTTCCAGCCTGCACCTGCCGTTTTTAAAGCTTAAGGTAGCCGATGGCCCGCCCTTAACATCAAAACCGATAGAAATAGGCTTTTTGTTTGCAAGCAAGTCACCGGCAGCCGGGTCAAGCTCGCAAAGGTTTTCAAGTGTTCCCAGTACAGCGTAGAGATTAATATACGCCAAAGTTTTTTGATCAACCAAGATACATTCCTCCTCAAAAATACTGTAGAGCCTTTAATTCCATTGAAATAAACTACTTCTGCTACGCAGATATTTTATCAGATACATGCTACAAAGTCAAACAAATATTAAGCTGAAAATATGTAAACTATGCACTACTTTTTTGCACTTTCAGGATTGACAAGCGGGTATTATTGTGTATTATTATAGGTGAATAAAAACTTGCTCTTTTAGGGTTCGAACGGATGCTCATTTAATGATAGATTTTCAAATCAAACGCTCAAAAAGAAAAACAGCCGCCATACACATCACCGACGACGGTCAAATAGAAGTCAGGTGCCCCTTGCATTTTCCCGACAGCAAGGTCCGAGCCTTTGTCGGGGCCAACAGCACAAAGCTTCAAAAATTGTCTGCCGCCAGGGCCCAAGAACACCGTGCCCGTCTGGGCTTTTGCCCCGGCAAGCTAAAAAGCCTGACCTTGCTTGGTAAACAATACCCCTTGCGAAGGCACCAAGGTGCCCGCTGTTTTTTTGACGGCCAAGCCTTTTACCTGCCGCAAAACATTGATGATGCCGGGGCAAAGCGCCTGCTTGTAAATCTTTACAAAAACTTGGCCCGTGAGCATATCGGCAAAAGGGTTGAAAAGTTTTCCGCTCTTATGGGGCTCAAGCCCTCGGCCATTAAAATAAACAATGCAAAAACCCGATGGGCATCTTGCTCTTCCAAGGGCAACCTCAACTTCTCTTGGCGTCTTATAATGGCGAGTGAAAGCTGCATAGACTATGTTGTCGTCCACGAGTTGGCTCACATGAGGCAGGCCAATCACTCCCCGCTTTTCTGGGCCGAGGTTAGTAAATATTACCCCAATTACAATGAGGCAAGGAAGGAACTTTACAAGTTACAGCAAAAACTTGCCTTCGAAAACTGGGATCTGTGATATAATGTTAAAGAATAATATGAAGGAGGACTAATCAATGGCAGATTTTAAGTGGGAAATTGTTGAAAGCATAGGTGTCATTTCAGAAAACCCCAAGGGTTGGACCAAAGAGTTTAACATGGTCAGCTGGAACGGGCGCGACGCTAAGTATGACATTCGCGAATGGTCGCCTGATCACGAAACAATGAGCAAGGGGCTTACTTTTACCAAGGATGAAATTTTGGCCCTAAAAGATTTACTTAACAACCTTGATATCGAATAAACCAGCCGCGCGCAAGGCGGCGCCCGGCTAACCGAGGCGCCGCCTTGTTTTTTTCGATTTTATTGGGGAGGGGATTATTTTGGTCAGTATAGCGGTTTTAGGTGTGGGCAACCGGGGTTTTGAATATGCTTCTTTTGTAAAATATTTTCATAAGAAAAGGGCAAAAATTACGGCTGTTTGTGACAGCAACCCCATAAGGTTAGCAGAGGCCGGCAAGTTTTTTCGCCTGCCCGAAGACAAATGCTTTGCCGACGACGAAAGCTTTTTTGCCGCCGGTAAAATTGCAGACGCCCTATTTATCTGCACCCAGGACAGGGACCACCACAAACACGCCGTCCAAGCTTTGGATTTAGGCTACAATGTTTTATTGGAAAAACCCGTGTCCCCGCTTTTGTCCGAATGTTATGACTTGGAAAAGAGGGCTAATGAAAAAGGCCTTTACTTGATAGTATGCCATGTGCTGCGCTATTCCAATCATTACAAAAAAATTAAAGAAGTTTTAAGGTCAGGCGATTTAGGGGAAATTGTCAATATAAACCACAGCGAAAGCATTGCCTATTTTCACTTTGCCCACAGTTATGTAAGGGGCAACTGGCACAAGGAGTCGGCTTCCGCCCCTTCACTTTTAGCCAAGTGCTGCCACGACATTGACCTGATACAGTGGTTTATGGGCAGGCCCTGCCAAAGCCTTACAAGCCATGGGGATTTAAAATTTTTCCAAAGTGAAAATGCACCCCCGGGTGCAAGCTTGCGCTGCTTGGACGGCTGCCGGGTCAAAAAAGAATGCCCCTATGATGCCGAGCGCCTTTACATAACCGACCCCTTCTACAAGGCAACCTTCATAAAATACATGGGGCGCACCTTAACCCACAAAATTAAAAGCTCAAGGGCCGACAAGTATGCGGCACTTGAGAATGGTGATTACGGCAAGTGTGTTTACCACTGTGATAACGATGTTATGGAACACCAAGAAGTTTTTATGGACTTTGGCGACGGCAAAACCGCCCTGCACACCATGAGCGCTTTTACGGACAAAATGTTTCGCAAAACCCACATAACTTGCGAGAAGGGCGAAATTATAGCCCAAGACAATAAGACCAAGTTACGGGTAAATATTTTCGGCAGCGGCGGCAAAAACTTGTCTACCAACAAGGTCAACTTAAGCGGCCATGTGGAAGGCGACATAAGGCTCATTGCCGCTTTCTTAAAACTTTTGAACGGCGAAGACACAAAAGTTGATGACATGACCTTCATTGACGCCACCCTGCCCAGCCATGAAATAATTGCGGCAGCCGAACATTCACGCAGGAATGACGGCTGCCGGGTCGACTTAAAAGAATTTTTGAAAAACGAAAACTAATCGTTTAAATCAAGGGCGGTGTAATAATATTGTAAGCATTATGGATAACACTTGCATCAACGGTTAAATGGCTGCCGCCGAATTCACCGTCTAAGGACCAGGGAACCGAGCGACCGTCCAAAACGGTAAACTTAACCTTGTTTGTTTTGAAGAGTTTTATAAACCTGTCATCAAATTTCTTTCGGGGTGCATCGGTTAAAACCTTGGCCCAGTTTTTTACCCTACCCGGGTTTTTAGCCAGGAAAACCTCAAACATTCCGTCGTTTAAATCAATCTCATCCTTGTCAAGCTTTATAAACTTGCCGATGGTGTAAGAGTTTGAGAAGGAGCCAAAAACATATTCGCCCTCATCTTCAAAGCCATCCGCCTCTACCCGCATGGGTATGGGGCGAATTTTACTTAAATCCTTGACGGAATTGTAGAAATAGGCATACCTGCCTATCTTATTTTTTAAGTTCTGTTCGGTGTCATAAGAGCATTGGGAGAAGGCTCCGAAAACCGCCACATAAGAAAAATAACGCTCACCGTTGATCAGGCCGGCATCATTTGGCCTGTAATTGTTGGCATGAATTACTTCCAGGGCCTTCTTGGGTTCCATGGGTAGGCTTAATGCGTTTGCCAGGTCGTTGGTGGTCCCTGCGGGAATAAAACCCAGATTGGGTTTTTTGCTGTTTTTCATGGTCCCGTTCAACACTTCCGCAAAGGTGCCGTCGCCCCCATAGCAGACCACAAGGTCATAGCCGTTTGCCTTGGAGGCAAATTTCGTGGCATCGCCGGCGGCTGTTGTAACAAAGGCGTCGGCCGCATACCCCTTACTTTCAAACAAATTGACTAACTCTTCTGCACTGTAGCGCCCTATATTTTTACCCGACTTGGGGTTAATAATCAGCATCACTTTTGTTGCCTCATCGGTCATTTTAAAGAACTCTCCTCCATTAGTTTGGCAATTGTAATTTTCGCCCAAAATCACCCAGATTATACAATGGGTATTATATTCCAAACTTTTTTTAATTGCAAGCTTGTAAAAAAGAAATCGCCCCTGGCTCTCAAAGAAGAAAGCTTGGGGCGGTTTTTGTTTGGTTTTGCCTATCCTTGGTAAGGCGGGCATTGGTAGCGGGGCTTGCCTTGGCTTTTCTTGCCGTACTCAATGGCCTCGGGCGGGCAATAACTGATGCAGGCCATGCAGTGGGTGCAATCATCGGCCCAGACGGGTTTTCCCCCAACTAACTTTACATTGTTGAGAGGGCAGACTTCCACACACATGCCGCAAGAAATGCAGGCATCCGAAACCGTAAAAGCCTTAGCCTTAACGAAAAGGCTGTAAAAGGCCTTGTTTACTATTCCGCTTTTTAGGCTACCCACGCTTCCAACCTTGATTGGCGGCAGGTCTTGCCCCTTGGCTATCGAGCCGGCACAGTTTTCAAGAACCGGCCCTGCGGCCTCAATAATCCTTTGGGCTTCGTCTGCCTGCGGAACCTCAAACATGGCTATATAATTTTCGGGCATGACAAGTTCACAGGTCCCCTTGTAGTTAAAGCCCTTTTTTAGGCAAAGTTCTTTGTTGGTTTTCTCGGCATTTCCTACATCGCCGCCACAAGTCATAAAAAAATAGGCATCCTTGCTGCCGGAAAAGTCTCCGCTCCTTATAAAATCCATAAATATCCTGGGCAGCTGCCAGCCATAAGTGGGGGCAACAAAGACCCAGGGTCGGTCGGAGACAAATTCGGCCGCTATGGAATCTTTAATAAAGTGAAAAGAGTCCCTGATTTCATCATCTAATTTATCTGCCAAGAATTTGGCGGCATAACCGCTGTTACCCGTGCCGGAAAAGTATACTATCACAAAAACCCTCCTGCTTTTTTATATCTTTGATTTCTTGAGTTTGGTCTTTCGGGTATGGTCATCTCAACCAAGCCCTCTTCAAGGGCAGGATTGAGATAGTTTTTCCTAAAACTTGGGCGGTGTTTCAAACCAAGAAGGTCCATAAGTTCCTTGGCGGAAAGAACCCTATCACCCAAAGCCTCCAAGAGCTTTTTAACTTGGTCGCTGACTTGGTCGCTATCTTGGTCGCTTTCAGAAAACTTCTCAAGTGTTTCCCAGATTGATTTTAAGATAAATTCGATAAAAACTGTGCAGTCCGAAGCATTGTTTGACTCATCCAAAGCTGCATAATATTCTGCCTGGCGCTCGTAAACCATTGTTTCCACAGGTAACCAGGCAAAGATTTCTTTCCAGCGGGAAAGCAGAAGTGTTTGCCACATCCTGCCCATACGGCCGTTGCCGTCGGGAAATGGGTGGATTATTTCAAACTCATAGTGGAAAACGCAACTCTTAATCAGGGGATGAACCTGAGCGTGTTCCACCCAGTAGAGCAAGTCCGCCATAAGGCCGGACACATTTTCAGCCGGCGGCGCAATATGCACAAGCTCCTCACCCCGGGCGACACCCACATTTCCCTGTCTGTATTCCCCCGGCTCTTTTAGCAGCTTATTCATCAAAAGCCCATGAGCGGCTAAAAGGTCCATAGGGTCATAAGGGTTTAGGTCAAAGAGCCTTTCATAGGCCTTAAATGCATTTTCAGCCTCACAAATATCTTGTGGCGGTGCTAAAACACGCTTGCCCTCCAAGATCGCCGTAACTTGGTCCAGCGACAGCGAGTTGTTTTCAATAGCCAAGGAGGAGTGGATAGACTTGATGCGATTATTCCGCCTAAGTTTTGGGCCGGGCTTCCCCAAGTTTTGAATTGTAAGCAAATCAACACGCACAGAAATCAAGGTAACCAGATTTAAAATCTCGTCAGTTATTGTATATTGGGGCTTGTATAAAAAATCTCTTGTTCCCACAAACTACCTCCGGCATAAGCTTTAATTTTTACTTAAGTTTCCTTGGGGAAATCATACCAAAAAGCAAGCAGGCAATGCAAGAAGGGAGCATTTTTTGTGAAAATGTGTTTTTTTCTGCGATTTTATGCGTAAAAATGTGTTTTTTTCCTTTGAAAAGCCTGTAAAAATGTGTTAAACTCTGTTTGTAACCGAAAGGAGGGTCTTGTTTATGAAGCGAAAAGCCCTTGCAGACCTTATAGTTTGGAAGAATGATAGGGAAAGAAAGCCCATGGTTTTAAAGGGTGCCAGGCAGGTTGGTAAAACTTGGCTGATGAGGCACCTGGGCGAAAACTACTATAAAGACTTTGTCTATTTTAACTTTGATGAAGAAGACGAACTCAACTCTATCTTTGAAACAAATAAAAATCCCCACAGGATTATTGAACTCTTATCCCTGGTTGCGGGGAAAAAAATAGAGCCCGAAGAGACCCTTATAATATTAGATGAAATTCAAGAGTGCCCGGATGCCCTTAACTCCTTAAAATATTTTAAGGAAAAGGCCAATGACTACCATGTGATCTCGGCCGGCAGCTTACTGGGTACCCTGCTTGCCCGGCCAAAGTCTTACCCTGTCGGTATGGTTAATCTTCTCAATCTCGGGCCCTTAAGTTTTGAAGAATTTCTTGAAGCTACCGACCCGACCCTTTACCAGTATTATGACAGCATAGAAAAAGAGCAAAAGATCGAAGATATTTTCCACACTCGGCTTTTAGAAGCCTATGACAACTACCTTATAATCGGCGGTATGCCCGAATGTGTTTCTTCCTGGTTGAAATATAAGGACCCTTCCAGGGTTTCCAAAATTCAGGGTGAGCTTGTTGAAATTTATGAAAACGACTTTTCTAAGCACGGCGGCCGTGTTAACAGTGGGCGGATTTTAATGGTCTTTCGTAGCATTGTCAGCCAACTGGCAAAGCCCAATGAAAAGTTTATGTATGGGGTTGTGCGCAAGGGCGGCCGCGCTCGGGATTTTGAAGAGGCCATTGAATGGCTGGTTTCTGCCGGTATGCTCAACAGGGTCTACAATGTATCAAAACCGGAACATCCCCTGGCTGCCTTTGACAAGCTTGACCATTTCAAGCTTTTTATGTTTGACACCGGCCTTTTAAAGCATATGTCCGGCCTTGACAACAGCGCCATCTTGCTAAAGAGCGACTATCAGTTCAAGGGCCCCTTGACTGAAAACTTTGTTCTTCAACAGTTGGTCGGTCAATTCACCCTTGAGCCCAGGTACTATTCCCACAGGAACACCGAAATAGATTTCCTTATTCAAAGGGCCAACGAAATTATACCGGTAGAGGTTAAGGGCGGGGAGGATAAATCCGCACCCTCTTTTAAAAACTTTGTTAAGGAAAGAAATCCCAAGCATGCCATCCGTTTTTCAAAGCGCGGCTATATCAAAAACGGTAACATCACCAACATGCCGCTTTACCTGGCAGGGAAAGTGAAGGAGCTTTTGTAGGTTTTTCCCTGTTTGGCGGCATAGTATACCCTTGTTTAAAGTTGGACTATTCCGCGGCACTTGGGGAAGGTTGAGCATCCATAAAACTCTTTCCCCGCATTGTCGCCTCTTTTGGCTTTTCGCAAAACCATGGACGCACCGCACCTGGGGCATATAACTTCTGCCGAATCGCTTGCTTTTTCAACCACAGTTTCCGAGAGCTCTTGGGCCTTTTCTTCTTCGGCCGACAAGGTCTGGGCTTCAAGCGCTTCGCGGTATTTTGCTGTATAGTCCACCTTGGGCTCTTGGTGTATCCCAAGGAAAAAACTTGCCAATTCTTCAATTTCTTTTTCAGACCAAGTAATCGATTCACGAGCTGAATCGGTTTTCTTTATATAGCTTACAAGTTGGTCGGCACGAATAACCTGGTTACGAATTTCTTTTTTTGCGTATCTTGCGTTTAGCACCGTTTTTGGATTTGCTAAAACAATTATCGATTTATAGTTTTCTGAAAAATTCTTTTCGGAAAGAGCTTTTGTAAAAACATTTTTTCTCTCTGCAGATCTTATCTTTTTGATAAGCTCCATATGTCTTGCATTTTGTGTTACAGGTGAATATATTCCTTCTTTCTTAGTATTGCGGCCGTAGCTCATGGTGCGAATAAAATCCCCGGCAGAGTTTATTTCAATATTTCCAAACAGATTTTTACACTCAACAACATAGTTGCGCTTGCGTGTAATAATTAAGTAGTCAATCTGCGCCGTGAGCCCCTCATGCTCTAAAAAGAGATCGTGGATCACAAACATTGGAATATGGCTGTTTTCCAGCTCAAAGCGCACCGTTTTTTCACCGTATATACCCGCTTCAACTCGACGAATTTCCATATCTATTTCATTGGCAAGTTTTCCTTCCGCTTTTTCGTACAACTCTTTGAGTGCAAGCAGCTGATTTTCGGCCTCGCTGTCATCCTTAAGAAATATCGGCCCCTTGATCTTGTCGAACAAGCCCATTCTCCACACTCTCCTTATATTTTTTAATATGCTGCTTAATTTTAACATACGGCATAAAGATGGTCAAAGCGGCATAAACATTTTTTCCTATTCACTCAAAGAATATTCTTATTGACGACCTTGTTGTGAAAGGGATAGAAAGAGAATAGGAAAACAAAAACAAAAAAACTATTGCCACCTCGTCGGAATTAGTGTATAATAATTCCGACGAGGTGGTGAGAGTATGAAGCGAGAGACTTCCTTTAAAAAAATCGAAGAAAGAATCAAAATGGGAGGTGAGGGATCAATTTACATTACCTCTGATTTTGCAGATTTAGCTTCGTCCGAAACGGCAAACAGGACTTTGCTGCGCCTTGAAGAAAACGGCACCATACGGCGCATACTGTTCGGCGTTTACGAGTATCCCGAATACAATGAATTTTTAAATGAATATGTTGCACCTTCTGTTGATAAAGTTGCACACGCTCTTGCACGAAAATTCGGTTGGACGATCGTTCCCAGCGGAGATACGGCATTAAATTTACTTGGACTTTCCACTCAGGTTCCTGCCGTCTGGCTATATGTAAGCGATGGAGCTTATAAAGAATATACTTTTGACAACACAACCATCAAATTCAAAAGAACCACGAACAAAGAAATCTCTAAACTTTCTTATAAAACAGCACTTGTGGTTCAGGCTTTAAAAGCCCTTGGAAAAGAAGGCTTTTCCGATGCAATCTTGACAAAGCTTGGGAAAGTATTAACAAATGCAGAAAAAGAAAAAATGCTTGAAGAGGCTAAAACCGTCACATCTTGGGTTTATGAATATATTAAGAAGATATGTAGGAGCGATGAAGCATGATTCATATTGCAAAGATAAACGAAAAAGATAGAAATGCCCTGTTCGTAAATACAGCTGCGAAAATGGGTATGACCGTGGCAATTATTGAAAAGGATTTTTGGGTGTGCTTTATACTCGACTATCTCTTTCATCGGTGCCAATGGAAAAACCACATTGCCTTCAAAGGCGGGACAAGCCTGTCAAAAGCTTACGGGTTGATTGAGCGATTTTCTGAGGATATCGATCTGATTCTCGATTGGCGGTTGCTCGGCTATGATATAAACGAGCCTTGGGAGGAGCGCAGCAATACCAAACAAGATTTATTTAATAAGCAGGCAAATAAAAACACCGCTTCTTTTTTAGAAGAAAGTTTTCTCCCTGCGATTGTCGCCGACCTTCAAAAAGAAAGTGCTGCGCCGATTCACTGTCACATAGACGAAGCCGACCCTCAAACGGTGGTGATTGCTTATCAGCACAGCTTTCAGGACATTTCCATTCTTCCTGTCATTCGTCTTGAAGTCGGTGCCTTGGCGGCATGGACGCCAACTACCGAAAAAGCGATTACTCCCTATGTTGCTACACACTATCCGAATTTGTTCAAACAATCTTCCACAGATGTTTTAACCGTTTTACCGGAACGCACTTTTTGGGAAAAGGTCACTATATTGCATCGTGAAGCAAACCGACCCGATAACAAGGATTTTCCTGTGAGATATTCTCGGCATTATTATGATTTATACCGTATGGTGAATTCTTCCGTAAAAACAACGGCGCTTGCTGACTTAGAGCTGTTAAATCATGTTGTTAAATTTAAAGAGAAATTTTATCGTTGCCCATGGGCGAAATATGAAAATGCAAAAGTTGGCACGATGATGTTGACACCACCCAAAAGAAATATTGCTGCGCTCGAAGATGATTATGGGCACATGCAAAACATGCTTTTTGGGAACAAGCCAACATTTGAAGAAATATTAGACGGGATTGACTCGTTAGAAAAAGAGATAAATTCGATATCTTTATAAACTAAAGAGGAGCAAGATATTTTTTATCTATATTATTAGAACGAAAAAAGACTGCCGAATTCGACAGTCTTTTTCTGGTCGAG
Organism: Clostridiales bacterium; assembly: GCA_012524025.1. Lineage (GTDB taxonomy): Bacteria > Bacillota > Clostridia > Oscillospirales > Acutalibacteraceae > UBA1447. The sequence goes on along the minus strand of JAAYSC010000054.1, from coordinate 15,817 downwards.
GCGACAGGACTTGAACCTGCGGCATCTTGGTCCCAAACCAAGCACTCTACCAAACTGAGCTACGCCTCGTCGCTCCTTAAGCGCAGGCTATATTTTAGCGCAAGCCGGCCCCCCTGTCAAGCGCTAATCTTGCTTTTCGGCCATCTTGTGTTATCATCATTTTAGAAGTTATACCAAGGGGGATAGCCCTTGTTTTTGAAGTTTTTGGAGGAGTTTTGCTTTAATGTTAAGTGCAGCCAAAATAAGAGCCCACCTTTCCGGGCCCAGAGAGGGGGACATCATATATTATGACTCAATCCCTTCAACCCAAAACGCGGCACGGGAACTGCTTGATTCATTCCCGCCGGATGGAACCGCTATAGTCGCCGGCAGCCAAAGCTCGGGACAGGGGCGATTGGGGCGAAGCTTTTTTTCACCCTCACAAAGCGGGCTTTATTTATCTTACCTTAAAAAATTACCGCCAAGGCCCAAAAACCCGGGGCTGCTTACTTCTTTCACCGCCTTGGCCCTTTGTGACTTGATAGAATCGCATACATCCCTCAAGCCTAAAATAAAGTGGCCCAACGATGTTTTGGTCGGGGGCAAAAAAGTCAGCGGCATTTTAACCCATGCACTGACCAAGGTTGGGGCAGGGGGGGCGGCTTTTAGCTATGCCATAATAGGCATAGGCTTAAATGTGAACTACCCTTCCGGCGGCTTTCCCAAAGAAATTGCCGCCAAGGCCGCGGCCCTGACAGGCCCGGGGGAAGAAAGCTTGGGCAGAGCCCTTATCTGCGCCGGCCTTTTGGAAGAGCTTGACAAAATTTTGATTTTAAAGGATGCCTTAAACAGCGACGCGGAGCCTTATCTTGAAAGGCTGCGTGGAAAATCTTCGCTTTTGGGCAAAAAGATATGTGTGGGCAGGGGCGATGATTGTGAAGAAGTTTTGGCCCTGGGCATCGCACCCGACGGCGGCCTTCTTGTTAGGACAAAAACAGGGCAAGAAAAAGTCGTTTACGCCGGCGAAGTTTTATAGCCGAAAGGCGGCAAAAACCCCTTCGATTGAGCAAATCAACCGAAGGGGATCTTTTGTTTTTATGCTTATTGGTAAAGTGGGAAGTTTTTACAAATTTCATTTACGGCTTGCTTTATTTTACCTTCACTGTTTTCAAAGTCCGTGGCGGCAAGGTAAATTAAATCTGCGATTTTTTTCATCTCTTCAACACCGAAGCCCCTGGATGTGACCGCCGGGGTGCCAAGCCTTATGCCGCTTGTTACAAAGGGGGATTGGGGGTCATTGGGGATAGAGTTTTTGTTGGTTGTTATGTAAACTTCGTCCAACCTGTGCTCAAGTTCTTTACCCGTAATATTTAAGGCGCGCAGGTCAACCAAAATCAGGTGGTTGTCCGTCCCGCCGGAAACCAGCTCAACCCCTTTGGCCATAAGGGCCTTGGCCAGGGCCTTGCTGTTTTCGAGCACCTTTTCTTGGTAGAGCTTAAAGTCGGGCTTTAAGGCTTCGCCGAAACAGACTGCTTTTGAGGCTATGGTGTGCATGAGCGGGCCGCCTTGGCTACCCGGGAAAATAGCCTTATCAATGGCCTTGGCATACTCTTCTTTAGATAAGATCAAGCCGCCCCTGGGGCCGCGCAGGGTTTTGTGGGTGGTGGATGTGACAATATCGGCGTAGGGTATGGGGGATGTATGCAGGTCGGCCGCAACAAGGCCCGCTATGTGGGCCATGTCAACCATATAAAGGGCGCCGACGGCATCGGCAATTTTTCTAATCCTGGAAAAGTCGATCATACGGGGATAGGCAGAGGCACCGGCCACTATGAGTTTGGGCTTGACTTCGAGAGCCTTTTTTTCCATAGCGTCGTAGTCAATGTAGCCGCTTTCGTCCACACCGTAAGCTTCAAAGTTATAAAGCATGCCGCTTAAATTAACAGGGGAGCCGTGGGTCAAGTGGCCACCGTGAGCCAAATTCATGCCCATGACCGTGTCACCGGGTTTGAGCAGGGCGGCGTAAACGGCCATGTTGGCCTGGGCACCCGAATGGGCTTGGACATTGGCGGCTTGGGCACCAAAAAGTTCTTTGGCCCGTTCAATGGCAATGTTTTCAACCACATCAACGCTCTCGCAGCCCCCGTAGTAGCGGCGGCCGGGGTAACCTTCGGCATACTTGTTGGTAAGCACCGAACCCATGGCAGCCATAACGGCGGGGCTGACTATGTTTTCGGAAGCGATAAGTTCAATATTTCGCCTTTGTCGCTCAAGTTCTTCTTGCATGGCCTTGCCGATCTCGGGGTCTTTTTGAGCCACAAAACCAATGGAATCCATTAAATCAGAATGCATAAAACACCTTCCAAACGATAGTTTAAAAAACAATAGATTAATGATATCACAGGGTATTTTCATAGTCAAACACGCGGCCGACGAACATTGGGGCCGCCGGGCCGTGATTTTTGGTCAAATAGCCCGTCGGCGAAAATGCTTTACAATTTTTCCTTTATTTTATATAATACGATTGTTGAAAGTGCGTCCCAAGGCTGATTTTTTCGCTTTGGGTCGCAAGCTATAGGCAGGGGAAGGGAAGGTAGAACATGCTCCGATTTGACGAGCTGCGTCTCCAACTTTTGGAATACACGGAAAAGCTTGAGCACCTTGAAGCCTCTTTGGGGCTGGGTAAGGTCGCGGAAGAAATAGATACTTTGGAAGCACGCTGTGCCCAGGAAGGTTTTTGGGATAACCCGGAAAAGTCGCAAAAAGTGGTAAAGCGCATAGGGCTTTTAAAAAACAGAATTGAAAGTTTTGAATCGCTCAAGGGCGAATATGAAGATGCGCTTGTTATGATTGAACTTTCCGCCGAAGAAGGCGACCTTGACCTCTTGCCCGAATGCCAAGAGGCGGTTGACAGTTTTATTAAAAGGCTTGAAGAGCAAACGCTGGCCACCCTTTTAACCGGTGAATATGATGCCAACAACGCCATTATAACCTTCCATGCGGGCGCGGGCGGCACCGAGGCCCAAGACTGGGTTTCAATGTTGGTGCGAATGTACACCCATTGGGCGGAATCCCGCTCTTTCAAGGCCAGTATACTCGACTATTTGGACGGTGATTCGGCCGGGCTAAAATCGGCGGTCTTGCTCATTGAAGGCGAAAATGCCTATGGTTTTTTAAAAAGTGAAAACGGCGTCCATCGCCTGGTCCGTGTTTCCCCCTTTGATGCTTCCGGCCGCAGGCATACCTCTTTTGCCTCACTCGAAGTTATGCCGGAAATAGATGACACAATTGAAATTGACATAAACCCGGACGACCTGCAAATAGACGCCTTTCGCGCCAGCGGCGCCGGCGGCCAAAAGGTAAATAAAACATCTTCGGCCATCCGCATCACCCACCTGCCGACGGGGCTTGTTACAACTTGCCAAATTGAGCGCAGCCAACATCAAAACAAAGAATATGCCCTGCGGATGTTAAAATCCAAGCTCTTGGAAATTAAGGAAAGGGAGCATCTGGAGCGAGTGGAAGACATAAAGGGTATTCAAAAAGAAATTGCCTGGGGCAGCCAAATTCGTTCCTATGTCTTCATGCCCTATACACTGGTCAAGGACCACCGAACCGGCCATGAAGCCGGCAACATAAATGCCGTTATGGACGGGGACATTGATGCCTTCATAAACGCATATTTGAAAATGGAGTCTTTGAAGGCAGATTAAGTGCCTTTGGGGGGTTATGCCAATGAATATCATTGATATTTCGCGTGACATTCTTTCAAGCCCGGTCTATCCGGGCGATCCCTTGCCGGAAGTTGAATTTTTGCAAAGCATTGCCGACGGCGACGAGTGCAACCTTTCCGCCCTTTCCATGGGGCTTCACACCGCCACACATGTGGATGCCCCCTTGCATTTTATCGAGGGCGGCAAAAGTATTGATATGCTTGACTTGTCTGCCTATGTGGGGCCCTGCAAGGTGATTGAAGTGCCCTCGGGCCTGATCACGGCCGAGTATGTTGAAAACAACTTTCCCCGTGATTGTGAGCGTTTGCTGATAAAGGGGCAGGAACAGGCCGCTTTTATGGACAGCGCCGCAGAAGAAACCGCCGCCTTGGGGGTAAGGCTCATAGGAACCGATGCCCGGTCAATCGGCAGCCAAGGCAACCAAATTAAGCCGCACAAAGCTTTTCTTGGCAGGGATGTTGCGGTTTTGGAAGGTTTGGATTTAAGCCGGGTTGAACCCGGGAACTATTTTTTAATTGCACCGCCGGTAAAAGCGGCAGGCCTTGAAGCCGCACCGGCAAGAGCACTGTTGATAAGTGATTTTGTTTTTTGGAGCGCCAAAAACTAAAGCCCCGCAGCGGACTATTCTCAAAACAATTGCTTTGACCTTGAGGTGTAAAATGAAAAAGAAACTAACCCTTATACTAAAGCGCAGCTTTGATATACTCTTCAGCCTCTTGGGGCTTCTTATCGTTTGGCCCCTCTTTCTTCTTATTGCCCTGCTCATAAGAATTTTTGACGGGCCCAAGGCCTTCTTTCGCCAAGAGCGCGTGGGCATGCACGGTGAGGTCTTCATTCTCTACAAGTTTCGCACCATGATAAGAGAAATGCCCGACAAGCCCACCAAGGATGTCCATAATCCGGAAAAGTGTATCACTAAAACAGGCAAGTTTTTGCGAAAAACCAGCCTTGACGAGTTGCCGCAATTTTTAAATGTTCTAAACGGCACCATGAGTTTTATAGGCCCCAGACCCTTGATTGTTTCGGAAAAAAATATTCATCAAATGAGAAAAGAGCAGGGTGTTTATTCCGTTCGCCCCGGTATTACCGGCCTGGCTCAAGTTAGCGGGCGAGATACCATTTCACATGAGGATAAGGTGAAATATGACAGGGAATATGTCGAAAACATCAGCCTTTATAATGACCTTAAGATTATAATCCGAACAGTGGCGGCCGTTTTAAAAGGCGAAGATGTTGTTGAAGGGCAAATTCAAGAATAAAAACAAAAGCAGTGGGCAAGCCCCACCGCTTTTGTTTATTTAAGCACCTGACTATAAGGCCAAATATTCTTCCAAGCAAAGCCCTTGGGCCATGATTTTCCGAGCGTCTTGCTCGCCCACATAGCGCCAATGCCAGGGTTCATACTGTACGCCGGTAATTTCCACCTTGTCTGCCGGGTAACGAAGAATAAAACCGTATTGGGCCGCATTTTCCATAAGCCATTTAAATTCAGCCGTGTTTTCAAAGTTTTTTCTGATCTCGCAAACATCCATGGCCAGGCCCGCATTGTGTTCGCTGCAGCCGGGCGGCTGCCTTCTTTTTGAAGCCTTCGCCACCGAGGTCTTCTCATCAAAACCTTGGTTTTTATACTCATTTACGGTTTGGTTAAATAATCTTTCCTGAGCTTCCAAGCTTCTGTAGCCGGAAAGGGGAACTATCTTGAGCCCCTCACTTGCAGCGGCGGCTTGCATTTGTTTAAAATGCGGTGCCACCCTGGCATCAAGGCTTGTACCGCCGAGGGTGGTTTTTTCAAAACTATAGCCCTTGGGCAGGCAATAATCGAAATTAACCAAAAGCAAGTACCACTTGCCCGCCTCTGTTTTTGCGGGGCTGGGATTTACACCCGGGTAGTTATAGTAATAGCCCTTGCTTTGGGTGTCTTGGGGGCCTTGACTGTTTTCCAATTCTGTTTTCCCGGCGGTCGGTTTGGTCGGTGCGCTTGTGCTTGTTTGAGCCTGCTCCTGGCTGCTTTCTGCCAAGCTTTGCTCCGACTCTTGGCTTTCATTTTGGGAAGCTTCTTCAGGCAAGCTCGAAGAAGACTCCGGCTGCTTTATTTTATTTAAGAAAACGATTGTTGCAAAGATCAGAAGAACCGCTAACGCCGGGGCAAGAATTTTTAAATATTTCTTTTTCATCTTTTTCCTCTTTCTGCCTGTCTGGCTTGATTTTAACGCCAAATAATCATCGTGTCAAATTTTTGTTTATATAAAGGAGTACCGTGTATGAAAGCCCAAGAAAGTGTAGAAAACTATCCGTCAAAACTCAGGGAGAGCACCAACTTTGCCTACAGAACCATTATTAAAATCTGTAGGGAAATCGGCCCCAGGGCCCCGGGGAGCGAAAACGAAAAGAAAGCCCAAGAGTTTTTAGCCGACGAGCTGGGGAAAACTTGTGATAGGGTGGCCATTGAAGACTTCCCCGTTCATCCCGCCGCTTTTTTAAGCTGGGTGCCTCTCAGTGCCCTCTTTTTAAGCCTGGCGGCTGTCGCCTTTAACTTTGGTTTTGCGGCTATATCGCTTGTTCTTGTTGTCTTATGCTATGTTATGCTTATCGGTGAGTTTGTGCTTTATAAGCCCTTGCTTGACCCTTTCTTTAAGAAAAAAACTTCACACAATGTTTTTGGTGTGCGAAAGGCCAAGGGTGAAACCAAGCGGCGGATTGTTTTTTGCGGCCACTGCGACTCTTCAAACGAATGGCGCTTTACCCACTTGGGCGGCCATGTGCTCTTAAAGTTTGTTTTGTTCACCAGCCTGGCAGCCTTTGTTTTCGGCCTTGTTATTTCTATTATAGCTATAACAAGGGGCTACGCCTTCAACTTCACCCTTTTTAATGCCGACGATAAACTTTTAAGGGTTTTGGGCTATATCTTTTTAGCCTTTGTTCCCTTCTTTTTCTTTGCATCTTTTTTTGAAAACCGCAAACTTACGGTTATCGGTGCCAATGATAACCTAACGGGTTCCTTGGCCACCGCAGCCATAACCCGCTTCATGCATGACAATGATATCCGCTTTGAAAACACCGAAGTATGTGCCCTGATTTCAGGTTCGGAAGAAGCCGGCCTCAGGGGTGCCAAAGCCTTTTGTGCCAAGCATGATAAAATGCTCAAGGAAGTTGAAACGGTCTTTTGTGCTGTGGACACCCTTAAGGATCTTGACCATATAGCTGTTTACAACAGAGATATGAGCGGCCTTGTAAAGCATTCTGAAAAGGCTTGTGCCCTACTCAAAAAGGGCGGCGAAATTGCCGGCATTGACCTGCCTTACCAGACGGTGACCTTGGGTTCTTCAGACGGCGCCGCCGCAACCCAAGCGGGCCTGCATGCCACAACCCTGGCTGCCATGGACCCTCTGCCTGCTCGCTATTACCATACCCGCCGCGATACCGAAGAGATTTTAGATATAAAGAGCATTGAGGTCGGCATTAACATTATGCTTGAAACCGCCTTCTTATTCGACGAGCAAGGTTTGAAAGATTCATATTGATAAAAAGGCTTTTATTTAATACTGTTATAATTTTTCCAAGTGTGCTATAATCCTACTGTTATGTGTCCGTATTAGCTTGTGACACGGTTTATTTGAAGGGAGAAAACAACTTATGAAAAAAAGAATTTCGAAACTTCTGGCCGCTGTTTTGGCGCTGTCCCTCTTGTTTACACTGGCTGCATGCGACGGTTTTAGAGTACCCGGGGACGAAGACGATCTTTCTACAACCGAGCCCGTCATTATTGCAAAAACCGTAAGGCCGGAAACAAACAAAGATATTATCGAATACTACAACACGGTTATAAATGCCGTCAAAGAAGGCAAGCCCGCGGTTAACCCTAAAATTTCCAAAAATGTGGGCGGTGTCGAAACCGAAAACAAAAAACTAAAGGCTCTTGTGCCCACGCTTAAGAAATACATGTTGCACACAGATGCGGAAAAGGCCGACAAGGGTCAGGATTTGACCGACATTTTCCCTGTCAAGGGGCAAGACTGGTCTTCCAAGCTGACTGTTGCCGATGTCAGATATGCCAGCATTACGGAAAGTGATAAAACTTATGAAATTATGATTCGCTTTAAAGACGAAGCCGACCCCGAGGCCCTGGTGAGCTCTTTGGGCAAGGCCTTTGATTTGGCAGACAAAAAGGCAATTATGGAAGAGTTTGAAAAAGCCAATGACTACCTCAAGGTTGGGGAAACCGGCTATCTTTACAACGGTTGCTACATAAAAACTGTTGTTGACAAGGAAAACGACCAAGTTTTAAATGTAACATATTTCATCAATGTCAGGGTTGAAACCCTCTTGACGGGTGCCGGCAGCCTTGCCGACATGGGCAGTGTTCCTTTCGCCTTCGATTATGAAAACAAGGCCCAATATGATCTTGACTGGTCAGAGCCGGAGCAAGAAACACAATAACTTTAATCTTATATTAAAAAGAAGAAGGGCGCGGTAAAATCACCTGCACCCTTCTTCTTTTTTTGTTTTTATTTTAAGGGGTTTTTTACCCTTTTGAGCAAGGTTGATGTGGACAGTTGGGCTATATAGACCTTGCTTTCTTTATTTTTTTCAGCGGATAAAATAAAAGATTTTGGCAACTCATAGCTTACATTTACCACCCGACCGCCAAGTTCGGCTTTCTTTAAAAAATCCCGACTGGGCTTGGACACGGTAGTGGTGTCCAAATCAAAAATACCTATAATATTTTCAAAAGCAATAAGCTTTTCTTCACCTAAATGCAGATACATATTGTCCTCTTACTCCGCCGGGCTTAATTTGCCGGCCTTCATTTCAAACACCTTGCCTGTTTGGCTGCGGTCAAGTATGGAAGGGTCGCAGCAGGTTATAAAAACTTGCCATCCTTCCAAAAAATCCAAGAAATATTTTTGGCGCCCGGCATCCAATTCGCTCATTACATCATCTAAAAGCGCTATGGGCTTTTCGTCCGTTTCTTTTTTTATTACCGCCGCTTCACCCAATTTAAGGGCCAGGGCACAGGAGCGCTGTTGCCCTTGCGAGCCGTAGGTTCTGGCGCAGAGGTCGTTTATTTTGATTAAAAGGTCATCCTTGTGGGGGCCCACCCCCGTTGCCTGCCGCCTGAGGTCCGAGTCCCTGCTTTTAAGAAGCGCTTCCAACATAGCTTCCCTGACTGCTTCTTCGCCCTTTTTGGGGCTTTTAAAGCTTGGGGAGTATTCTATGCTTATTTGCTCCTTTCCGGCCGATATGCCCTCGTAGACATCTTTTACGGGCCCCGACAGTTTTTCAAGGTATTCATACCTGTAATTTAATATTCGGGCACCTGTTTTTGCCAGCTCATAATCCCAGGGTTCAAGTGCTTTTTCGTTATATTTATATTTTCCCCTGCTCATTTGCCGCAAAAGAGCGTTACGGTGGGACATGATTTTAAGGTATCTTGAAATAAAAACCGCATAATTGGGCCTTACAAGGCTGATTGCAATATCTAAAAACTTTCTTTTTTCGGCCGGACCGCCCTGGATAAGAGCCAGCGATTGGGGCGAAAAAACAACCGCCTTAAACTCGCCCATAAGCTTACGCGGTGTTTCTTGACTTATTCCGTTTATTTTAACCTGCCTTTTTTTATCTATGAACATTTGGGCGTTTTGGCTGCGATCTCTTGAAAAAAAATCACAAGAAAGCTTGGCCATATCTTGCCCTTCCCTGACAAGTTCGGAGGTCCTCATGGTGCGAAAACTGCGAAAACCCGTAAAAAGCCAAATGCTCTCAATCAAATTTGTTTTACCCTGGGCATTTTCACCGAAGATTATGTTAATACCCGGCGACGGCTCAAAGCTTATTTTTTCTATGTTACGAAAATCTTCCGCAGAAAATGATTCAAGCTTCATAACTCTTGACCATATATATAATATTGTTAAACTCTACCTCATCGCCGGGGTAGAGTTTTTTACCCCTTTGCAGGCAGACCTCATCCTTGACCCGAACTTGGCCTTGGGCAATTATATTTTTGGCATGGCCGCCGCTTTCGGCCTCACCGCAAAGCTTTAGGAAGGAATCGAGCTTAATAAAGTTTGTGCTGATCTCGATACCTATTCTTTCTTTTTCTTTTCTTCTTACTTTTATCTTCACTTTTTTCTTAATTTGCTTCACCTTTTAGCCTGACGGGCAAAATCAAAAATGTAAAACTGTCGCCTTGGGGCGGTTCGATTATTATGGGGGATACGGGCCCGTTTAATTCTATCTTTATTTCGTCCGTGTCCGTTACTCTCAAGGCATCCAATAAAAATTTATTGTTAAAGCCTATTTCAACCGCCTCGCCTTCAATTTCTGCGGCCAACCTATCTTTGGCAGTACCGATTGCGGTTGAACTTGAAATTTGAATCATGTTTTCATTAAAGAAGCACCTGATGGGGCTTGTTAATCTGTCCGATATAATAAGGGAGGTTCTTTCAATGCTTTCAATTAATTCCCTGGTGTTTACGGATACTTTTGTGCTCGCAGAGGTTGGCAGGGTGGACTTATAATTTAAAAAGTCACCTTCAAGCAGGCGGGACACAACCTTGTATTCACCTATTTCAAGAACAATATGGCGTTTGCCCAGGCCTATTGAAACGCTTTCTTCTTCATCAAAAAACAGTTTAACCGCTTCTGCCATTGTCTTGGCCGGCACAACGAAGGACAATTCTTCGCCCTCATATTCAACAGCTTCCCGGCGAACGGCCAACCTGAAGCCGTCAACAGCCACAAGCGTTAGAAGGTTTTCGCTTATTTCAAATTTTAAACCCGTATGTATAACCTTGTTGGTGTCGGTCAGGGAAGCGGCATAAATGGTTTGCCTTACCATTTCTTTGAGTAAACCCTGCACCAAGCAAACAGGCATCCCGCCCGTGACGGAAGGAAGTTCCGGATATTCTTCCGGGTCCAGGCCGGCTATTGAATATTTTGATTCGCCGCTTTCAATATTTGCCAAATGCCTTTCATCGGATTCTATGCTAACCGTGTCCCCGGGTAATTTTCTCAAGATATCCGTAAGTATTTTGGCATTTATTAAAATACCGCCTTCTTCTTCCACCCCGGCACCTATTGTGGTATAAATACCAAACTCAAGATCATAGCCGGTTAGGGTTAAAGAATTTTCTTCCGCTTTGAGATAAATGCATTCAACCGCCGGTATGGATGTTTTAACCGATACGGCCCTTTGAACATTTAAACAAGCTTGAGATAAAATTTCTCTGTCACATACGAATTTCATTTGATTCCCTCCATTATATAGATAGAATTATAAATATAATTTTAGTAGTAGTAGTAGGGGCTGTTGAAAGTGTGGAATACTCCCAAAACAAACTGCCTGTAAGCCTTTGTAAGAGTTTTTAGCCTTTTAAAACTTGTTAAAAACTATTAACTCTTAGTGTGGAAAAAAAGCCGCTGTTGAAAGTGTGGAAAGAAGGGCCGTGGAAAACTAATAACTTGTGGAAAGAAAAAGAAAAATTATATCTCTTTCCTGCCTTCCAAAGCACGGCTTAAGGTGACTTCATCGGCATATTCTAAGTCGGACCCGACGGGAACACCGTAAGCCAAGCGCGAAACCGTGATTCCCATGGGTTTTATGAGCCGAGATATATACATGGCCGTGGCCTCGCCTTCAACGGTGGGGTTGGTTGCCATAATAATTTCCCTGATATTGTCATCCGAAAGGCGCTCTATGAGCTCTTTGACCTTAATATCCCCGGGGCCAATGCTGTTCATGGGGGATATAACCCCGTGCAAAACATGATAAATACCGCTGTATTCGTGTGTTCGCTCAATAGCGGCAACATCTTTAGAATCTTCCACAACACAAATAAGCCCTTTATCGCGCGAGTTTGAAGAACAAATTGTGCAAATGTCGCGGTCAGTCAAATCACAGCAAACACCGCAATGTTTAATATTGGCGTGGGCAAAAAGAATGTTTTGTGAAAAGGTTTTTGCCTCTTCTTCCGACATATTAAGTATATAATATGCCAAGCGTTGAGCGCTTTTCCTGCCGATACCGGGGAGGCGCTCAAATTGTTCTATAAGCCTTGCCAGGGGAGGAATATTTTGGGCCATACCTTTACATTAAACCCGGGATGGAAAGGCCGCCCTGGGCTTGGCTCATACCCTTTTCCATAGCTTCGCTTGCCTTGCGTATGCTTTCGTTGAAAGCGGCAATCAGCAAATCTTCAAGCATGTCAATATCGTCGGGGTCGACTACATCCGGGTTAAGGTCTATTTTAAGCACTTCATGTTTACCGTTGACGGTTATTTCAACGGCCCCGCCGCCCACCGAGGCGGAAAATTCACTGTTTTCAACCTCTTCTTGAATCTTGGCCATGTCTTCTTGCATTTGCTGCAGTTTCTTCATCATATTGCCGCCCTTGCCGGCACCCGGGATCCTTGCTTTCAATTTCATCTTCCTTTCAAATAAAAAATAAAATATTATGTATTATCGGCGCGCATGGAGTTTACTTTATCTAAAATACTTTCTAAATCTTCAAGAGGTTTATCGGCCTCAACAAAACAAATTTCGGTGCCGCTCCCACAAATTTCTTTAACCACGGACACAAGGGAACAGGAAGAACCTTCAGCCTCAAAAAGGCTTTTGGCCGTGTTAATATGGGCCGCGCTTATGCAAAGCTTGCCGTCTTGCATATAGGCAAAAACATTTTGCAGGGCACCCCACATGGCCATATCGCAAGAAAAAATCTTGCCCATAATTTCATCCCATTTTTCAAAGGGCTCTTTGCTGTCTTTACCGTCGGCTTCTGCCGGCGAAGTTTCAGGCAAACTTTCTTCTTCAGGCATATCTTCTTGCTCTTGCTCTTGCTCTTTTGCCGGGGGCTCTTCTTGTTTTTGCTCTTCCTCGGCCGGGGTCAAGGAAACTTGATTTTCATCAACCGGTGGGGGTAGGTCTTGGCTTGGTTCTTGCCTTTTCGCCGGTTCGGGTTTTTTGGCAGGTGGCCGGGCTTTTTTTGCCGGTTCGGGTGAGGGGTCGGCTTGATTTTGAGAGCACAGGCGAATCATGGCTATTTCAAAGCCGGTTCGCTTATTGTGGACCTTGCTTAAGTTGTAAGCGGTGTTTTCAAGCAAAAGCATTGCATCTAAAATGCTGTTTAACGAAAAGGATTGGGCTTGCTCTTCAAGTTGCCGGAATTCTTCATCCGTTGCTATGATTAAGTTTGAGGCATCTTTGAGGGTTTTTATAAGCATAAGGTTTCTCATATGCTCTAAAAGTTCGGCGGTTAAGATAGCCATATCGGAAAAATCGGAATGGAGCTTATCTATGATTTCCAAGGCACGGCCGGAATCTTGGTTTTTTATAGAGTCCGCCAAGTCGAATAAAAAACTTTTATCTGCCACGCCGGCTATGAGACCGACGGACTTGGCGGTGATATCTTTTTGTGTAACGGCTGCTTGGTCCAACAAAGAAATGGCATCACGCAGGCCGCCGTCGGCAATACGTGCTATGAGCATGGCTGCGTCATGGTCCAGGTTATAGCCTTCTTGGTCGGATATATATTTCAAGCGCGCCGCTATATCTTGGGGCAAAATTCGCTTAAAATCAAAGCGTTGGCAACGCGAATGGATGGTGGGTAAAAGCTTATGGGGGTCTGTTGTTGCCAAAATAAAGATAACATGGGGCGGGGGCTCTTCCAAGGTTTTAAGGAAGGCGTTGGCTGCGGATTTTGACAACATATGAACTTCGTCAAGTATATAAACCCTGTATTTGACATTGACGGGCAAAAAGGCGGTTTCGTCAATCATGGCCCTAATGTCATCAACACTGTTGTTGCTGGCGGCGTCAAGTTCGGAAACATCGGTAACCGAAGCGTTTTCAATACCCAGGCAAGGCTCGCATTCATTGCAGGGGTTGCCTTTTTGCGGGTTGAGGCAGTTGACGGCCTTGGCCAATATTTTAGCGCAGGTGGTCTTGCCCGTTCCCCTGGTACCGGTGAAAAGATAGGCATGCGAAATATTACCACTTTCAACCTCGTTGGCCAAGGTTTGAGTGATAAAATTTTGGCCCACAACATCCGCAAATGTTTTGGGCCTCCACTTGCGGTACAGCACCTGATAGTTCACTTATGCATTCCGTCTTTCCATAATAAAATAAACAGAGCGGCCTTTGAAGTGGTCATACGGCGGGCAGGCTGACTGCGGCGCACAGTGCTAACCGATTAATGCTGCTCGGTTCCCCGCCTGACATGGTTCACGGCGCTCCGTCGCGCAGGACCCACCCGCCGCATGACCAACACAAAGCCTCGCTCTGCTACCGGGTAATATTATAGGATATTATCATACTAATATCAAGTTTATAATTAGGAAGAATGCTTGCCTCCTCCCATATTCGATATTTCGACTTTTATAAGGAAAGTATTAGGCAATAAGTTAATTTTTCACAAGCCAATGGCCGGTTTTGTCCGACCCAATGCGTTCAATGAGCCCTGCGCTTTTCAGAACACTCAAGGCACGCCTAACCGTTATTTCGGAAACACCCACATGCTTGGCTACTTCTTTAGCGGTGGCATCGGGTCTTTCCTTTAAGGCCTCGAAAACTTTGTGCTGAGAGGGTGAGAGTTTTACAGTATCATTTACAGTATCATTTACAGTATCATTTGAAGTTATTTTGACATGCAAATCACGATTTTTAAGCTCGTTCTTTTCACCTAACAAAAGGTTTGCAAAGAAGCGATCAAGGTATTTTTGAGTGGCGTGAATCCCCGATTTAAGATCGTTATAGTTTGCACGAACAAGAGCATTTCGGAAATACCATGCATTTTCTGCAAAAATATCGTTTGTAACATCAAAACCGAATGTACGCAAATATTTTATGATAAATATAGCGGTAGTGCGGGTATTGCCTTCGCCAAAAGCGTGAATCTGCCATAGTCCCGAGGTGAACTTTGCAATGTTCTTTGCTGTTTGAGCAATAGAAAGCCCTTTATAGCTAAAGTTTTTTTCTTGCAAGAAATCATAGTCAAGAGTATCCCGTATGCTTTGAGCACTGGCGTAATAAACTGTTTCACCGTTCAATACCCATTCATTTTTACTTATATTATAATCTCGGATTTCCCCTGCAAATTTGTATATCCCCTCAAATAACCGCCTATGGATAGCAATATATTCAACGGGCGAAAAAGAAAAGGTTTTTTCGGCTAAAATTTGAGAAACCCGTGCGGCGACAATATCTGCCTCATCCGTACGCGATTTATTGCCGGGCGGCAGGGGTTTGGCGACATAATAATCTTCAATGAGCGTACGCGCTTCTTCCAGTGTTATGTCACCGTTAATGTTCTTGTTCGCTGTTTCTATTAAATAGTCCGATGTTGTTAGGCCGTCGACTTTTTGCAAACCGATTGCCGTGTGCCAGATATAGCCACGCTCCTTTTGATCGGGCTCGCCCTGTGTTTTGTAGTTTTCAAGATCAATCATCGGATTTCCCTCCCTCGGAATCATCGAAGCCATTTAAGCGTATTATATTAATTATGGGGAACAATATCAAGCGTAAAGAGGACTATCCCGCAAGTGAAAAAGAAAAAACCCGCCTACAGCTTTTGGGCTGCGGGCGGGTTCGGGTTTATGGCTTAAAAAACTTTGGAAAAACCAAGAATAATGTTTGCGAAAGGCAGTAGGACACGGGTAATGTTCAAGGCAAAGGGTGCAGGCAGGCTGACAATGACATTGAGCAGGAGCCTGATTGCAAAAGTTTCGTAGGTGCCAAGGTCCAAACCCTTGATTGTTCTGTGGAAGGATTGAACATTTTCCGGAGCCGTCAGTTCACTGTGGAGGTAGTAGAAAAGAACAACAAAAGTGTCGGCCTTGTCGGCATCGATAGTTGCTATGTAAGCGTCGGTGCGGGAGACACTTTCTTTTACGGTGTAATCGCCACAGCCTTCAAGGTCTTCAAGAAAGCCCAGGAAACGGTCTTGCCCGAGATTTAGGTCAAGAGTGAGGCCGGGTGCAAGTTCCATGGAACCGAGCATGGGTGCGATAAGGTTGAAGAAACCTGCACTTGTAAGGTCGGGGGGATCAATTGAAACCAACTTGATTTCAGAAATGATTTTGTTCAATTGGTCGTTTAAAACACCGCT
>JAAYSC010000053.1 GCA_012524025.1 Clostridiales bacterium | reverse complement strand
TGATTACCTCCGATTTATGGTTTCTTTACAATCCCATTTTATCGGATTTCTATCAAATATGCTCTCATTTTTTTATCTTTTTTTGAAAGCTCTATTTGTTGTACCCCAACATTTAGTATAGAGCCTAAAATGTTTATTTATTATATCGTCGGCCTGTGTTATGGCTGTTAAATTGACCCGTTTGTTATTTTCAACCAAGAGACGGGCACAGATATCAAAACGCTCCAAGGCTCTTTGGTCCAAATCTAAACCAAGACCCCGGGCAGCACTTTTAAGTTTTTCACGGTCAATAAAGCTCATCTATTCCACCGGACCTTTTTCAAGCCGTATAAGCAGAACGGAAATATCCGCAGGGCTTACACCCGATATGCGCGAAGCTTGACCTATGTTGAGGGGCCTGACCTTGGCCAATTTTTCACGGGCTTCAAGGCGCAGGCCGCTTATGGCTGCATAGTCCAAGTCGGGCGACAGGGGCTTTTTTTCCAAACGGCGCATTTCTTCAATTTGCGCTTGCTGGCGTTTTATGTAGCCTTCATATTTTATATCAATTTCAACTTGTTCAAATATTTCTTGGTCCAAATCGGGCCTGGTCTTGTCAAAGGGTGTCAAAGCTTCATAGTTGAGCTGGGGTCTCTTTAGAAGATCCGACAGGCGTGTACCCGAGGCCAAGGGCGATGTTTCACATGAAACAAGCAGAGCATTGAGCTCTTGGCTTGGGGCCAGCACGGTGCTTTGGACCCGTTTGTGCTCTTCTTCAATATTCTTCAGCTTTTTCTTGAAGACCTCATGGCGATCATCATCAATAAGCCCCAGTTGATAACCTATGTGGGTCAAACGACGGTCTGCATTGTCCTGCCGCAAAACCAAACGATATTCGGAGCGTGAAGTCATCATACGGTAGGGGTCTTGGCAGCCCTTGGTTACCAAGTCGTCTATAAGGGTTCCAATGTAGGAGCCGGCCCTGTCAAGTATGAATTCGGCCTTCCCCTTTACCTTGTGGGCAGCATTGACGCCGGCCACAAAGCCCTGAGCCGCCGCCTCTTCATAGCCGCTGGACCCGTTAAACTGACCCGCCCCAAAAAGGCCTTCAAAGTCTTGAAACTCTAAGGTTGGGCGCAGGGCTATGGGGTCAACGCAGTCATATTCAATTGCATAGCCCGTTCGCATAATGCGGCATTTTTCAAGGCCGGGGACTGTTTTTATAAATTTTTCTTGCACATCTTGGGGAAGGGAGGAGGAAAGCCCTTGTAAATACATCTCTTCTGTTTCCAGGCCGCAAGGTTCCACGAAAACCTGGTGCTTGTCCTTATCCGCAAAGCGGACAAACTTGTCTTCAATGCTGGGGCAATACCTGGTGCCCGTCCCTTCGATTTTTCCGCTGTAAAGGGGAGAAAGGTGCATGTTGGAGCTTATGATATCACGGGTTTCTCGATTGGTGTAGGTAATATAGCAGGGGATATCTTTTTTGCTCAACGGCTCGTGGCTAAAAGAAAACCTTATGGCTTGATTGTCGCCGTGCTGTGCTTCCATCTTTTCTTTATCAAGGCTCAAGCGATTTACCCGCGCCGGGGTCCCGGTTTTAAAGCGCCTGATGGGTAGCCCCATCTTGCGCAGTGATTTAGCCAGGTCATTGGCCGGGAACATACCGTCGGGCCCGCCTTCAAGCACGACATCGCCCACATATATACGGCCGCCCAAAAAAGTACCGGTGGCCAGGATTACGCACTTGGCGGAGTAGATGGCCTCAAATCGGGTTTTAAGCCGCCATAAGCTTTCTTTGCCCTTGTGCAGGTCAATGATTTCCGCCTGGATTAAATCTAAATTTTCCTGGCGCTCCAAAATGTATTTCATATCAATACAGTAGGTCATCCTGTCGATTTGGGCACGCGGACTGTGTACGGCCGGTCCCTTACCCAGGTTGAGCATACGGGTTTGTAAGGTATTTTTATCTGCAACCTTGGCCATCTCACCGCCCAGGGCATCAATTTCGCGCACCAAATGACCTTTTGAAGTGCCGCCTATGGAGGGGTTGCAGGCCAGGTTACCGACCCAGTCAAGGTTTAGCGTAAAAACAGCAACGCTGCAGCCCAAGCGAGCTGCAGCCAAGCCGGCTTCAATACCGGCATGGCCGGCACCTATCACTATTATTTCATATTCTTTTGCAAAATATTCCATCTTATCCTCGGCTTTGTTCTTGTTTAGAATTACTTCCCGACACAGAAGTTTGAAAATATTTCATTAACCACGGCGTCGCTGACCTTCTCACCCGAAAGTTCAAGCAGGGCTTCAATAGCCGCTTCATTTGAAAACGCAACAGCGTCTAAAGTCATACCGCTTTCAAGGCCTTGCAAGGCCTCAGACAAATTGTTGGCGGCTCGCAAGACGCATTGGCGTTGGCGTTCATTGGCCAAGATAGCCGCACCCGCGTCAAAGTCGGCCGTGCCCAAAAGGTCTTCAACGGCCTTGGTCAGGGCCTCTACCCCCCAGCCTTGAGAGGCGGAAATTTCAACAAGAGTCCCAATGGTTTTTCTTATATAATCCAAATCCAAATTTCGGTCCAGGTCAGTCTTATTGATTACTGCTATAGTCGGCTTACCCGCGCATTTTGAAAGCAGGGCCTTGTCTTCCGGGGTCAGTGAGTCGGAACCGTCAAAAACCGCCAAGATCAAGGATGAGCGCTCTATTCTTTTTAAGGCCCTGTCCACACCGATTTTTTCCACCGGGTCATCGGTTGGGCGAAGGCCGGCCGTATCCGCCAGGCGCAAGACCAAGGGGCCCAGGTTAACGGTTTCTTCAACAATGTCACGGGTGGTGCCGGCATAATCGGTTACGATGGATTTATCATAGCCGGTCAATAAGTTCATCAGGGTGGATTTGCCTACATTGGGGCGACCCACAATGGCCGTTTCGACCCCGTTGGTCACAGCACGGCCGAGGTCATAAGAGTCCAGAAGACCTTGCAGTTTATCCAAGGCGCTTTTAAAGACGGCCTTTAGCCTTTCAGGGTCCGTGTCTTCGATTTCTTCGTCCGGAAAATCTACCCAGGCGTTTAGCTTGGCCGCTGCGGCTATAAGTTCATCGGCCACCGTCTTGATTTCCCCTGCCAAGCTACCTTCCAAGGCGGTCAGTGCCGCTTGAGCAGCTTGTTCACCCTGGGCGGAAATAAGGGACATAACGGCCTCGGCCCTGTCCAGGCTCAAGCGGCCGTTTAAATAGGCTCTTTTTGTAAATTCACCGGCAGCGGCGGGGAAGGCCCCGGCGTCTAGGGCGGCCCTAAGAACACTTTGAGTTATATAAAGACCGCCATGGCAATGAAACTCAACCGTATCTTCACCCGTGTAGCTGTGAGGAGCGCGAAAAACCAAGCAGATAGCCTCGTCCAGAGCCCGCTCTTTTGAAAACACCTTGCCGTAATGGGCTCTGTAGCCTTCGGATTGGCTGGGAAGCTTTCCGCTTTTCGCTTTAAAAATTTTGTCGGCTATAGCCGGGGCATCCTTACCGGAAACCCTGACGATGCCTATACCGCCCGCTGCGCGGGGGGTCGCTATTGCAGCGATTGTTCTTTGGTCCTTTAGCATATACCCTCACCTGATGTTTAGAGCTTGAGCGGAATATTTTTGCCCAGTAACCTGGCCGCAATCCGCTCAAAGGCACGGGCGCCCGGGTTGGAGGGCACAAAGGGGCGGCCGGTTGTGGCGCAAAAGGCTAAGTCGGCATCTTCGGGCACAACACCTATAAGTTGAACGCCGGTGCTGTCAATAACCTCATCAATATTCAAGAAGCGACCCTTTTTAACATCCCTTTTCTTTAACCTGTTTATAAGAAGCCTTGGCTCACTTATGCCAAGGGCCAGCATTTCTTGGGCCGCTATACCGGCCGAACGCACACTGACATCGTCGGGCGTTGCCACCAAAAGGCCCAGATCACCCACACCCACGGCCAAGCGAAAGCCGTTTGTTATACCCGCCGAAGCATCAATGAAAATGTAGTCATATAAGTCATCCAGCTCTTTTATTAGACTGCGAAAGTTGTTCCTGGTAAAAACATCATTTGGCTTTAGGGGCGCTGCCAATAAATCTAAGCCTTTGGCCTTTAATATTGCCTGTCGGATTTCACAATGACCTAAAATTATATCGCCCCAGTCAAAAAGAACGCGGTCGCGAAGCCCAAACATCAAATCAAGGCTGCGAAGTCCAATATCCCCGTCAATGACCAAGACGCTCTTGCCCGCAGCCGCAATTTGTGAGCTGATGCCCGTGGTAAGTGTGGATTTACCCACACCGCCTTTACCGGAGGCCACTACTATTTTTTTTGCCAAAGCTCCACCAGCCTTTATATGAATTTTGTTTTTTATCCCAAAAGAGTGTTTTCAGCCTGGGGCGGGTCGGGTGTATCTGTTTTTGAAAAGTAGGCCTCATAGATAAGACCCGAAATAGCACCGGAAGCGGAGCTGCTCCTGAAGCCTTCCGCCACGGTTGCAATGGCTATTTCCGGATTTTCGGCCGGTGCATAGCTGATTACAAAAGCATTGTTTTGCTTTATGCTGGCGCCGTTTACCTTTCTGTAAACTTGTGAGGTACCGGTTTTTGCCGCTACATTCACGGGCACATTGGCATACCTGGATCCGATATAACCCTGCGTTCCCAAGAGGAACATACCTTCCTTAACCAAGTCAAGGTTTTTCTTCGAAAAGCCCGTTTCCCATTTAACAACCCGCTCTTTGTCAAGAATTGTTTGGCTGTAGTCGGCCGACTTGACGGTTTTGACAAAATGGGGTTGGTAATGCGTCCCACCGTTGGCGATGGTTGCACAATAGTTCGCAAGTTGAATGGGTGTAACAAGGTTGGAGGATTGGCCTATGGCAGATTGTATGGTAAAGCCGTCCAACCATACTTGGCCTAAAGAGGAGCGATACTCGGGGCTGTCCAAAACACCGGCAGCTTCATTTAATTCCACACCCGTTTTCTGCCCCATGCCCAAAAGTGACCTGTATTGGTTCATTTTGCTGATCCCAAGCCGTCTGCCCAGTTCATAAAAATAAACATTGCATGATTCTTTGAGGGCTAAAATTACATTTTGGTTACGGTTGGCATGGTATTGTTCGCATTTAAACCTTGAGTCACCATAGGTGTAGGAACCCGGGCAGTAAGTTCTGGTATCCCGCGTGACAAGCCCTTCTTCCAAGCCGGCTATGGCAACGGACGGCTTCATGGCCGAACCGCATTCATAGGCACTGAGTAAGGCCCTGTTCCAGAGGGGGGCGCCGTCGGCCTTGGCCAAGGTCGCATAATCTTTACCGTAACGGGAAATATCATAGGAGGGGTAGGTGGCACAGGCCAGAATTTCACCCGTATTAACATTTATCACCACTGCCGCACCGGCAGGGGGCACGGACAGCTTTTCTTGAGTTAAAACCTTTTCCAAGGCATCTTGCGATGCTTGCTGAAGCTTTGAATCAATTGTTGATATAACCGTATGCCCCTGTTGGGGTGCAAGCTCCGTCTCGCTATGAACTTGGCCGTCTTTTTCGGAGGTAACGGTCTTTTTACCGGCCTTGCCGCGCAATTCGTCTTCCATGGCAAGCTCAAGACCGCTTTTGCCTATTATGTCATTTATTCCGTAGCCCTCATCTTTCAGGCGCTTATACTCATCAGGGTCAATGGCCCCGGTCATGCCGACTACATGGGGGGCTAACTTACCGTCGGCATAAACCCTATAGGGGACTATTTCGACTTCAACCCCCCTATAAAAGCTGCTGTTTTCTTTAATCAGTGCAACCAGATCCCCGGGGACATCTTCGGCAAAAGTGTAGGGATTGGATTTACTGAAAACCTGCCTGCGCATTTCGTAGGAAACCGAAGCGATTTTTAGGGCTTGCCGGCTTGAGTAAGCTTCAAGCCCATACCTCTCAACCAAGGCTTCAAAGCAGTTTTGTGCCGTTGCGTATTCGTTGAGGTTGAGCATTTCTTTGCTCTTCATATAGGCTATTTCACTTTCCCGGTTTTCGACAAAGCTTATTTTTTCATTTTCCAGAACAAGGGGGAGCCTGTCCACCCATTCAAGATCATTTTTTTCGCAAAGTTTAATTAAAGAGTCAATAATTTTGACCCTTTCTTCCATTTCATCGGCAGAGGGGAATTTTGCCGCTTCAAAAATAAGGGAGTTACCCTGCCTGTTGGTGATAAGGGGCAAGCCGTTCCTGTCCAGAATTTCACCCCGAGCAGCCTTGATTTTAACGGTATGCAATGAAGCTGTTTTTATCTTATCTTCATAATGCCGGCCGTGAACCAACTGTATGTTGACGAGAACGGCTGCGAAGGCAGCAAAAATCAAGAAGATAAATATGAAAAGGCCTGTTTCGCGCAGTCGCATTTTTTTGCCGTAATCTATGGTCAACACCCCCTATAAGGCCCGGATATGTGTCCTTCTCTTAACCGCACCGGCGAAATAGTAAAACATCGGAAAAAAGAGGAGGGTATAGAGGGCCGATGGTAGGTGGAAGGTCAAGAAGACAGCCAAGGCACCCTCGCGGGCTTTCAGAACAACGGTAAACAACCAGTGGGTCGGGAAATAAATCAGCAGGCCCAGGCCGTTGAATAAAAGAGCCGTAACTATATTGTTTCGCATCACGGTATTGATAAGGGCAGATACCAAGAAGGCAAAGCTTGTGAAGAGCAAGGCGTTAAATCCGCCGGGTGCAGCCGAAAAAATGTCGGCCAAAAGCCCGGCCAAAAGCCCAAAGAAAAGGGCGGGGATTTCAAATTCTTGCATGGCGACACCTATTACCAGGGGCAACAATAAAACCGCTTTCACATTAAGCAAACGCGGCAAAAAAGCTACCGAGTTTTGAATAAGGGCAGCTATTATAAGGGCCAGGCCGTAAATCAACCTTCGGATATTAGCCATTCTTCTTTCTTTTTCCGGCATCCTTATTCCACCGCCCCCGACACTTGTGCACCGTCACCGGCAAAATCAACTATAATAAATACATCGCTTAACTGCGAAAAACTCACAGCGGGTTCTATGAGGGCATAGGATGAAATATCGTCGCTGTCATTGGCGATATCCACAACCTTGCCGATAATAATATCACGCGGATAGATTCCGCCTATGCCCGATGTTACCACCAGGGAGCCGGGTGATATGGCCGTAGATTTTTCCAGCCCCGGCAACTTGCAGTAACCCAGGGGGGAAAGCGTTAAATCGCTTGTCACAAAGCCCCCTTCCCGAGTACCCGTTTCATAGGCACCCACATTAAAATCGGGGTTGAGTAGGGTGCTAACCTTACTTTGGGTCGGCATAACCGAAACCACGACACCAACCAAATTTTTGCCGTAAATAACAGGGTCATTTACCTTTACCCCGTGCAGGGACCCCTTGCCCAGGGTCAGGTTGACAAAATAATCCAAGGGGTCGCGGCCCACCACGGGTGCCGCCACAAATTTAAAGGAAGGATTTTCTTCCTTCACGCCCAAAAACTCTTCATAAAGTTCCAGCGTGTATTTGGCGCGGTCATAATCAACCAAGCGCTCGGACAGCTCGTCAATGCGGGCCTCAAGCTCTTCCTTTTCTTTCAAAAGGCTGGCGGAAGATTTAAAATTGAGAGAGAAGTCGGCCACATTATGGGCAAGGTAAGAGGAAAACCTCTGCAACGGGCCAAAAAAGGTTCCCGCCACGGAGGTTTGCGGCGCTGTATTGCTGTTTGTAAAAACGGCGGTTATTGAGCCCGCCAATATAACCGCGATAACGGCTAAAAAAACCTTAAAGCCGGTGCTTTTTATAAAACGGCGCATTTTTTTACCCCTGAATCTTATTTGAAATTAGGCATAGGTTTTCGTGCCCAGGTTTGTCATAAAGTCACTTTCAAGGCAGATGCCCGTGCCGTCAACAACACAGTCGATCGGGTTTTCGGCAATAAGAACCGGAATTTTGGTTTCGCTTGCTATCAGGGCGTCCAAACCCCTGAGCATGGCACCGCCGCCGGTTAGCATAATGCCGTTGTCAATAATATCTGCCGCAAGTTCGGGCGGAGTTTTTTCCAAAGTGGCCCTGACGGCATCCAAAATTTGATTGACCGGATCGGCTAAGGCTTCACGAATTTCTTCGGAACTTATCTCAACATTTTTCGGTAAACCGTCCATAAGATTGCGGCCCTTTATGTTCATGGCACCTTCGCCGTCATAGGCATAGGCCGAACCGATGGTAATTTTAATATCTTCCGCCGTGCGGTCGCCTATGAGCAGATTATACTTCTTTTTAACATAGGCTATAATGGCTTCGTCAAAGTTATTGCCCGCAAAACGGACCGAGCGCGAAGTAACAACATCACCCAAGGAAATAACGGCAACTTCGGATGTACCGCCGCCGATATCCACCACCATGCTGCCCATGGCTTCGCTGACAGGCAAGCCCGCGCCGATGGCAGCCGCCATCGGTTCTTCAATCAGGCTGACATATTTTGCGCCGGAACTCTTGGCAGCGTCATAAACAGCCCTGCGTTCAACTTCCGTCACACCGGAAGGTATGCAAATCATAACCCTTGTGCGAACAAAGGGGGATGAGCTGCGCGCTTGCTTTATAAAGGCCTTGAGCATATCGGCCGTGATTTCAAAGTCGGCTATTACCCCATCTTTGAGGGGGCGAAGGGCAGTGATGGAACCCGGGGTTCTGCCGATCATATCCTTGGCCTCGGCGCCCACAGCCACAACCTTGGGCGGATTACTGCGTTGGTCAATGGCAACAACCGAAGGTTCTCGCATAACTATGCCCTTGCCCTTTACAAAAACCAGTGTGTTGGCTGTTCCCAGGTCAATGCCTATGTCTTGTGAAAAAATCATTTATTTGTTTCCCCTTTCAAGGCTATTATTTAAATTCAATTCTGTCAAAAACTTCTTCGAAGCCTGCTTGACTCTGCGAAAAGGCTTTTGCTTCAATCGTATAAAATGAAAAGGCTGTGCCGTTTTTCTCAAAAACATGAAAGACAGTTCTTCCGTTTTCGGTTTTAATAGAGGATACCCTGGTTTCTACACCCAAAAAGTTTTCTGTGGAAATTTCGACTTCCGCACCTTCTTTTTTTACCAACTCTATTAGATCTTCCATATCCAAGAGAGCTTCCGAAAGGTCTTTTTTCAGGGTCACCAGTCTTATTGTGTTGCCGGTTTTCTCGTGTTCGAGAACAATATCGCTTGCACCGGCCGATGATTGGGACCAACCCTTGGGCAGTGTCAAGGAAAATTTTTGAGTCACGATTTTGTCGCCCTCATGGTAGTATTCGGGTGGGGCTAAGCGGTGAGTTTCGTCCATATTGTCATAAACAAAGATATTGCCCGCTTCATCGGTTACATTTTCACCGGCTTCGTCGGTTACAAGAACCCGGGTTATACCCTTGTCATCAACAATAAGACGCCCCGAAACCTTCTCTTTGCAAGCCGCAAGCGAAAAAACAAGCAGGGCAAGAATAAATAAAAAAACAAGTGTGTTTTTGAGTTTACCCTTCATTTTATGGCCTCCGTCCGAACTGTTATAAAGACAAGTAAGCAGCCTCATCCCTTGGGGATAGAAAGCCACTGTTGAGTGTATCACTTTCAAGCCTTATTGTCAATCAAAGTTCCCCGCCTTTGGCGCAAAAAATATCGGTTCCTATTCTTCCGAGTTCAGTGCGGCAAAGCTTTTCTTGTTGTCCTTGTAAAGGTTTTTATAAACGGCATAATTTTTATCATAGGCAGGCTTATTTTCCGCATTTGGTCTGAAGGTTTTCGTAGCCTTTATCAATTCACCCGCCTGGGATATGTCCTTTATTAATCCGTAGCCCACCGCAACCAAAACAGCGGCACCCACGGCACCCACATTCTGGGGCGAGTCCACACTTTCAACCACCCTGCCTGTGCAGTCGGCCAAAATTTGGCAGGTAACATCCGAAAGTGCTCCGCCGCCTACATATCTGACGGTGTCGGAAGTTTTTATCTTTTTGTCCTGCGTTTCCAAAAACCAGCGCATGTGTAGGCAAACACCCTCCAAAACCGAGCGAATCAGTTCGGTTTTACCGGTTTCAAGACTGATATTGAAAAACATGCCGCGAGCATTTGGGTCTTCAAAGGGGCAGCGGTTACCATGCAGCCAGGGTGTGAAAATAACGCCTCCGCTACCGGCCGGTATGGTGCTGACAACCTCTGTCATATAGTCGTAAAGGCTTGTGTAAACCTTTTCTTGCGAATCTGTGGCTGCCGTGACATCGATTTTTTCAAGAAAAATCCCGATCTCGTCCAGGGCTAAATGGTCGCGAACCCACTCCAAGCATTTGCCGGCGGTTTCAAGTTCCGCAAAATAGTTGAACTTGCCCTCTTGCGCACCCACTATGGCGGCTATCATGGCGGAAGTGTCAACTATACTTTTTTCAACCACGGTTGAAACCCAGCCGGATGTTCCCGAATAAATGTGGGTGTCCCCCATATTAACCGCGCCCGCCCCAACACCGATCAAAGAAGCGTCGCCGCCCCCGCCGAAGACGGCCGTGCCCGGGCACAAACCCAACTCTTCCGCGGCCGAATCGGAAAGCTCACCGGCCTTGTCGGTCGAACCGATTATTTTTGCCAAATGGTCTGTATTGACCCCCAAAAGCTTGCAAACGGGCCGGCTCCAGCCTTCATGGCCCTTGCGAATGTCATATAACAAGGTGGCAAAGGCAGAGTCACGGGTCATAATAAACTCGCCCGTCATACGGCCGATTATATATTCTTTAACATCCAACCATTTATAGGTTTTTTTGAAAACTTCCGGCTCATTGTTTTCAACCCACTTATACTTCCAGACCGGGTCTTTGACACTGGCCGCAACGGCCCCCGTGTAGTAGAGAGATTTAAGGAGTTTTACAGCATTCATACCTTGGATTTTAAAGCCCTTGCCAAGACCCTCTTTCAACTCTTCCCTGGCTCGTTGGTCCATATAACTCATGGCCGGGCGCAAGTGGCGCCCGCTTTTGTCAACCAAGACAAGGCCCTGCATTTGGGAGCAGAAGGAAAGACCCTTTATGTCGCAAGCATCGACAGAGGCAAGCTCAAGCACTTGGCGCGTGGTGGCACATATGGCCGACCACCATTGGTCGGGGTTTTGTTCCGCACCGCCGTCGGGGTAGACTTTCAGGTCATAACCCTGCATGGCCGCCGCCACCAGCTTAATTTCCTCACAGATTTCAAAAAGACAGGTCTTAACACCGGTTGTGCCTATATCATAGGTTATGGTCAAAATGGGCTTTTTCATTTTTACACTCCTAACAAAACGGGCAAGCTTTTTTCATCAAGAACATTATACGAAATTATAGAGCTCTTTACAATGAAGAGATAAAAAAAGAAGGAGCGCTTCTAATTGCACTCCCTCTTAATTTTTTAAAAATGCCGGTTATTAATAAACTACATCAAAAATTTGGTAGTGCATAATCAAGACTTGCCAACCGCTTGCAGACAGACCTAAAACTTTACCGCTCATTTCAAGCTTATTGTAAAGAACTTGATCGACACTTACAACATGCATGGTTTTAGGGTTGTAGACCAAGGTAGAAGTGCAATTGTAATAGTTCATATCATACTTGGCGTCCTTGATGGCACTGATTTTTTCCAATTCAGGATCGACATCGCTCTTGGAAAGCGGCATAAACATGGCGCCTGTATTGCTGGGTGCAGTGTTTCCGGATATGTAGTGTTCCGGATTTTTCTCGTCCTTAAGAACTATCGTTATCTTGTAATAGTCACCGTTTGGATTAGCTTTGCCGTCTTTATCTGAGTTAACACACTTCGCATCTTTAATAGCGTTTACATCCGTAAGCAAGCAACCCTTAGGAGCATCCTTCACGGGGAAAGCCCACATGTTTTCGCCCTTATTGTTGACATGGGGGTTTTTTCTTGCCTTGTCTTCCTTGGTCATGAAAGCACCGGCAAAGCCTAAAAGTGGGTCAATAACAAACTTTCCGCCTGTAATGTTTCTATAATCCTTACCACTTGGCAGTTCCTGAAATTCCGCGCGCTTGAAAGCGGGCTTGTCGGTTTTAGCCTTGTTCATAGCGGCCGTATAGGCAGCCAAGATTTCAGCCTTGGTGCCGGGTTTTTTGTCAACCGGAGCGGCCGTTGTGTCGGTGTTTGCGGTTTCGCTTGAGTCCTCTCCGGCCGGTGTGGTCTCTTCACCACTCACATCTTCGTCAGTTTCATCTTCGTCTCTTGTTTGGTCGGCATCAACCGTTTGGTCCTCATCCCTTGTTTGGTCTTCGTCTGTTCCGTTTGTTTCAAGGTCGGCGGTTTCACTAACATTTGTGTCTGCTGTTGTGGAGTCATCCTTCTTGTCTTTACCGCAAGCGGCCAGTGAAAACACAAGGCCCGCAACCATAATAAGGGCTATAATTCTTTTAATAGTTTTTGACATTTTTTACCATCCTTGTATTTTTAAAGGCTCTTTGTCAATAGTTGGGGTAAATCCAAAAAAATGGAAACAAACAAGTGGTGGAAGCGTTAAGCGGAAACCACTTGTTTTTCTAAGAATCTGTTGTGGAACATGTGTAAGATACGATTTC
>JAAYSC010000052.1 GCA_012524025.1 Clostridiales bacterium | reverse complement strand
TTCGGGTCTTCAACTTTCATTTAAGTTTACAGTACGGCCCTGCCTTAAGGGAGCAATTTTATGAAAAAACGAGCTTTTTTAATCATAACGGTCGGCTTCATTTGCCTTGCTTTTATGCTCACTGCTTGCAGGGGAGCCGGGGGGAGTTATGTCCTGAATATTTCGGGTGCCGAGATAAACGAGGAAGTATACACTTACTACCTTGACCTGGTTATGCGCTCCCCCAAGAAATATTTTTTAGAACAAGCTCCAAGCGAAAAAGCGGCTCGCCGGGTTGCAATCGGCCTGTGCAAACAGTATGTGGCAGCCAACAGCCTTCTGGCCGAAAAGGGCTTCAGCCCGGGCTATGACGAAAAGTTGAAAGCATCCGACAAGGTCAACGGGCTCTGGTCCTACTTGGGTGATCATTATGAAAAAATAGGGGTCAGCAAGCAGACTCTGACAAAAATCGAAAGAGCGGCTTTAGCCAAGGAAACTTTGATCTTAAGGCTCTATGACCCCGAAAGCGACCCGGAAATACACAAGGAGCTTTTGGAATATTATAAAAATAACTTCGTCTCCTTCATCAGTATCAACAGCGACTTTACCAATGTTGATGAAAACGGCAAAAGCTTTGTTATGGTTGAAGAAGAAAAGCAAGCTCTGCGAAGTAAGTTTGAGGCCATGAAGCTAAAAATAACGGACGGAGACGACTTGGGCAAGGTGGGCGAGCTTTTTTATTCCGAAATGGGCTCCCCCGGCAGTTTACCCGAACCCAGCCTTATATCCAAGGGCAGCAGCCTCTATCCCCGGGGGTTCTTTGAAAAAATCAGCAAGCTTAAATACAATGAGCCGGATATAATAGAGCTTGATTCTTACATTTTTTTGGTTGTCAGAAATGAACTTACCGACGGGGATGAGAACTTTTATGACAACCGTTCCCAAATGCTTACAAGCCTCAAGGGTGATTTGATTGATGAAATGTTGGCCGACAGGGTGGCCTTGTACGAGGCAGAGGTTGATGAAAAATCCCTTGTGAAAATATATGAATCCCTTGACGGTGTTTTGCAATTTTCAAGCCCGACAAGTGGGGGCTGAAGCCCCTTTGAATATCACTGAAAGGTGTCTTATATGAAAAATGTACTGGTAATTTTTGGCGGCGTTTCAAGCGAACATGATGTTTCATTGGTTTCGGCCCGCTCGGTTATTGAAAACATTCCCAAAGACAAATACAAGCTTACAATGCTGGGAATCACAAAAGATGGGCGCTGGTTGCACTACAGCGGCAAAGCCCAAAACCTGCCCGACGGTAAATGGCTTGAAGACACGGATAATACCCGCCCCGCCATGCTTTCTGCCGATCACAAGCAAAAAGGTCTGTTTGTTTTCAAACCGGACGGCAGCCTTGAAAGGATGGCTGTTGATATTGTTTTCCCCGTCTTGCACGGCAAGAACGGTGAAGACGGAACCATACAAGGTCTGCTTGAGTTGGCCGGCCTGCCTTTTGTGGGCTGCGGTACTCTCTCTTCTGCCATGTGTATGGACAAGGCCGTCAGCAACATCTTGGCCGATTCTTTTGGGATAGCCCAGGCAAAATGGATGAGCCTTTTGCAAAATGAATATGAAGCGGCGGCGGATGAAGTTGCCCGGGGGGCCGCAAAATTTTTAGGTTTTCCAATCTTTGTCAAACCCGCCAATGCCGGATCTTCCGTCGGTGTCAGCAAGGCAAGGAACATAGAGCAACTGCACCAAGGGCTCAAAGAGGCCTTCTTGCATGACCGCAAACTTGTTTTGGAAGAAAATATTGACGGCATGGAAGTTGAGTGTGCTGTTTTGGGCAACGATAAGCCCATAGCCTCCATACCCGGCGAGGTTGTACCCTCCAATGATTTTTATGATTATGAAGCCAAGTATATTAGCGCAAGCAGTGAATTGCACATTCCCGCCCGCCTGCCCCAAGAGCGCTTCGATGAAATCAAGGCCGCGGCTATAAAGGTGTACAAGGCCTTGGATTGTGCCGGTATGGCCAGGGTTGATTTTTTTGTCCGAAAAATCGACGGTGCCCTTATGTTTAATGAGCTCAACACCATCCCCGGTTTCACTTCCATCAGCATGTACCCCAAAATGTTTGAAGCTTCCGGTATTTCTTATCCGGACTTGTTGGACAGGCTCTTGCAACTTGCTTGCCAAAGGTAAGATTAACTTTTGAAAGGTTGATTACAATAAATCAAATTAAAAGATCGGTCATAATAAACATTGTTGACCGCCATGAGTTAGACGGTGAAGACTCACAGTCCCAGCTTATTACTTTGGGCACCTTGAGCGGTTGCGGTAATGACTATTGCTTGGAATATGAAGAACAAGACGAAGGCTTGCCGGGCTGCATAACCAGAATCAAGGTTGAAGACGGCAAAAAAATCATCATGACCCGTCAGGGTGAAATCAGCACCGAAATGGTTATAGAAAAAGGCAAGCGCCACAACTGCCACTACACCACCCCTTACGGCCAACTTATTATGGGGGTTTTTGCCCGCTATATCGTTTCCGATATGACCTGCCAAGGCGGCGAGTTAACCTTTGCTTACACCCTTGATTATAATACCGGCCTTGCCTCTTACAATGAGCTCAAGGTTAGCGTTAAGGAGGCCAATGACAATGTCATTGTTAGTTAAAAAAGCACAAGACACAATTTATGAAAGCATTTATCTTGCCTTGGAAAAAGCTCAAGCAAGCCAAAGCCTGCCTAAAGAAGATCTTCCGCCTTTTGTGGTTGAGGTCCCCGCCGACAGAAAAAACGGGGATTTTTCAGCCAATGCCGCCATGGCTTGGGCTCGATTTTTCAAAATGCCCCCTCGGAAGTTGGCTGAAATTTTGTCGGAAAACTTGGATCTTTCCGCCGGCTACTTTCAAAGCTTTGACATAGCCGGCCCCGGCTTTATGAATTTTTATTTGAGTGACGCTTATTATGCCGACCTGATTTTGGACATAGTCGAAAAAGGGGATAATTACGGCCGTTCCGACTTTGGAAGCGGTAAAAAAATAAATGTTGAGTTCGTCTCGGCCAACCCCACAGGCCCCATGCACATGGGCAATGCCAGGGGGGCGGCCTTGGGCGACTGCCTAGCCTCGGTTATGGACTGGGCCGGTTATGAGGTCAGCCGTGAGTTTTATGTAAACGACGCCGGCAATCAAATTGAAAAATTTGCACTCTCACTGGATATGCGCTATCAAGAATTGTTTTTGGGCCAAGAAGCCCCGCCCCTGCCCGAAGACAGTTACCACGGTGAAGACATAATCCAAAGGGCCCAAGAGTTTGCTGCCATACACGGTGACAAATTTATGGCAAGCAGCCGGGCAGAGCGCAGGCAGGCCCTGGTGGATTACGCACTGCCAAAGAATATTGAAGCCATGCGGGAAAACTTAAACAAGTACCGCATTGAATATGACACTTGGTTTCACGAAAGCAGTCTCTATGAGAGCGGTGAGCTTGAAGACACACTAAAACTCATGAAGGCGCGCGACTTGACCTATGAAAAAGAAGGGGCCCTCTGGTATAAGAACAGCCAAGTCATGACCCAAAAACTAACTGCCGCCGGCCGAAGCCCCGAAGAGATTGAAAAATTAGAACTTAAGGATGAAGTTTTAATTCGTGCCAACGGCAACCCAACCTACTTCGCGGCCGATATAGCCTACCACCGCAATAAACTTCAAAAACGGGGTTTTGACAAGGCCATAAATGTTTGGGGGGCAGATCACCACGGCCATGTGGCCAGAATGCAAGGTGCCCTTGACGCTATCGGCGCCGACGGTTCAAAGCTTGATATTATTTTAATGCAATTGGTTCGTTTAACCCGCAAGGGTGAAACCGTTCGCATGTCCAAACGCACGGGTAAGGCCATAACTCTGGTTGACTTGCTTGAAGAAATCCCCATTGATGCCGTGCGTTTCTGGTTTAACCTGCGGGAACCTTCCAGCCAGATGGAATTCGACCTTGATTTGGCAGTGGAAGAAAGTTCTAAAAACCCGGTTTATTACTGCCAATATGCCCATGCCCGCATCTGCTCAATTCTCAAGCGTTTGGCCTCGGAAGGTAAAGAAGCCCGCCCCTGCACCCGTGAAGAGCTCAAGGCTCTCAACTCACCCGAAGAGCGTGAACTGATAAGTCACCTGGGTGCCTTGACGGGCGAAATTATTGAAGCCGCCGCCAAATACGACCCGGCCCGCATTACCCGTTATGCACTTGATTTGGCCACACTCTTTCATAAGTTTTATAACACCCACCGTGTAAACATTGATGATGAGGCCCTCATGCAGGCCCGCATCAACCTATGTATCTGTGTAAAAGACACCATGCACAATGTGCTCCGAATGCTCAAGATAACCGTTCCCGAAAGCATGTAGCTTTAATTTCAGTTTACGGAGGCTGCTTATGTCTTTTCGTTTTTCACAAGATAAAGATTGTGAGTTTTTCCCCTGCCACAAAACCAACAAGCCTCATATTTTTAATTGCCGTTTTTGTTTTTGTCCCCTATATTACTTTGAAGACTGCGGCGGCAATTTCAGCTATTACCGGGGTTTGAAGGATTGTTCCCAATGCTTGATCCCCCATGAAGATTATGATTATATAATCAACAAAATAGCAGCAAAAAACAAGGAACTCAAAGCTGCCCGTGGCGAGAGCGGAGGCCCCCATGAATAAATCAAACCATATAATTAAAAAGACCGAAAAATTCGGTGCGGCAAACTACAGGCCAAAAAATGTTGTTATAGACAGGGCCCGGGGAGTAATGGTTTATGACCCGGAGGGGCGAAGCTATTTTGACATGTTAAGCGCTTATTCCGCCTTAAATTTCGGCCACCTTCACCCTGAAATTGTTGAGGCGGCCAAACATCAGTTGGGCAAGGTTACCCTAACTTCCCGTGCTTTTCACAACAGTGTTTTGGGTGATTTTTATGAAATACTTTGTGATTTAACCGGCAAAAATATGGCCTTACCAATGAACACCGGGGCAGAAGCAGTCGAAACCGCCCTCAAAACCGCAAGGCGTTGGGGTGCCTTTGTTAAGGGTGTCCCCGACGGAAAGCAGGAAATAATTGTTTGTGAAAACAACTTTCACGGCAGAACCATCAGCATCATTTCCATGAGCACCGATGACAGTGCCCGCCGGGGTTTTGCACCTTATACGGAAGGTTTTATTAAAATACCCTATGCCGATGCCCGGGCGCTTGAAGCCGCAATAAATGAAAACACCGTAGCCTTCTTGTTTGAGCCTATTCAAGGCGAGGCCGGGGTAATAGTTCCGCCCGACGGTTATTTAGAACAAGTGCGTGATATTTGCACCCGAAATAATATTTTAATGCTGGCCGACGAAGTGCAAACCGGTTTGGCCAGAACCGGCGACATGTTTGCCTGTGACCATGAAGGGGTAGAGCCCGATATTTATATTTTGGGCAAGGCGTTGGGCAGCGGACTTATGCCCGTTTCCGCCATAGCAGCCGATAGGGAAATTTTATCTGTGTTTGAGCCCGGTTCCCACGGCTCGACCTTTGGCGGCAACCCCTTGGCCTGTGCCGTAGCCATCAAGGCTATGGAAATTTTAGTCCGTGACGACTACCCTCGCCTGGCAAGGGAAAAGGGTAGGTTTTTTCTTGACGGGCTGAAAAAGGTAAAAAACCCCGACATCATAGATATCAGGGGACGAGGGCTTTTAATCGGTGTGGAATTTAAAAATGATGCATCCGCCTATGTTGAAAAATTGATAGCCCAAGGTGTTTTGGCGAAGGAAACCCATGAAAGGACCATCCGTTTTGCTCCCCCCATAACCATAAATTACGAAGAGCTTGAAAATGCCCTTACCGGCATAAAAAACGCTTTTGAAAAAACTTAAAGACACCCTTGCTTTTTCTTTGGGCAAGGGTTTTTTAAATATAATTTGGGAGGATTCATATGTTTTTTAAAAAATTTCTTTCAATTCTAATAAGTTTGAGCCTACTGTTCTCGGCTACGGGTTTCGCTTCTGTTTCCGCTCATGCAAGCGGGCTTGACCAAAAGCCCATAAGCATTGAAGGCCGATCGGCCCAAGATGCTTTTGACCGCCTCGAAAACTATTCTTATTCAGACGGCAATTTAGTGCCTGCCGTGGTGGTGGGCGGTTTGATGCAGTCCATTACCTATATTTACGAAACAAATGAAGAGGGCCAAAAAGAAGTTTTGGTCGGTGATGACGGCAACCTTATTATGGAATCGGGCGATTTTGCTTTCATGTTTGACAACACGGCTATGATTAAAACGCTTTTAAGGGAATTATGGCCCATTCTAAAATTCTTTTTCACGGGCGATAACGAGGGTTTGGGTGCTGCCATAGGCCGCATTTTGGACGCCGCCTTGCAGGACCATTATTTTGATGCCGACGGCAGCCGTTCCAGAAAAGACTTGATTTTCGAGGCAGAGCGTTATGACTATTCCCTTGCCGTCGCCGCAACCAAGGAAAACTCCTTAAGAAAATACAATGAGGCCGGCCTATATAAATACGGGGGCGGCGGCCCCACCCAATTGGATTATATCAACAGCCAAATAAATGTCAGCGAATATTGCGAATTGGTGGGCTATGAAAATGTTTATTATTTCACCTATGAATCTTTCGGCGACCCTTATAAAACGGCCCAGGATTTAAACGATTATGTTGAAAATATTGTAAAGCCCCAAACCGGGGCCGACAAGGTAAACCTTGTTTTCATAAGCCTCGGCGGAACCGTCAGCACGGCCTTTTTTGATCTTTACGGCGACAGCCCACAAATGCAATCCATACATAAAATTATTTTTGCCAACAGTGCCCTTGACGGCTCCTACCTTTTAAGCGACATTCTTTATGCCGACCTTAACCTTTATGATAAGAATTTTATCTGCACCAAGCTCTTGCCCGATCTTTTCACCATGAACTACAGTTTGGCCAAGTCTTACACCTGGCTGGGTTATATGCTGGGGATTTTCCTTCGCCTTTTGCCGGAAAAATGGTTCTTTTCCTTGGTGGACAGCGTGGCCCAAGGCATCAGAGCTTCCGTAGGTGAAAAACTTGTGGGTAATTGCCCCATGATGTGGGCCTTGGTCCCCAATGCACAATATGACACCTTGGCTTCGGATTACTTGGGTGACTCGGCCCATGCCCCCTTAAGGGAAAAGACCGACCGTTTTTACAGGGCACAAAGCGCCAACAGTGTAACCATACCCAAGATTATGCAAGAAACCGACACCATGATTTTTGCGGTTTGCGGTTACGGCCTACCCCTGCCTTCGCTTGCAGGCTCTTATAATATGTCTTCCGACTTTGTCATCCACGCCGCTTCCCAATCCCTGGGAGGAAGCTTTGCCCCCTACGGCGAAAAGCTTCCACAAAGCTACTTAGCCGATTTGGAGGACCACAGCTACATTTCGCCCGACAAAAACGCAGATTTGAGCACAAGCTGCATACCCGATAATGTTTTTCTTATAAAAGGGCAAAGCCACTTGGACTTACAGTCAGGGCTTGACAGCGTCATCCACCTTTGCGTGCAAATCGCCTATGACGATAATATTACAGACGCCAGAATAAATAACGGCGGTTTCCCCCAGTATAATGAATACCGTGAAACCGCCCCCATAAAAGCCATGTTGAGGAAGGCCTTTGAAAACCAAGACTTTATAGACCAAAACCCCATGGATGCAGAACTTGAAAGGGAGTTTTTCGCCCTGCGAGACCAAGCCCGTGATTTGCTGGCACAAAGGGTTTGGAGCGCAGCCCAAACAGATGCGCTCACAAACAAAATGGCAGATTTTTTGGAAGAAAACTTTGACCTGACAGGCTCTTCTTGGCCCACTTCAAGCCAAGAGACCACAAGGCAAAATGCCACCGGAGTTTTCAGTTTTCTTAATCGTATGGTAGAGGTGTTTTTTAATCTGTAGCCTGATTTCGCCCTATATCAAATTATCCCCCGGCTCTTGGCCGGGGGATAGTTTTTTTATTCCAAGCTCTTTTTTAGCCTTGGGATATCGTTGCTTACAGTCATATGTACAATGGTCAAGTCAACATTTGAATAATCGTGGACAAGTCGGTTTCTAAGACCGGAAATGTCCATCCACGGTACATCCTTGTGCTCTTGTTTGAATTTTTCTGACAGTCTTTTAGAGTTTTCCGAAATCTGGATTAATCTGAAAACCATAGAATCTAAAAGCACTTCGTTTTTCTGCAAGTCTTCCAAGGATACCCCGGTCGTGTTTTTTATTATAAAATCAATGTCGTTTATAATTCGCTCAAGGTAGAAACAGTCATCTTTTTGCTTTCTCATATATTTTTATTCCATCCCTCAGTATTTCGTTAATAAGCTCCGGATTATTCTCAAGTTGCCTAAGGTCCAAAAGGTCAACCTTTTTCTTTAGCTCTTCCCTCAGCCGCTCAGCAAGCCCAAAAAACTTCAAGCCCGTGACAGAGGTTGATATCAATAGATCAACATCACTTTTTTCGTTTGCGGTCTCATTGGCATATGACCCAAACAAATAGCAATACTCAACATCATATTCCGACAGCACCTTTTGGCAGGCGGATTCAATTGCCTCTCTGCTTAAAATACCGTGTTCTTCATCAATAAGACCGTGGGCTTCCAATGTTTCACACATATAGTTATATTTTATCGTTCCCTCTTTAGCCGAGTCATTTTCGTAGTTTTTGTATGTGCGAAGCGGTATACCGGTTATTGCAGAAGCTTCTTTTTGAGTAAGATTTTTAGATTTGCGCAATTCTTTTAGGCTCAAAGATATCACCTCCCAAGAACAATATAGCACCGCTTGCACTTTTTGTCAATTGAAAAGTGCAACTCTTGCACTTTTATGGACTCAACAGGGTGCAAGAATTGCACTTTCATCATAAATGAGAGCTCTATATCTTTTATTTATTCCGACAACCTATATTCCCTAAAAACCATATTTATACGCATGGGCCCTAAATCCATAACAAAAAAGGCGGGGCCGTCGGGTGTAGCCAAAACCGTCATACTTTCGGCTTCACATTCGGGGTCAATGTTGCGTTCGAATAGAATTCTTGTTTGGCCGCTGACCGGGTCAACCTCATAAACTCTTTTTGTGTTTGAGTCGTTGGAAAGGTAGAGTTTACCTTCATAAATGTCGCCGCCTTGAATTCTGTCAAGCGTCATGCTGACGGCTACATTTTTGACAAAAGACATATCCTTTAGGTCAAAAACATTTAGTTGGGTGGCGTTGGACCATTCGGCTGTATAAAGATAGCCCCTGTCCTTATCAACAATGCACCAGGGCACACCTTTCACATGCAGTTCCCAAGGCAATTCATAATACTTGCCCGTAAATTTTAAGGTCTTGGCATCAAATATGGCGATGAAGGGGTGAAGGTAATCCGAGCCGTCTTCGATGGCGGCATAAATTTTTCCATCGGCATAACCTATGCCCCCTATATGGTTGCATCCCTTCATGAGTAAGGGCAGGGGGATTGCAAAGTTGTTTTGTGCCACGGTTTCGCCTGTCTTGATATCGGTTTTGTTGAGAAAGAAATTACCGCTGAAATAAAAGAATTCACCGTCATTTGTGACTCCTTGCCCGCGGACCAGGGCTTCTTCCAACATAAAGGTTCTGCTGCCGACAAAAACGGCGCCTTGGGGCTCCCCGGCCGGCTTTTCAACTTGGATACTCACAAACAACAAAATAGCCGTCAGCAAAGCCCAGGCCTTTTTTAAAGCTGAAAAAAACAAGCTAAACATTTTACTCCCCTAAAATTTATTGACTCAAACTATAGTGGCGGAAAAAAGCATTTATAAAAAGCGGCCCCAAATCCAGTGTGTGCAAAAGGGCACCGTCATCTGTTTCGAGCACCGTCAGCCCTTCCGCTTCGCCGCCTTTGGGTAAGTTTTGGTCAAAGCACTTTCTAACTTCACCGTTTTCGGGGTTAATGGAATAAACCGCCTGGGTCTCGTCTTGAGTGGCAACATAGAGTATGCCTTTGTGCATGTCCCCGCCTTGAATCCTATGCGGATTTTGCGACAGGTCAATAGTTTTTACAAGTTCAAAAGTTTCCAAATCATAGGCTATCAATTGCGGTGAATGGTCCCTTTGGGCCGAGTAGATCAATCCTCTTTCGCTGTCAACCGCTATCCAAGCCAAACCTTTTTGCTGGAATTCAGCCGACAAGATATGGTATTGCCCCGTATATTCTAAACTTTCGGCGTCATAAAGGGCCACTATGGGGTAATTCCAAACCTTGCTGTCTTCCAAGGCGGCATATATTTTACCGTCGTGGTAGCTGATGCCTCCAATGTGTGCCGAACCGTATTTATCTTTTAAGTCTTTGGGAATGGCATCAAGGTTGATCGCAAGCAAGCTCTCACCGTCAAGCTCTGTTTTAATCAGGCTGAAGCGTGAGCTGAAATAGTAGTTTTGGCCGTCGGTCGCAACATCTTGCGAGTGGGTGTAGGAATCTAAAAACAGCAGCGTTTGGCTGGCAACCAATTCTTGAGGCGGCGAACCTGCAAGGCGGTCAATACTTTCGCCCAAAAAACCAAATAGCCCGAGTATTAAGGAAAGAATCAAGGGCAAGACCGGTGTCTTTCGGACAATTTTCTGTAAGAACTTGATAAAACTCAACAAATTAAGCCCTCCTCTTAATTTTAGCAACCCAAGGTTTTCTTTTAAAATATATGGCAGCCCGGGCCAAATGTCAAGTTCGGAAGGCCGGCCGCTTTTTGTTTCAGAGCCTTTTCTTTCCGGGCTTTTACCTTGTAAATAAAATTGCTTTATGCTACCATTTTTCTTGCGTAAATTACTTGAGAGAGGAAATAAATATGGCAAAAAAATGTGATTGTGGCAAATTCCCCACTATTGTGGTGCCGGGGATAGGTAACTGTAGGGCTTTCTTGGAAGACGAGCAAGGCAAGCGCATCAAAAGAGCTTGGCCGCCCGAAATTTCCGACCAAGATTTCAAAGCTCTTAAAAAATCCTTGACCCTACCGGCCCTGCGGATGATGGTTTTCAGAAAGGACTTGGGCTTTAGCAAGAAGGTTAAAGATGAGCTTACAAAACTGCTTGACTTTATGGCAAGCGACGCTGACGGCAAGTACAGACATAATGTCAGGTTGGAAGTTTTTGAAAATTCTTTGGCCGCTTGCAATGAAAAGGAAAAAAAATTCATCTACGGTATGCTTCCCTTCTGCCCTTTGGCAGAGGCTATAGGCGAAGACCACCTTTATTATTTTTCCTTTGTGGCCATAGGCAATACTCAAGAGACGATTGACCGCTTGAGGGCCTTTATCAAAAAGGTTAAGGAAGAGACCGGCCATGACAGGGTCAATTTAGCCTCCGTCAGTTTAGGGGCCAGCGTGACCACGGCCTATTTAGACCAATATGCGTCGGACAAAGATATTAACAGGGTTGTGGGCGTCGTGCCGGCTTTTGACGGTTCCTTGGTAATTTCCGACATACTCAAGGGTAACATAGATTTTGATAACTATGAAAGCCTTTTTCAAGAGCTCATGGGAAGGTCTACTGCCCAAAAAATAATGAAGATAGTAAGGCTTGTCCCCCCCAAGGTTATGAAAAGTTTTATTTTGGCTCTTGTAGGCGCGGTTATTGATACCGCAATAAGAAATTCCACAACCTTTTGGGGCGTGGTTCCGGCTTCTGATTATAAGCAGCTCAGCGACAAGTTATTATCGGACCCTTCTCATGCAAAAATCAAGGCCGAGGCCGACCGCTGGCATGCCATTAAATCGAACTTTTCCGCTTTGGTTGAAAAGGCAAGAGAAAACGGTATTGAAATATTCAGCCTTGGCGGTTACAACCTCCGCCTTTTCAGCGCCGTTAAAACCGGAAATGTCCATTCCGATATGATTGTCCACACCGCCTCGGAAACCATGGGCGGCAACTTTGCACCCCTGGGTCAGGCTTTTGAGGACAGCTATGAGCAAAGCGGGCTTTGTTGTAAAGAGGCCGACCACAATCATATGTCACCCCACAGAGATATTGACTTATCCGCCAGCCCCTTGGCCGACACAGCCTGGCTTTGGCGCAACATGGGGCATGAAGACGGCATAGGTTGTCAACAATTTTTAAACCTCATGCGAATACTCCTGACCGACAACAGCCTGAAAGATGTTTTTCAAGACCCCGAGTTTCCACAATTCAATGAGTTTGTTAAGGACAAAAAATAACTTTAAGGCCGGATTTTATCCGGCTTTTTGCTTGCATTTTCCTTCCTCTTAAATTAAAATCTTATGTGTAAGAAAGGGAGTTTTCACCCTTTGCCCAAGTTTCATTTTTGAAAGGATGTTTTCAATGACAAAGGCAATCAAAAAAATCTTGGCTTTGAGCTTAAGCCTGGCTATGCTTCTTTCCTTCACCGGCATAAACGCCGGCCAAGTCGAGGCAAATGTGGTCGCGGCAGAGCTTAAGACCGAAAGCAGTGCCCCTACGGTTCTTGATTTTGCCCATAGTGTTTCAAGCTTTGAAGAAGCTGCAAAAATTTTACAAGCCCAAGACCCGGGCCAAGATAAGGCTTTTGAGCTTGAATCGGCAGAGCTTGGCAAAAATACTGATGGGGTTTTGACCCAATGCGGCGGTGATTGTGCCCATGCACCCAGTATTATCATCCCCGGTATAGGCCAGTCGGATGTGTTTTTGTTGGATGAAAACAACGAGAGAGCAAAAGACAAGGATGGAAAAGACATTAATGCCTTCCCGCTCTTGATTGATATAGAATATCTTTTCTTGCTCATAGTCCCTATGGTTAAGATGCTGGTTACACAAAAAGATAATGGATTCACCGACTTGGCCGCCAAAATTTTGAAAAAATCCCTTGCCAAAACTCAAATTGATGACAAGGGCCAGCCTGTCAGCAACTTAGAGGTTAAAACCTACCCTTCATCTGTTGCTACTTGCACACCAAAGGAGCGCGAAAGAGTTTTCAACACAATACCCATCAGCAGCTATTCTGATATAGTCGGTGAAGACCATCTTTACTTTTTTACCTATAACTCCTTTGGAAACAACCTTGATGAAACCGAAAACCTCTATAATTTTATTCAAACGGTTAAGCGTGAAACCGGGCATGACAAAATAAACATTGTACCCATAAGCCTTGGCAGCACCTTGGCGGTATCGCTTTTTGAAAATTATCCGCAAGTTTCCGACGACCTTAACAAGGTTGTTTTCATTGTGCCCGCCATTGACGGCTCTTGCCTGGTCGGTGATCTTTACAAGGGGCAGCTCAGCACCGATGATGAGTCACTCTACAAGACCATGTTACCCGAGCTTCTTGGTGCCGACGATTACACGGGTTACCTCATTAACATCCTTATCCGTATTATTCCGAAGCAGATTTTGCATGACTTGCTTGACAAGGTGCTTGGTGTTTTAAATGATATCTTGGTTAGAAATTGCACCATGATTTGGGGCCTGGTACCCTCGGCCGACTATGAAGAGGCAGCCCAAAAACTTTTTGCCGACGGGCAGTCACCTCTTGTAAAGGCACAGACAGAAAATTATTACCAAGCCCAACTCAATGCCCATGACAATATTTTAAAACTGGTGGAAGACGGCGTTCAGGTCTTTAATGTTGTGGACTATAACCACCCCATCTATCCCTTTGTTCCCTCAAGCAAAAACAACAACGGCGACGGCTTGATTCACTTTGATTCCGAGTCCATGGGTGCTACAGCCGGTTATGTAGACAGCCCCCTTCCAAGCGACTACACACCCAAAAACCCCAGGTGCACCGACCCCTCCCATAACCACATTTCACCCGATGGCATAGTCGATGCTTCAACCGGGCTCCTGCCGGAAACCACCTTTTATTTCTACAACCAAGACCATGAAGGCACGGGGCGAAATGATGTTATCATGAAACTTGCGACCGAACTTTTGGCCTATGATAACCTGCAAGATGTCCACTCCATGCCCAATCGATTCCCTCAATTTAATGTCGGGCGTGAAACCAAGGGTTTGATGAATGACAGATTGCCCAAGGCAAAGCAAGTTGACCAAAGCCTTTTGGCCCCCGAGGACGCAGCACAATTGCAAGCGGCCATTGAACGGGCAGAGGCTATGTTGGCCGACACGGTGGTGGATTACCAAGAATTCCTTGCGGCCGAAAATGACTTAAACCAAGCCTTAATCCAAATCGGCTTGAGAAACCCGCCCGAAGATAAAAAGTTTGAAAAGTATGCCCAAGCAGTTCTCAAATTTGTCAGCGATGTGCTTTATCAATACTGGGGCCCCCGCGGCTATTCGGATAAACGCGGTGCCTGAACACAAATGTAATTTAAGTTTCCGGCAGCCATGAAAACGCTTGAGGGAGAGTGTTTTGTACAAGATAAAGCTTTTTTGCTGTGCAAATCGCCATATTTTTTAGCTTTGTTTGATTGGGACTAAAAAATCAATTATACTGTAAATCACCGGACAAAATTAAAGGAGATGCTGATTATGAAGACTAAATTCTTTAAAAAGAGCCTAACTTTGGCAATGGTTCTGACTCTCTTGCTGTCGGTCTTGCCCCTGGGTGTTTTGGGCGCGGGGCAGATTGACTACACCGTCATTAACCCCTATGAAGATGTCAACTGGGAAAGCTGGGGCCAATACAGAGCCAACCTCCACACCCACTCAACCGTAAGTGACGGGCGTGAAACACTTGCCACAATGGTTGAATATCATTATGAGCTGGGCTACGATGTTTTAGCCATGACCGACCACGGAACAATTGACAGAAGTTGGGTTGATATTAACACCAACCCGGGTATAACCTTTATCATGAACCTCAATCGAGGCACACCCGACCTTGCGGGCCTTACTCAGGGGAGATACAATCAAATTTCAAGCGGGTCTGACCGAGGCGGCCGCGGCATGACCAGGGTACCTTTCGGTATTGAGCACAATGCAGCTGCTTTCAACAACACCCATGTCAACAGTTTTTTCTGTGACTGGGCCGACGGTTACCTGGGCGGTACCAGCTACTATAATCACATACTCAGAGGTGTTGAAAATTCCGGCGGTATCAGCGTTATTAACCATCCGGGCGAATACACCAATGCCCGGGACTACGATTATGACGAAGCCTATAGCACCGACAACACTCACTTTAACTACATTATCAAAAAATTCACCAAGATGTTTTTAGACTATGAAAGCTGCGTCGGCATGGAAATAATCAATAAAAATGATAGCAGGACCAAAAACGATCGCAAGTTTTGGGATGTTTTATTGGCCAATGTCACACCCACGGGAAGGAACATTTTTGGTTTTGGCAACAGCGATGCCCATAACCTTGGCGCATGCGATACCAACTGGCAAGTTATGCTCATGCCTGAAAATAATGTTAAAAACATTAGA
This sequence comes from Clostridiales bacterium, assembly GCA_012524025.1. Lineage (GTDB taxonomy): Bacteria > Bacillota > Clostridia > Oscillospirales > Acutalibacteraceae > UBA1447. The sequence goes on along the minus strand of JAAYSC010000052.1, from coordinate 18,034 downwards.
ACCTGTTTGGAAAAGGGTGCCTTCTTTGCAGCCAGTCACAATATCAAAAACACTTTTGAGGTCGCCAGGCTCGAAGCAGAAACCGGTCTTTCCATAGCCGATGAAAACGGTGAATGGCTTTTAGGCAACAGTCCCGATGAAAACGGTAATTATCCACGCCAACAGCCAAAACCGGAAGTTACAAATATAGTGGTTGACAATAATGCCGACACAATCGAAATCAGTGCGGAAAACCATGCGGTAATCCACTGGATTGCCGACGGCCAAGTTATTCAGGTTGGCGGCTTTTTAGACCTCAACGAACATTCGGATGAAATAGGCAATTATGTAAGGGCAGAAATTTGGGGTCCGGGTGCCATACTCTATTCGCAACCCTTCATTTTAGAATATAAGGGCGCACCCAAGGCAAAAGACTTTTTCTTCTTTGATTTTGGTATAATCTTGCATGAAGTTGAAAATGTTTTCTATTCGATAGTCAGAAGCTCAAAACTCTTGTCTGCCTTCCAAAGGTTGGTTTTAGGTAGATCCCCCGATTTTTAAACTTTAAACTTAAAGAGCTGTAGGTCACAAAGATCTACAGCTCTTTCTTCTTACCTGTATTTTGGGAGTGATAAAATGCGACTGATAATATTAGGCTCTTGTTCCGGCACACAGCCCTTTCCGGGCAGGCACCACACATCCTTCATAATCGAACATAGGGGCAAGCTTTATTGGTTTGATGCCGGCGAAACTTGCTCTTACACAGCCCATTGTATGGGGCTGGACCTTTTAAAAAGCAGTAAGATTGTTATATCCCACACCCATATGGACCACATAGGCGGTTTGGGTAACCTCTTGTGGACTGTCCGCAAACTCAACGGTATAAGCGGTGACTTCAGTGGCAAGCGCTTGGATATTTATATTCCGCAAGTTGAAAGCTATGAGGCTATCATAAAGATGCTGCAATCTACCCAAGGCAACTTTTCAGCCGACTTTGAGCTTGAGGCCCATGAAATAAAAAACGGGCTTTTATTTGAGGAGGATAGCTTTAAGGTTACCGCCCTGCACAATAGGCACATACAAAATGAGCCCTCGCCCGAGGGTAAGTGGTTCTCTTTCGGCTTTTTAATTGAGGCCCAAGGAAAGCGTATAGTTTATTCCGGCGATACAAAAGGGCTTGAAGATTTTATGCCTCTCTTAAGCCCCAAAGTCGATATTCTTTTGATGGAAAGCGGCCACCATCACCCGGTTGATTTTGCCAAGGAATTAAAAGAAAGCCCACTGGCACCCGAAAAACTTTTCTTTATCCACCATGGCAGAAGAATTTTAGATGATTATGATAATATGCTATCGGGCTTGCAGGATCTTTGGGGCGATAGGGTAAGAATTTTGGATGACAAAGATATAATTGACCTATAAGTAAAAAAACGCCTGACGGCGTTTTTACAATTCTCTGGCTAAAGCGGCAACCGGCAGACCCACCACATTGAAGTAATCGCCGTCAATCCTTTTAACCAAGAGGCAGCCCCGGCCCTGAATACCATAGGCGCCGGCCTTATCCATGGGCTCATCCGTGTCAACATAGGCTTCAATCTCTTGACTTGAAAGCTTATAAAATTCAACCTTGGTTTCTTCAAAAAAGCATTTTTCCATACTGTTTTTTATAAGGCAAACACCGGTAATAACACTGTGGACCTTGCCCGACAGGGCTCGGAGCATTCTTCTTGCATCCGCTCTGTCATGGGGTTTGCCTAAAATTTCGCCCTCTAAAACCACTATGGTGTCGGCCCCGATTATTGTGGCTTGCGGTTTTGACTTTGCAAGGGCAAGGGCCTTTTGCCGTGCCAAGTCCATAGCCGTTTGCTCAGGGCTCAAGCCCGGGGTGACCTTTTCTTCCACATGGACCGGCTCAACTTCAAAGTCAAAGCCGGCCGTCTCTAATATTTCCTTGCGCCGAGGGGAGGCAGAGGCTAATATAATCATAAAAACTTTGCCCCTTCATAACCATTTTCTTTCAAAGCGTGCAGCTTCATGATGGCTGTTTGGGTTTTGCCGTCGGGCAATTCATTATTTAAAATCATTTGAAGGGCTTCTTTTAAGGGGATTTTTACTAATTCTAAAAATTCATCTTCGTCGGGCTTTTGTTGTGTTAGTTGTAAATCAAGGGCCCCATAAAGATAAATTGTTTCACCGCAGTAGCCGGGTGTCGGGTAAAATCGCCCAAGGTCAATGTAGCGGCCGGCTGTGGCCCCCGCTTCTTCAAGCAGTTCGCGTTTACCACAAGTTAAGGGGTCTTCGCCCGGGTCTATTTTACCTGCCGGCAGCTCGGTTACTATTTCGGCATAGGGGCTACGGTACTGGCGAACAAGTAAAAGCTCATCTTCCGCCGTCAGGGCCACCACGCAGACTCCCCCGCTATGTTCCACTATTTCACGCATACCTGTTTTGCCGTTTGGCAAGCGGTTTTTATCCAAACGCAGATTAAGAATTTTACCCTTATAGATATAGTTTGTTTCTATCTGCTTTTCATTTATATCCATCTTGTTCACCCGTCTTATCAAGAAAAGGGTGGGCTTTGCCCACCCTCACTTTAAGTTAAAAAGTTTATTCGTCCTCGTCCTCGCAACAGTCCAAACAGTCGCAATCAAAGTCAAACTCAAGCAGCTCATTGCAGCCGGGGCAGTTTATGCTGCCTTCTTCAAGAATACCCATGTCAACACAGATAACTTCATCGCAAGCCGGGCACTTGATTTCAAAAAATTCTTCTTCATCGTCAAAAAGTTCAAAATCGTCTTCTTCCAAAAGCTCGCCGTAAATAAGGTTTTCCAGTTCATCCAAGTCCAGATCAACCGCATCAACTTGTTCGTTGATAATGTCAAGATTGTCTTCCAAGTCGGTCACGGTCATGGTCATGTCTTCAAGTAAATCCAAAATGCCATTGATTATTTTAGTTTCTGCCTTTTTTTCGTCCAGGCCCAAGCCTTCCGCCAAACCTTTGAGATATGCGGCTTTTTCGTTAATTGTCATATCAGTGCCCTCCGTCAAATTTATTCTCTGCTGAGATATTCGCCTGTGCGAGTGTCAACTACAACCCTTTCGCCCTCATCAATAAAGAGGGGAACCTTGATTTCGGCCCCTGTTTCAAGTATGGCCGGCTTTGTGGTGTTTGTGGCCGTGTCGCCCTTGAAGCCCGGATCGGTCTTGGTTATTTCAAGGACCACGGTTGTTGGGGGTTCAACGCCAAAAACGCTGCCCTTGTAGGACAAAACCTTACAAAGCTCATTTTCTTTAACAAACCTAAAGTTTTCGCCTAAAACTTCGGCATCTATGGGAACAAGCTCATAACTTTCTTGGTCCATAAAATAATAGATATTGCCGTCATTGTAAGAATATTCCATATCCTTGCGTTCAATATAGGCTGTGGGGAATTTTTCACTGGGATTGAAGGTGCGCTCAACAACCGAGCCGGCCATAACATTGCGTATTTTTGCACGGACAAAGGCTGCGCCCTTACCGGGTTTTACATGTTGAAATTCAATAATCTGATAAACATTGCCTTCCATTTCAAAGGTCAGGCCGTTTCTGAAATCACCTGCTGAAACCATATTATTACCCCTTCATATTATTAATTACACTGTTATTCTATACCATTATAAGCATCAATTCAAGTAAAAAACTTTCGCCAAGCCCCTTTATTTTCAGACCGGCAGGCTGATTAATTGTTTGGGGCTTGCCGTTAGGTTTTCATAGGATTTTTTTGTGATCAAGGCCATGTCTTCTATACGCACGCCGAAGGCACCGGCTATATAGATACCGGGTTCCACCGTGACAAGATGGCCGACCTTTAGCTTGCCCTTGCCCGTCGGCGACAGGGTGGGTGCTTCGTGGATTTCTATCCCTACACCGTGGCCGGTACCGTGACCGAAGTTTTTACCGTAACCTGCTTTTTCGATAATATCCCTGCAAACAGCGTCTGCCGCTTGGCAGGCAAGCCCCGGTTTCAAAGCCTTTAGGCCGGCTTCTTGCGCGGTTAAGACCGTCTTATAAACCTTTTGTTTTTCACTGCTTGGGCTGCCCAGGGTAAGTGTCCTGGTCATGTCACTGTGGTAACCTTCATAGATTGCGCCAAAATCAAGGGTGATAAAATCGCCCGCGGCGACCTTATATTCACCGGGGACGGCGTGGGGTTTGGAGGAATTGACCCCGGCTGCCACAATGGTATTAAAAGACAGGGCCTGCGCGCCGTTTTTGAGCATATGGTAGTCAAGTGCCAGGGCAATCTCTTTTTCCGTCATGCCGGGTTTTATGTAACCCAGAATATAATCAAAGGCCTTTTCCGCTATACCTTGGGCGACCTTGACTTTTTCAACCTCTTCTTTGGTCTTCACTGCCCGCAAGTCCGATATAAGCCGAGCCGCTGTGTTACTTTTTGACAGGCTGACATCCCCCAAAAGGGAAGCTAATTTTTCAGCCCGGGCCACGCTTACCCTGTCTGTTTCAAAGGCCACTTTTTTACAATCGAATTTTTTTGCAAGCTTCGGCAATTGTTCTTCAATCTTTTTAAGCTCAATCACTTGGCAGCACTTAACTTGCCGTCGGGCTGCCTCGATATAGCGAAAGTCGGTTAAAAAAGCGCTGCCTTTTTTACTTAAAAACAAGAGCCCGGCACTTGAAGCAAAGCCGGTAAAATAAAGCCTGTTCTCATAAGATTCGATAAGCAGGCCGTCCGTGCCCGAGGGTAGGCTTTTAATTATATCTTCTGCCTTCATTGTTCAATCACCTTAATATAGCATAATAGAAGCATAATAGAAAAAGCGGGCCGGGGCCCGCTTTTTGCTATCTTTTAAATTTACGCTTACGAGCCGCTTCGGACTTTTTCTTGCGTTTAACCGAAGGTTTTACATAGTGCTCTCTTTTACGAACTTCTTGGATTGTGCCGTCACGCGAGGTTTGCCTCTTAAAACGCCTGAGAGCGCTGTCCAAGGATTCGTTTTCTTTTACTCTGATTTCACTCATTCATATTCCCTCCCTCCGCATTTGCAAGGGTTTTTATCAGTACTGGTAATTATATAATATTACAGCGAGGTTTGTCAACCCGAAAAGTCGCTACTTTACCACTATATTAACCAATTTACCCTTGATATAAAGCTCTTTAATAATTTCTTTGCCTGCGGTAAACTGCCCCACTCGTTCGTCTGCCTTGGCGAGCTCTATGGCATCCCGGCTTTCAATATCGGCCGCAACCGTCAATTTGGAGCGGACCCTGCCGTTTACCTGCACCGCAATCTCTATGGTCTCTTCCAAACATTTTTCTTCATAATATTGGGGCCAGTTTTGTTGGCTGACCTTGCCGCCAAAGGCCATCTTTTCCCAAACTTCTTCTGTAAGGTGGGGGGCGAAGGGGTTTAAAACCAGCAAGAAATCCCTATATTCGGCCTTGTTGACAGAGCCGACTTCATAAAAACGATTGGTCAAGCTCATCATGGCCGCAATGGCCGTGTTACCTTTGAGGGCATCAATATCCAGCGTGACTTTTTTAATGGTTTTGTGCATGTCGGTCTCAAGTTGGGGCCTATAGTTCTCACCGTCAAGGCAAATATCTTGTAGGGCCCAAACACGGTCGACAAAGCGTTTGCATCCCCTGATGCTTGATGAATTCCAAGGAGCTGCCTTTTCAAAGTCACCGATGAAAACTTCATAAAGGCGCATGGTGTCTGCACCGTATTCATCAACAATTTCATCCGGGTTTACCACATTACCGCGGGACTTTGACATTTTTTCCCCGTTCTCGCCCAAGATCATGCCGTGGCTGGTGCGCTTGGCATAGGGTTCGGGCGTGGGCACCACACCTATATCATATAAAAACTTATGCCAAAAGCGGCTGTAAAGCAAATGCAAGGTGGTGTGTTCCATGCCGCCGTTGTACCAATCAACGGGTGTCCAATATTCAAGGGCCTCTTTTGAAGCCAGGGCTTCATCATTGTGGGGGTCGCAATAACGCAGGAAGTACCAAGAAGAACCTGCCCACTGGGGCATGGTGTCTGTTTCGCGCATGGCGGGCCCGCCACATTTGGGGCAGCTTGTATTAACCCAGTCTGTGAGTTTGGCCAGGGGGGATTCGCCGTCGTCTGTGGGTTCGTAGCTGCTCACCATGGGTAAGGTCAGGGGCAATTCACTTTCGGGCAGGGGCACAAAGCCGCACTTGTCACAGCAAACAATGGGGATGGGTTCGCCCCAATAGCGTTGGCGGGAAAAGACCCAGTCACGCAACTTAAAGTTTACCTTGGCATAACCCTTGCCTTGCTCTTCCAACCATTCGGTCATTTTTTTGATGGCATCTTCAACATTCAAGCCATCCAAAAAGCCGGAGTTAACCATAAGGCCGCTGTCGCAATCCACATAAGCTTCTTTTTCGATATCGCCGCCCTTTACAACTTCGACTATGGGCAGCTCGAATTTTTTAGCAAACTCCCAGTCGCGTTCGTCGTGGCCCGGCACAGCCATAATGGCACCCGTGCCATATGAAACCAGAACATAGTCTGCAATAAAAATCGGTATTTCTTCATTATTAACCGGATTTACAGCGAAAACACCTTGGAGCTTAACACCGGTTTTATCCTTATTGACTTCCGCTCGTTCAAAGTCGGATTTTCTTGAGGCGGCATCTACATATGCATCAACTTCATCCATGTTTTCAATTATATCCGCCCATTTTTTTACCAGGTCGTGTTCGGGTGAAATAACCATATAGGTTGCGCCGAAAAGAGTGTCCGGCCTGGTGGTATAAACCTTGATATTGTCACCCGTGCTTGTTGCAAAGTCCACCTCCGCACCGGTTGAACGCCCTATCCAGTTGTGTTGTTGCAACTTAACGCGTTCTATAAAATCCAGCTCATCTAAATCATCGTCCAGGCGTTGGGCATATTCGGTTATCTTGAGCATCCACTGGCTTTTTACCTTGCGGACCACTTCACTGCCGCAACGCTCGCAAACACCGTTGACTACCTCTTCATTGGCCAATACGCACTTGCAAGACACACACCAGTTGACGGCCATTTCTGTTTTATAGGCCAGGCCTTTTTCAAAAAGCTTTAAGAAAATCCATTGCGTCCACTTATAGTAGGAAGGGTCGGTCGTGTTTACTTCACGGCTCCAGTCAAAAGAAAAGCCCAGTGATTGCAGTTGTTCTTTAAAGCGAGCAATATTGTCACGAGTGACCTTTTCGGGGTGTATTTTATTTTGAATCGCAAAGTTTTCGGTCGGCAGGCCAAAGGCATCCCAACCCATGGGGTAGAGAACATTATAACCCTGCAAGCGTTTTTTGCGGGCCACAACATCCAGGGCGGTGTAAGAGCGTGGGTGACCCACATGTAAGCCCTGGCCCGACGGATAGGGGAATTCTACCAAACAATAAAACTTGGGGAGACTGAAGTCCTGTTTAGCGTTGAAGGTTCCCTCTTCTTCCCAAATTGTTTGCCACTTTTTTTCTGCCTTCTTAAAATCATAGCTTGCCATTTTATTGCCACCTCAATCAGTCAAGTAATCGCTAATATCTGCATGCGCCGCGTCGGACCAGAGCCTTTCCAGGTCATAATATTCACGGCTTTCTCTTTCAAATATATGAATAATCAGCCCGCCGTAATCCAGCAAGGTCCAGCCCGAAGCCTTGCCCTCTATGTGGTTGGGGCGAACACCTTTTTCTTCAAGATTTTTTTCAACTTCCTCAATCAAACTTCTTGCGTGTGTGTTTGATGTTGCCGTAGCTATGAGAAAAAAGTCCGCAATTATGGTCAGGTCCTTAATTTCCATTAGTTTGATATCTACCGCTTTTTTGGCATCTAAAGCCTTGACGGCTTCCAAAGCCCTTTGTTTGGATGTCAATACAAGTCCTCCTTATATTAATCTAAAAATCTATTTTATTCTTATGCTTTGCTAAAAGTTCATTGTAACATTCCAAAGAATTGGGATGAATAAGGCCCCTCTCACCTGCCAGGCGCCCTATTTGAAAGGCCAGGGCATAGATTATGGCTCGGTCCAAATCAACTTTCGCCAGTTTTCGCATTTGACCCAGGTCCGGGTATTTTCTGTCATCCGAAATGTAATCGGCAACAAAAATCACTTTTTCAAGCGGGCTCATCCCGGCGCGACCGGTGGTGTGGTAATAAACGGCATTGAAGATATCTTCATCTTCTATGCCCAATTTGTCACGCAAATAAAAGGCGGCAGCCATGCCGTGCCATATTTGCGGATTGAGTCGGTCATCTTCATTGAGGCTTATTTCAAGCTCTTCAAAAAAACACAAAAGTTCTTCTTGCCCCGTGTCCTTCATAAGGTCGTGCAAGAGGGCGGCCTTTTGAGCTTTGTGGGGGTCAACCCCATATTTTTTTGCAAGCTCCAGGGCGCTGTCAGCCACGCAAAGGCTGTGCTTGTACCTATAATCACCCAAGATTTCACGGGCTAAGGCCTTAAGTTTTTGCAAGGTAGAGCCCCCTGTCCTTAACATAGCCGGCAACCTTTGGGCCGGTGTAGGCTTCTATGTCTTGCCCTTTTTCCACGGCTTGCCTTACCATGCTTGAACTGATTTCCAAGGGCGGAAGGTCGGCTATAAGGGCACCGTAAGGGTTTTCTTCAAGGGCTAAGCCTTCTTGGCGCCTCGCTGTGCAAACTGTGGCCATTTTTAAAATATCTTCATACCTGTACCAGGTGTGAAAGCTTTCAAACATATCCGACCCCATTATTAAAAATATTTGATGGTCGGGCAATTCCCTGCTGATTTCAAGCAGGCTGTCATAGGTGTAGCTCTTGCCGCCGCGGCTTATTTCCATATCATTCACTTCAAAACGATCGCCGGAAAAAAGCAGGCGGCACATTTCAAGCCTGTCTTCCGCCGGGGCTAAATCCTCGGAACTTTTGTGGACGGAAAGGTGGGAGGGTATGACCCTGACGCGGGCTAAATAGAGCTTGTCCGCAAAATAGCGGGCAAGCCTTAAATGCCCCAAGTGGGGCGGATTAAAAGCACCGCCGAAAACACCTATGCTCCTCAATAACCCACCCCCAAAACAGGCATAGAGCTACTTAACATTGACTCTCTTATTCATAAGGTATGAGGTTGACGCAAAGAGGGTAGCCGAAGCGAGAACTTGGAAAAAGAAACCGGTCAGACCCAAGGCCATCATATTTTGCGAGTCTACCATAGACTCTTTAAAGGATATGGCCATGCCGTCGCCTTCGATTAAAAGCGTGATGGGCACATAGCTGGTTAAAAGGCCGGTCATAATTTGCATTACAATAAAAACGGCAAAGAAGGCAATAATAGCCGATAAAACGCCGTATTGTTGGAAGGGTTTGGTGTTGGAAAGGGTTATGGCAAAATAAATCTGGGCAATCAAAACCACAATTTGGGCGAAAATCATAACAGCAAAGAAAATCAACATCTGCTTTATGGCTTTTTCACCGGGCAGGCTTTCAAACATCTGCAAAAGAGCCTTGATGGTCGTTATGCGGTCCTGGCCGATTCTGGCCGCAGCATAAAAATAGACACCTATCCAAATGGCTATGGCCATAAGGTAGCTCAATAAAATCCAAGTAAAGGCCACCAAGGCTTTTGAAGCCAAGAGTGCCCCACTTTTGACCGGTAAGCTGAAACTCAAGTAGCCCTGGTTGCCATAAAGACTCTTGGCAAAAGCGGTCACCACCATAACCAAAGTCATCAAAATAGCGACACCGCTTAAAATCATCAGAAGCACCGTGCTTAAAGTGCTGATCCAGCTAATATCAAAAATATAGGAAAAAGCCATGGCGGCAATTGTGACCAGGGCCGCGAGGTAAACATTGAGTATGGAATAGGCGGTTGACTTAAACTCGTTTTTAATTAATTTGCCAAGCATAGCCGAAAACCTCCTTAAATACATCCTCAATGGTCTTATCACCGATTTTGCCCTCGACCACTTTTTCGTTTTTCAAAACCACACCGTTGCCTATCATGAGCGCCGTGTCAAAAATGCCTTCAACATCATGGATGAGATGGGTAGAAATCAAAACCGTTGAATCTTTTGGCAAGTTACCCATTATTGCCGATAAAATAAAATCACGCGCCGCCGGGTCAACCCCGCCTATGGGCTCATCTAAAATGTAAAGTTTGGCATTGCGGCAAACAACCAAGAGCAGTTGTAGTTTTTCCTGCATGCCTTTTGACATGGACTTGATTTTTTGCTTGGGTGGCAGCAAGAAAGTGTCCAACATGGCCAAGGCCTTGTCTTTATCAAAGTCTTCATAAAAATCGTCCATATATTTTATGGCATCCACGGGCCTCATCCAAGCGGGCAGATAGGTTTGTTCGGGTAGGTAGGCGACTATATTTTTTGTGTGCACGCCCGGTTCTTGCCCGTCTATCAAAACCTTACCGCTGTAATCTTTGATAAGGCCTGTCATAATTTTAATTAGGGTTGTTTTTCCGCAACCGTTGGGGCCCAAGAGCCCTATAAACTGACCCGCCTCATATTCCAAGGACAGGTTGTTTAGGACCTGGTTTTTACCATAGGCTTTTGAAAGCCCCCTTATTTCGATGATTTTTGACATTATTTTCCTCCGCAATCAAAATAGCGTCAGCCCGCTAAAAGTTTTGCCTCGTCTTCCGGCACGGCCTCGCCATGGCGCACGCCGGTCACAAAAAGCAAGGATATAACAAAAACCGCTGCACAAAAGCCAAACAGTGACATATATGTGCCGGTTAATACCCTGACAATGCCGTAAAGGATGGGGGCCGCAACTTGGCCTGCAAAAGTGGCCGTGTAATAATAGCCCGTAAAAGTGCCCACCTTATCAAGGCCGCCGATGGACCAGACCAAGGGTAGGGTGTTAACATTAATAAACATGCTGGACGCCCCGCCCAGAGCCAAGGCCGGCCAAATCAACCAAAGTTGTTTTGTCGCTGTAAAGGCTGCAAACATCAGTATAAAAACTATAAGACCCGATACTATCATGGGCTTGCGGCCGTATTTTTTGCCTAAAAGCCCGGCCGGGAAGGCCCCAATAAGGCCAAAGGCTAAAAAGACGGTCATCATCAAGGTGGCTTGGGCCGTAGTTTTGCCCAAGATTTCATAAGCGAAAAGGGCAAAGAAGGTGGTGATGGAGTTGGTGCCGATAAAAAGGAAGAAGAGGGCAGCCATCATCAAGACCAAACTTTTTCGCTCACCGGAGTTTAATTTTTCGCTCTTGGCGCTCTTGGCTTTATCGGCAGCGGTCGTAAGGCGACGCGAGTCTTCTTCCTTAACAAAAAATGCCAAAACCAAGGTTCCGAAAATCATCATAAGGGCGCCAAGCACAAACACGGCCTTGCGCTCTTGGTTTAAGTGTGTGTCGTAACCAAAAATAAAGGCCAGGGCAGAGCCGGCAATAATGCCTATAAAGGCACCGAAACCGCCCGTTACACTGATAACCGAGTTTGCTTCACTTCGCAAATGGGGCGGGGTCAAGTCGGGCATAAGGGCCATTACGGGTGACCGCCAAAGCGACATAAAGAAAACGAAAGCTATAATGCAGGCCATAAGGGCCGGGATGGTAGCCATGCGGGGGATTAAAATGAACATAAGAGCCGACAGGGGGGCGAAGATGAAAACATAGGGCCTGCGTTTACCAAAACGCGAGCGGGTGCGGTCCGAAAGTTTACCGAAAAGGGGTTGGAAGATAACACCGAAAATGTTGTCAAAGGTCATTACAATCCCGACAAAGAGGGGCACCAAGGTAAAGCCCCCGGCCGCAGTTTCAATGTTTTCGCCCTGGGCTTGCATAAAGTCCAAGAGGAAGGGATACTTTTGGGCCAACCTAAAGCCCAAATCCATCACAAAGGCAGAATCTGCCAACTTTTCATTCAAAAGTTTTGATACATAGGGGTCATATATAGACCAAGCGGTCATACTGCCCAAAAACCCGCAACCGATAAGCACGGTCTTGAGATAATTAACTTTTTGTTTTTCAGCCATTAAAGTCTCCTTAAAAAAACCGCTTTAGTCGCCTTGCATTTCCGCTTCTTTAATGAGCTCTTCCGGTATGGCCTCACCGTGTTTTACTTGCAAAACACAAAGCAGGGCCAAGGCAAAGGCTATGGGGCAGAAAACGAACAAGGACATGTAAGTGCCCGTTAAGACTCTGACAACACCGTAAGCTATGGGTGCGGCGACTTGGGCGGAAAATGTTGCGGTGTAGTAATAACCCGTAAAGGTACCCACCCTTTCAACGCCGCCGATTTCAAGAACCAGGGGCAGGGTGTTGACCGTGATAAACATACCGGCAATGCCGCCCACTATCAAGGCCGGCCAAATCAGCCACATATATTGGAAAACAGCATAAACACCGAACATTAGAATAAAAGAAAGAAGGCCGACGGTTATAATATTTTTGCGGCCGTATTTGGTCCCAAGCTTGCCGGCGGGGATAGCCGCCGCCATGGAAGACAGGCCGAAAACACCCATCATCAGGGTAGCTTGTTGGGTTGTTTTATCTAAAATTTCAGCTGCGAAAAGGGCAAAGAAGGTTTGGATTGTGTTGGTGCCTGCGAAAACAAAGAAGAGTGTAACCAACATGAAAATCAAGCTGCGCCTCTCGCCCTTACTTAATTTCATGGCCTTGAGCTTTTCTCTTTCCTTGGCCTTGGCTTCTTCCTCACCTATTTCGGCATACTCGGCCCTGGCTTGCAGGCGGCTGTCCGGCTCTTTAACAAAAAAGGCCAAAACCAAAGTGCCAAGTATCATGACAATGGCACCCATGATAAAAACATAGGGCCTTTCTTCATTTAGCTTACTGTCAAAGCCGAAAATCAAGCAAAGCAAGGTCCCCGCAAACATGCCTATAAGCCCGCCTATACCGCCGGTCAGGTTTATAATGGCATTGCCTTCACTGCGCAGTTTGGGCGGGGTCAAATCCGGCATGAGGGCCACAACGGGTGCTCGCCAAGCGGACATGACAAATACAAAAAGGATAACCACCAGCATCAGTGCCGGAAGCGTGCTCATGCGGGGGATAAGAATAAAGAGGGCCGCCGATATGGGGGCTGCTACAAAAATAAAAGGCCTGCGCTTGCCGAAACGCGTATGGGTTCTGTCCGATATTCTGCCAAAGAGGGGTTGAAATATAACACCGAAAATATTGTCAAAGGTCATGATAACCCCAACGAAAAAGGGCACCAGGGTAAAGGCCCCGCCGGCTGCCTTAATGTCATCACCTTGGGCTTCGGCCAATTTTAAAAGGAAGGGGATGCGTTGTGACAAATTAAGACTCAAGTCTGTAATAAAGGCAGAGTCCATGAGTTTTTCATTAAGCAGCTTTGATACATAGGGGTCATAAATAGCCCAGGCAATTGAAGTTGCCATAAAACCAAAGCCGATCAGCAAGGTTTTCTTAATGTCCAGTTTCATCTTTTCAGCCATGCTACCTCTCCTCAAATATTATTAGCCGCAAGCTTTGCGGCTTTTCCTCAAAAGCGGGCTTGCCCAAAGCCGGCAACCCCGCTTGCAAAGGCATCTTAAAAAATAAAGACCAGCAAAAAGAGCAAAATCAAAACCAAAAGATTGAGGACATATTGCTCCAAATAAGCCCCTATCAACATAAATGAAGTTGGCAGGGCCAAGAAGATTTTTGTGGGTTTACCCACTTCCTTGCCCCTGTCAAAGGCGCGTTCTTTGAGCAAAAGAGCATCTTCCAGCAGGGGGAAAATATTGCCCAAAAGCGAAAACCCGAAATAAAGCAAGGCCAAATAAACATAAAAGATCCATGTTTTTGCCCCTGTTTCCCTGATAACCGGCTCAACACCCAAATAGGCCAAACCCAGTACACCCGCCGCAAACATGGGCAGGCCTAAAACAAAATTAAAGAGGCCCGGCAAAAAGTTTGCAAAAAACAGGCGGAAGATACTGTGCGTCAAGGCATGCTCAACATGGCCCAAACCTTCGTCAAAATTCAAGTAGGCATTTGAGTCAACGGGTATTCGCAAAATCTTATAAATTAAATGTTCCCAAAAAGCCTTTAAATAGGCGCCCGGCAGGGTTATGACCTTACCGATAATGTAAAGCTTACTCATAAGACATCACCCTCACCTTCAAGGAAAACTTCTTGCACGGTTTTTTTGCCTTCTATAATGTCAAGCACATTTTGTGCCGGGCTTTGCCCGTTGCTTTCCAGTAAATCCACCGTTTCTTCATACATTTCTTCTTCCCCGGCCAAGTAGGCGCAGAGGGCAACGGTGTTAATAAGTTCCAAGGTGGTGTCTTGACTGTAGTAGGCCGAACCGTAAGCTTCGTCGGCAGCTTCATAGGCGGCTTCTTTATCGCCCTTTAAAAGTAAAATTATAGCCAGTTGGCGGTAAAGTTCCGTGCTGCCCTTGTCGGCCTTAAAACCTTCATCGCAAAGTTCATGGGCTTTGTCAACATCACCTTGCCTGCGGTAAAGCTCACATTCAAGCGCATAGGCGGCCGCGCTGTTTTCGTTGTATTTTTTCATTTCTTTGCTGACTTCGAAAGCCTTTTCAAAATCGGAATTTTTGGCATAAAGCCTGGCCTTCATGGCATAAGCTTCAAGGGAGTTTTTGTTGTTTTCTATAAGCTCGTCGCTGATTTCAATGATCTTTTGGTCGTCACCCAAGCGCCTGTAGCAGTCGGCCAAATAATAGCCGTAAAGCCAAGAGGCTTCGGGGGCAAGCTCTTTAACTTTGAGCATATGCTCAAGCTCCGTCTGCGCACCCTTGTCGGCCAAAACAGCCGCATAGGTCTTATAATATTCGATAATGTAAGCATCGTATCGGTCGGCATCTTCGCCTGTTGCCAGGGCTTCCAGTTTGGCCACAAGGTCTTCGTAGGGGACATCCTTGGGCTCAAGATCTTGGTAGTCCGCAAAAATCGGCTCCGCCGCATCACGCGTTGCCAAGAACTTTTCAAAGGTATCGTTGTAGGGTTTTAACTTTCTCAACCAAATGTTTTTAAAAGCCTTACCGTCACTGTTGGCGTTAATAAGATTTTGACCGACAGACAGGGGGCTTTCGGCAATAGCCGCTACCTTCATTTCCTTAACAAAAGATTTAGTGCCGTAAGTTAAGAAGTTTTCAAGTTCAAGTTGTGAGTTGAAACTGTTGGCAATTTGATAGGCTTCCCCGTAAGAGTCCAATGCATCTTTGAGTTGTTTTTGGGCCGCATAACTGTCCCCCATGGAAACATGTGTGGCAATAAGGCCGGTGAAGGCCAAAACAATAACACCGACACCGGACAAGAAAATTGCCAGAGCCGCTGCTATAAAAGCCTGCCAACGCAAGGGCGTTTTCAGCATTTGCCTATAACATGTTTTACAGTAATCATTGCCCAAGGCAAGGGTGGGGTCCGCAGGGTTTTTATTGCAAACTTCACACACCTTATCGTGGTCGGAACCTGTTGCTTGCGCCGGGTTGCCCGCCCCGGGCTCACCCTGTGCGAGGGCTGTGTCTTCATGAGTTTCGTCAAAGCTTGTGGGGTCATAATTATTGCCGAAATTCTCATTTTCTTTATCATTAAAAGCCAAAGCATAACCTCCTTTATTCGGTCAGGTTATTCTAACACCTTTTGGCTTACTTTTCAAACTTTAAAAACAATGTTAACAATCTAATCACACTTTGTCGGCATTTGTCGGGTCCGCCAAATGCAAGGGTGCCAAGCCCGACAAGGCCGCCACGGCAAGAAGGCTTATGAGTGTTTCCGGCAACATGAAGGAGGCATTGTAAATCAAGGAGTAGACGGCCGCCAAACCCATGCCGGAAAAATTGTTCAATACAGCTAAACTGATCTTGTCATTAAAGCCTTCCAAAACACTTTGGGCGTATGATCCCCAGATAAAGATACCCGAAAACAAGTGGACCAAAAACCTCAAAAAACTTGAAAAAATGCAGCCCAGGGAAAAGGAGACGATTGTTTTCTTTGTTTTTTTAACAAAGATGCCGGCAAAGCCCAAAACCATGAAGGCCGCAATATAATCAAGAAAGAGAATCAAAAAGACCCTGTAAACGCTTTGGCCTATAAAAGCCCCGGACACCAGGGCCCCCGTGAGGCCTTGCAAAAGCCCGAAAATGACCCCGCAAAAAAGCCCCCATTTTGTACCGAACAAGTAGGCGCACAGCATCAGCGGCACCATGCTGAAAGGTGTTATGGAACCCCCGTAGGGCATTTCAAAGAGCCTGACCAGCGACAAAACCGTGCCCAAGGCAATCATAATGGCACTGATTGTCAATTTTTGTGTTCTTGTTTTCATTTTTTTTTCCCCTTTCAATAAAAAAGGCCCGGAAAAGCAAGAGCTCCGGGCGCAAAATTTTCCTACGCCGGCATTACCCGGTTCAGGTCCAATGCTAAAAACAGCATAAGGGTATAATCTCAGCCCCTAAAGGCACCCCGCAATATTTTATTGTGAGTTCTACGATTTAGTTTTTTGTTTGGCCTACTCTGTCCCTATAATACTGGGTTTTGGGCTTGGGGTGGGGGTTGTTGGCCCAAAGTTCTTCTGCCACGGGCGCCCAGTCTGCCGCGTATTTGTCACAACGGGCGCAAAGGGTTTCAACATCTTCGGGCGCCAAGAGGTCGGTTGATTTGGCACCGGTTTGATTTACAAGTTGGCGCAGCCTGTCCGGATTTTCCAACATGGGGCAGGGGCGCAGATGGTTGTCATTAAAGGGTTGATTGTGATAAAAAGCCTTAAAGAGCGGGTTTTGCAAGGCTTCCAAAAGGGTGTGGGTTCGGATATTTGCATCGGAATAGTGGATAAAAACGCAAGGTTCAATATCACCCGCGGAATTTATGTGGAAATAATTTCGCCCACCGGCTATGCAGCCGCCCACATATTCGCCGTCATTTTGAAAGTCTATCATAAAAAGGGGTTTACCCGTTTTGCCGTTTCGCAATTCCCTAAAGCGCGAATACATCCTTTTGCGTTGTTCAACCGTTGGGATAAGCTCAACCACTGCATTTTTCCCGATAGGCATGTAATTGAAATACCAGGCAAACTTGACGCCCTTTTCAATCATAAGCTCGACAAACTCGTCGCTTGTTACGCTTTCGATATTGTCGCGCGTGTAGCAGACGGATATACCGAAAAAGCATTTGTGCCGCTTTAAAAGGTCCATGGCAGACAGAGCCGTGGCCGAACTGCCTTCACCCCGGCGGGCATCGGTTTCTTCTTCCATGCCTTCAATGCTGATTGCAACCGAAAGATTGCCCAGCCTTTTCATTTCCAAACAGAAGGCCTCGTCTATAAGGGTGGCATTGGTGTAAGACAGGAAGGCGCAATCCGGATGTTCTTGACAAAGCTTATAAATGTCATTTTTACGCAAAAGCGGCTCGCCGCCCGTGAACATGAAAAAATGTGTGCCCAGCTTCTTTGCCTGGCTGACAATGTCATCCATTTCTTCATAACTTAAGTTTTGCTTGTTGCCGTATTCGGCAGACCAACAGCCGACACAGTTTTTATTGCAGGCACTGGTTGGGTCCAATAAAATTTGGAAGGGAATGTTGCAATCGTATTTTTGGCGATTTTTCCTAACAGCCTTGGTGCCGTTGTAACCCGCACCCAGGCCAAAGGCCAGGGCCATTTTTTTAAGAACATCGTGGTCCACATCACGCAAGACACTTAGGGCGAATTGGGTCCAAATATTGTCTTCATCCATAAGCCCTTGGCGGATGGATTCATAGTTTTTTGACGGAAAGACACCGCCTGCAAACTTTTCGACCATGTCGGTCAATTTAATCAAGTTCTTTTGCGGATCTTTGTCTATGTATTTAAGCACACTGTCAAGCAGGGTGCCAACCGTGGCACGCTGGAGCTTGTCTTTTACAGAAATTGCCATATCTGCCCCCTAAAACACAAGGATAAGCGCACACAAGTGCACTGTAGATATTACCACATTAAATAATAAAAGTCTATGCCAAAAGCCCATTGTAAGTGTCAAGTAAACATTGGCAAAATATTCCATGCGCTAAAAAATCAGTAAAAGCTTTGCAATTAAGGGTTACGTCTGACCGCGGTCAGGCTTAACCGCACAACAATTATGCTT
>JAAYSC010000051.1 GCA_012524025.1 Clostridiales bacterium | reverse complement strand
CTCCACAGAATTTCAATAAAAAATTACAACGAGAAACAGTAACCTTGGATGAGTTGAAGGCCATTGCTGATGTGCTAGGTGTCAAGTTTGTGCAGGCATTTATTTTACCAGATGGAGATGAAATAAAGACAGGAAATATGTTGAAGAAAAAACTTTAATGAAGCTAAAATTTGATCTAGGAGGTATAGCGGTATGAGCCAGGCAGTAGAAACAACCGAATTAATTTTGGAAATGGATGTAACCGATGATGGATACAACTTTTCTTCTTCCATTGAAACTGCATTAATAGTTGCAGAAAATGACATGCAGAGTTTTAAAGAAACAATCAGTTCGATTGAGAGTCTTAGACCTAACTGTGACAAATTGGATTATGCATTGGCGGCAAGTTCAGGAGTTCTTTGTGGTATTATTGACATTTTTTTAGTTGGAAAACCTGGAGAATCACCGGTTGGCGACGTTACAGATAAGTGGTTTGGAAATCGGACTGCAGATTTTGCTAGACTCTGTGGATGGGATGATATAGGAGATACATCATCAGCAATCCGCTTTCTTGAGAAGGAGTTTAAAATACCATATGATCAACGTGGAGCAGGTGATGCTGGCAGTATCATATTTGATTTAAATCCTACAAATCATCATTTCAAATCACTTGGACATAATCCGACTTTGCTTGGTTTGTTCTTTTCGATATTAGATCAGTTTACAAATCAATCGCACTTTGTTTCTGGAGGAGAACTGATATCTTTACAAAATGCTGATGGGAAATTTGAACTTCATGGTAATAGTGTCCCAACAAAATTATTTTCTGGGTTTGTTAATTGGTTTGGGCATTTAATTTCCGATGTATCTGGATCGTCTGGCAGTAAATATCGTGGCATGGGATTGCCTTCTCCGTTTTGGGCATGGACGAACGATATTATAGCTATAAAGAGAAAACTGAATGTTCCTATTTCACAGTTTAACGACACAATAAATGAGCTGGCTCTGAGCATCTACAAAGAAGGATACGACATCCGCTTCCAAGCGACTCAGGCCATTCCAGTCTTTATCAATGAGACCATTGTAAGGTTGTTATATACCACAAGACGATTGGTGAAATATTACATAAAAACAGAGAAAGAAGAACGTTCGGCATCCGCTATGTGGCAAGCATGTGAGCCGTTCTCAAATCCCACAGTAAAAAGAATGCTCACGGTAGCTCATGGTACTTTCTGCATGATGGATCTTGGCGATGCAACTATACGAGCGTTTATAACCGGAGGAGGAACCTTCAATATGACTGAATTTTCCCTTCGCCTTAACATAGTGGGGGTGGGTCGTTTCGCAATTTCGCTGTATGGCGAAACAAAGCAGGTTGTTGTAATAAGAAAGGCTGAGTCGGAAGCTCAGTTTGCTAGAAGAGAGATAATCATCGTGGAAAACTATCTGAATGGACTCTCATTATTATCTGAGCTATACGATGATAAGGACCTTGTAAATTTTGTTGATGACTTTAAGAACAGTGATATGTATGTTCAGGCATTCCAGAAATCTGTCCAGCTAGCAGAACTTAGAAAGGTGCCTGATAATAATATACTCAGGACAAAATCCGATATAGATTCATGTTTTGGAGGTAACAGAAAATGACCAAGAAAAAATCGAGGTTAAAATTTGCCCAAGAGCAGGCAGAATCGGCTATCAAAAAAACAAATGAAAAAATAAATGAACTGGGCGCACACACAAGCCATCTTTATGATGAATTGAACACCATACAAAAACTATTTGACGACATTAGAAATGTTCCTAGTGAGAAGCGATTAGAGTATGAAAAGCTGAAAAAAATCCGTCTGAACTGGATGCAGCAAGCAGAAAAGATTGAATCAGATTATAAAAATGCTGCAGCAAAAAATGCTGGGAAAGGCGCTGCTGGTGTAAGCGCTGGAGTCGCAGTAGCAGCTCTTGGTCCTACTGCCGCAATGGGAATTGCGACAACGTTCGGTATTGCCTCAACAGGAACAGCTATATCTACACTGAGTGGTGCAGCAGCTACCAACGCGGCATTAGCTTGGTTGGGCGGAGGTGCGCTTGCTGCCGGTGGTGGAGGAATGGCTGCCGGAAATGCATTCCTGGCTCTAGCCGGACCAGTTGGTTGGGCGATTGCCGGAGTTGCACTTGTTGGTAGCGGGTTTCTGCTATGGAAAGGAAAAAGCGACCAGAACCGTCTTGAGGATATTTTTACCCTCATCAGCAAACGTGATGTTAAATCATACGAGCTTGCTATTGTAGAAATAAATGAGCGTATAAGCCGCATTAAAGATGAAACTCAACAACTCAATAGTGCAATCGAAAGAACACGAACATTTGGTCTAGACTACAACTTAATGACTGAGGCAAAGCAATATGAATTAGGTTCTTATGTGAATCTGATGAATTCTTCTACTCAATTGCTGGTTAATCCGATAAAAGGATTGCAGCCAAAGTATGATAAAAATGATCTCGAGAAATATATGGCTTTCAGTAAAAGAAAGATTGATGATAAGCAGAGACCTTTGATTGTTTCTCTTTCCAACCTCTTGTATAAGGTAAGCCTTGATGAAAAAGATAATATACTATTGTGGAAGTCTTTCAAAAAAAACAAGAAGTTCTTGTCTTCAATAGGAATTTCCAAGAAGGATTTTGAATTGCTAATTTTTGAAACAGTAAATGATACTCTTGAGCATAAGTATCGCAACGAAAATCTGTCGAGTTGATATGTTCCCACATTCGCAAGCTCTCAGTGGATATGTTCCCTCAAAGACAATAATATTCAAGTGACTAATTTTTGACAGCTATGAATTCATCTCAAAACATGTGGAGACGGTTGTTTCATTGTCCCAGAAAAAAGCAGAAACACATATCAACATAAATGTGGAGTTTGGTTATGAAGATGGGCAGATTTCCATTGATAGGATGGCGAAAAGGCTGAAGAAAGTAGATATAATAAAAGAAAATTTGTAAGAGGTGTAAATATGGGCTCTGGAATTATAATTTATCAAACAGAAGATGGACTAACAAAAATTGATGTAAAGTTAGAAGAAGAAACCGTTTGGCTGTCTCTGGAACAAATGGCAGATTTATTTCAAAGAGATAAATCTACAATTTCAAGACATATAAAAAACATATTTGAAGAGAGGGAATTAGTGCGTGAGTCAACTGTTGCAAAATTTGCAACAGTTCAAAACGAAGGAAACAGACAGGTTGAAAGAGCAATTGAATATTATAATTTAGATGTGATTATTTCGGTCGGTTATCGTGTAAAGTCTATTCAAGGTACGAAGTTTCGTCAATGGGCAACGGAGCGTTTGAAAGAATATATAACCAAAGGTTTCACAATGGATGATGAGCGATTGAAAGGGAATGCCGGGGGAAATTATTGGAAGGAACTGCTTGATCGAATTAGGGATATTCGTTCCTCTGAAAAAGTATTATATCGTCAAGTGCTTGATTTATATGCAACAAGTGTTGACTATAATCCTCGTAGTGAGGAATCCATTATATTTTTTAAAATTGTACAAAATAAGCTGCATTTTGCAACACACGGAAATACAGCCGCAGAAGTTATTTTTAAAAGAGCCGATGCGGAACAACCTTTCATGGGGCTCAAATCGTTTTCTGGAGAATTGCCAGCATTAAAAGATATTGGCGTTGCAAAAAATTATTTGAATGAAGAAGAATTGAAAATACTGAACAACCTTGTTTCTGGTTATTTCGATTTAGCAGAAATTAATGCGATTGAGAAAAAACCCATGTATATGAATGATTATGTAGAACAGCTGGATACCATATTAACCTCCGGAAAAAGAAAGCTGTTGGTAGGCTCAGGGAAAGTGAGCCATGACCAAGCTATGAAAAAAGCAAAAGATGAATACAGAAAATATCAAGAGATTACCATTTCTCCGGTGGAACGAGCATATATGGAAACCATCAAAGATACAGGGAAAATAGCAAAGAAAAATTCAAAAAACAATTAGATAAGAATAAGACTTAGAAATCAGGCTGCCACCAAGGGGGGGGTATGCTGTGGTCATCAGAATCACAGCAACAAGGCATGTGGAGAGTGCTGTATTGATTGTCAAACAATCGAGTTAGATGTAGGTAGAAAAATGATTGGAGGATTTATATGGACTGGCTGTTTAGCGGTGAAAACTATATTTGCAATTTCCGAAGTGCCGGGGTTTTAATTCGAAACAATAAAATCTTGCTTCAGCGTGACAAGGAAGGCTTGGAATACGCTTTGCCGGGAGGCCATGTCAAGATTGGTGAATATTCAATAGAATTTGCAAAGGCTAAAACTGTCAGTACGGGATATCGTGGAAAGTTTAAAGAATGGGGAGAAAGAGGATTATGGAAAACATGAAGAAAAACAAAGAGTATGAGTACTTAATTTCTAAAGGACATCACTTGGTGAAAATAGATGATAAAGTGTTAGTGATAGATACCGGTTCACCATTAAGCTTTTCTATTGCCGGGGACTTTAACTCAATCGAAATAAACGAAAGTGTCTATGAAATGAAGAAAAACATAGCCCAAATCGGCGGAAACGCCTTGAATGAATTAATCGGTGTTAAAATCGACGGGTTCATTGGTGTTGACATACTTAACAAGATTGGTGGAGTGCGTTTTGACAAGATAGGGAAGACCGTAACATTTATTTCAGGAAGTGATTTTAGTAATTCAGTTAGAGTCCCGATTAGACTATTTAGCGCATTGGGGATGTATTTTATTGGTTTTACTGCCGGAGGGCAAGATATCAACGCTATTTTGGATACGGGTGCACATGTGAGTTATATCCATCCTGAATTAGCGAGATTCGGTGATCCTGATGGAAACATAGTAGATTACAATCCGATATACGGAGACATTGAAACAACGAAGGTGAAACTACCGGTAACAATTGGATCTCAAACTCAGGAAATTTCTATGGCCATTATGACACCAAATATTAGCAAACAGCTCAGCATGCTTGGATTTAAAGCAATTTTGGGAATTAACGAAATTCAGTGGGACAAAATGTCCATAGATATTAGAAATAATGAGTTGGTGTATGGACAAAGTCAAAAATGATATTTTAAAATGACAATGTTTCCTTGCCTATTTTAAACACCACAATAATGAGCACTCGAGCCATTTTAAGAGAATAATCAAACAAATGCTCCCCAATTGATATTGACTATTGGGGAGCATAGCTATATAATCGGAGTGGGATTTGTTCCCCAAAGGAGGAGATATGATGGCAATGCAGTACGATGAAATACAAGAATTACTCAGAAGCCGTGCCGATCTTCATGCAAGACTGAAGCTGATGCCCTATGACGGTACACCCGAAATCAAGAAACGCGGTGAGGGAAAGTATCTTTATGTCAGAAAGCGTGTAGCGGGTAAACAGACATCAACTTATGTTGGTGTGTATACAGAAGAACTTTATAATCTTCTTCTGCGCAACGCCGGTGAAATCCGCGAAATTAGAAAAGAGCTCCGCAGTTTAGAAAAGCAGCTTGCTGTTGCCGGGTATTCGGAAGACCAACTCTCAGCCGATGTTATAATCAATCTCGAATTTGCGCGAGCAAACATGAAAATAAGCATCTATGACCAAGCTGTTTTAGAAGGGGTTGCAACATCATTCCCACAGACGGAAGAAATCATAGATAACGGAAAAGTTTCCGGCATGACAGCTAACGATGTGCAAAAGATTTTGAATCTGAAACATGCTTGGGAATTTATTCTGGACCGTGATGTGCTTGCCAGCCGTTCCGACTACTATATGCTCTGCCACATAGCAAAACTTGTCAATGAGGGTTTTTTCGCGGAAGGCGGCCGTATTCGCGGTGTTCCCGTTACCATCGGAGGTTCGTCTTATATTCCGCCTTTACCCAATGAAGCGGAAGTAAAAGAACGAATCTGTGAAATTGTCCAACAAAAAGACAATGCTATTGATATTGCTATTGAACTGTGTCTTTATTGTATGAAAACGCAGATATTTTTAGATGGTAACAAACGGGCATCTGTCCTTTTTGCAAACCACTATCTGATTTCTCGTGGTGGTGGTTTCTTGGTGATTCCAGAAAAGAAGGTATCGGAGTTTAAACGCTTGCTTGTGAAATATTATGAAGGTGAAGATATATCTGTCATTGCTGCATTCATGAAAGAACATTGTTGGAAAACAATGCAGTCCTAATAAAGTCTATTCATGACTCATGCTAAAACTAAAACGATTTATGCAAAAAATGATAAGAGGGCCCGCATCAATAGGGCCCTCTTACTTTTTATTTTAACCTGATATTTTTACATTAGTGATTAAAGGTTCTTAATCGTTTCAAAATCAAGGAACCATTTGATAAGATCAAGGAAGAGTTCAAACACTTTTTTAAGGCCTTTTAAATACCCTGTAGCAAAAAAATCTAAAACCTTTCTTATAATGTCCAAAGCATCGTCCTGCCCGCCCTCTTCGGTTTCCGGGGTTCCGAGGATTGCATAGTAGCTAAAATGCTCGGTGATAAATGAAATTTCATCATCTGTTACTAGAGCTTCAACCTCAATCAGCTCACCTGTATCTGTAATATAGACAACTTTTAAATCTACATACTTTTTCATTTTCTCGTCTAATGGGATTGTAATTTTAACGGGCCCGTTAGGCTGTATTTCTTCACCGTCAAGAAGTAAGGCAATATCATATATATGAACTATTTCTTTTTTTACGCTAATTTCTTTAACATTTCCTTCAATTACTTCCATTGTTTCTTCATCAATCTCTTCTTCTTCAACTTCCTTAAAGAATAAATTGACTATCTTGGGAATGTTAGTGGCTCCGGCTGTTTCTAAACTGGCATCTTCATGCTCTATTACTACAGGGTCTTCAGTATGTGTAATTGTAGCTATAAAGGTATAATTTAAAAAACCTTCCGTATCGTCACAAACAAAGAAATCCCCGTAGTTGCTTGCCGTATTAAGTAAAATCCCTTCATATTCACCGGCTTCGTGTTGCCAAACAAGCTCGTATTCTGCCTCGGCAATCTCCTCAGCCTTAATAATCTCCCCTAACAAATGGCCTTCCTTTTGAATTGAAAAATCTGATTTTTTCAAACCTGTTTTTGGGCCAATAAGCACGGGGTCAGTAGGGATAACCTGGCATCCATAATCAGAACAAACAAACTCAAACTCCTCTTCGTAAGCTGTTAAGGTGAAATTTAAAGTTGCGGTTCCGTCTTCATTATCGGTTGAAATAATTTTACCAAGATAAAGAGGATTTCTGATTATTCCTGTAATTCCGTAATAAACACCATAGAAAATTATTGACACAGCATTTATATTGATTTCAACATCCATATCCTCTACTAATTTAGGGTGATAAAAAGCGTTCCAACAATCGGTGCCCCCGGTAGGGATTCTTGCGATTTCTTTAGTCTCACCCGCTGCAACAACAATTGATTCTTCAAAGAGATCAAATTTAAAAGGTTCTTTTTCAGCCATAGGGTTAGGATTGGGCTTTACATATATTGTTAACTGATCATTTTCATCCCCGGTCACGGTTACGGCCTCATCCGTGTTGTTGGTTAAGGTTAAGAGCATCGGATACTCTCTTATAGTTTCCTTGTACTCTTGATGCACTGCTTGAAGGGTAAAATCGGGTTTATTGTTTTCCCAACCTCCATTTTCTGCCGATACAATTGAAAACATACTGATTAGTAAAACAAGGATCATAAACACACATAAAATCTTTTTCTTCATAACAAACTTTCCTTTCTTTTTACATTTTAAAATTATATCCTTTTGAAAATAAGAGCCAAGATAATAGGTTTTTGTTTCATTGAGTAGGGTAAGTTTTGATTTAAGTGTTTTGCAAAGTGTCTGTTAAAAAGCATTATGTTTTTTAATGGATAAATCGCACAATTACTTCACGGTGCAACTATAACATAAAAAAACAAGAGAGTCAAAGAATTTAGGTGAATTCTGCCAACAGACTTATAAAAACATACATGTATTTCTCAAGATTGGCTTTATGGGTTATCTGAAGGGATAAATTTTGAATCAATGAAAATGGCAGAAAAACATAAAAAGACAAAAAATGTGGGCTTGCGGGTTTACCCACAAGCACCACATTAACTTTTTCGCTTTATAAGATTTGTGTTTAGTAAGGTTCGGTATAAACTTGGAAGTGGCCTTGGGGATGAATGCAAGCCGGGCATTCGTCTATGGCTTCTTCCCCTTCATGCAGGTAACCGCAGTTGCCGCATTTCCAAACAATGGTCTCTTTCTTCTTAAAGGTTGTTTCGTTTTCAATGTTGGCAATCAGTTTATTATACCTGTCTTCATGATATTTTTCGGATATGGAAATGCTCCTAAAAGCTTCGGCTATTTCGGGGAAGCCTTCTTCATCGGCAATGTCGGCAAAGGCGGGGTAAAGCTCATCCCACTCTTCCTTTTCGCCCATGGCGGCAGCCTTAAGGTTGTCTAAAGTGTTGCCTTGGGCAACGGGGTACTCGGCTTCAACCAAGATGCTGGCCGGCAGCTCATCAAGGCCCGCTAACAAGAACTTGTAAAATCTTTTAGCATGCTCTTTTTCATGGTCGGCAGTTTCTTGGAAGACATCCCTTATTTGCTTGTAGCCTTCCTTGTTGGCTACCGAGGCATAGTAGGTGTAACGGTTTCTTGCTTGGGATTCGCCCGCAAACGCCTTCATCAAATTCGCTACTGTTTTTGTACCTGTTAATTTACTCATGAAATACCTCCTGTAAATTTAAAGTTTTTATGGATGGAAAATCTTTCCCTCACATTATAGCATAACAGCATAATTTTTTAAATTTGCATTTTGTAAGAATAAACAAGCCTGAATATTATTGACATTGATTGGCATGTTTGTTAAAGTGAAATAGGAATGATTCCTATTCTCACTTTTATTAATTATATTTCGGAGTGAAGGTTTTGACAAGATTACAAAAGGCCATATTAGAAGTTGTTAAAAGTTCCGACAAGCATCTTTCCGCCAAAGAGATATATGCAAAAGTTCAGTCCGCCTTCCCCGGCGTTGCCATGGGGACGATTTACAGGAATTTAAATAAATTTGCGGAAGATAAGCTTATCCGCCGCGTTTCGGGCTTGGCTTCTGCCGACTTGTTTGAAGGCAACCTGCTGCCCCACAATCATTCCCAGTGCCTGGCCTGCGGCAAGGTGGCGGATGTCCACATAGCAGGGATGAAAGAGTTTGTTCAAGAACATATAGGGGACGAAACAGTCTCTTTAGACTTACTGGTAAATGTAATTTGTTCCGACTGCATGAAGAAAGACGGTAATTTTGTATTCGAACAGCCCGACCCCAAGGTCGGATGCTGAAATCCATAAAAATTCAAACCTAAAGGAGGTAGTAAGATGAGTGACTACAAAAAGTTAACAAACGAAGTCGGCGCACCGGTGGCAGACAATGAAAATTCCATAACGGCGGGCCCCAGGGGGCCGGTTGTTATGCAAGATGTCTGGCTGATGGAAAAAATGGCCCACTTTAACAGGGAAGTTATCCCGGAACGCAGAATGCACGCCAAGGGTTGGGGTGCCTATGGGGACTTCACGGTGACCCATGACATTTCTAAATACACCAAGGCTAAAGTTTTGCAACCCGGCGCAAAGACAGATTTATTTATCCGCTTTTCCACCGTGGCCGGTGAAAGGGGCGCAGCAGACGCAGAGCGAGACATCCGCGGCGTTGCAGTCAAATTTTACACGGAAGAAGGCAACTGGGACTTGGTCGGCAATAACACGCCCACATTTTTCTTAAGGGATGTTCATAACTTTGCAGACCTTAACCGTGCCGTCAAGCGTGACCCCAGGACAGGCATGCGCTCGGCCCAAAACAACTGGGACTTTTGGACCATGCTGCCCGAAAGTTTCCACCAAAGAACCATAACCATGTCGGACAGGGGCATACCGGCCTCTTTCAGGCACATGCACTTTTACGGTGAACACACATTTTCCTTCTACAACGAAGCCAATGAAAGGGTTTGGTGCAAATTCCACATCCGCACCCAACAGGGCATTAAAAACCTGACCAATGAAGAAGCGGCCGAGCTTGTGGGTAAAGACAGGGAAAGCCATGGCAGGGATTTATTTGAATCCATTGAAAAAGGCGACTTCCCCAAGTGGACCATGTATGTTCAAATCATGACCGAAGACCAGGCCAAAAACCACCATGAAAACCCCTTTGACATCACCAAGGTTTGGTCACAAAAAGACTATCCCTTGATTGAAGTCGGAGTTTTGGAACTCAACCGCAACCCGGAAAACTACTTTGCGGAAGTCGAGCAATCCGCCTTCACCCCCGCCCATGTTGTGCCCGGTATCGGCTTTTCGCCGGACAAATTTTTGCAGGGCAGGCTCTTTTCTTACGGCGATGCCCAAAGGTACAGGCTGGGCGTAAACCATAACCATATCCCCGTCAACCGTGCCAAGGTCCAGGTTAATGAATACCATAGGGACGGCGCCATGCGCACAGACGGCAACTATGGCAGAACCCCTGCCTACCACCCCAACAGTTACGGTTACTGGTCGGCCCAACCCGATGTTCAAGAACCGCCGCTAAATATAGAAGGCGCCATGTACAGGTTTGACCCCAAGGATGACCCGACGGATGACAACTTCCGTGCAGGCGGCAAGCTTTACAGGTTGATGGCGGAAGACAAGCGCGAGCTCCTTATCGGCAACACAGCCGCGGACATGGCTTGCGTAACCGACAATGTCAGGTACCGCCATGCGGTTCACTGCTACTGGGCCGATGAAGATTACGGCAAAAGGATGACCCAAGCACTTGAGCTGGATTTTGATAAGGTTTTGGAGTTTTCAAAACTTGACCAGAAGGGCTTGATAGAAGCAACCCTTAGCCCTGATCAAGTGATGTAAATGCATTTCTCTGTATTGAGATCGTAATCCGGCAAAAATGTAAAATCAAAAGAGGGCTCCCTGCTTTTTGCAGGGTGCCCTTAATGATTATTTGATAAAGAGCTAATATAAAATGTCCAAATGTGTTATTATATTTCTGTTATAAACAATATGTATCGGGGGAAATGTTCTATGCGTAGTCAAATAAAAATAGCTTTACTTATAGTGGGGAATATCCTGCTGATTTTGCTGATAGTGTTTGCAATGTTTTTTGCCCTTTCAAAGCTAATCGACAGAATGAATACGCGGGACATTACACGCAAGACAGAAAACTTTGCCTACCTCAACCGGAGTGCCCGGCAAGGCCAAACCGTGTTTATAGGTGATTCCATCACAGAGTTCTACCCTTTGGAGGAGCTTTTTTCAATCTACATGGAGCAAACAGGCCAGAAAGTTTATAACCGCGGCATAAGTGCGGAGTTTAGCGACCATTTACTTTCACGCATGGAGGATACGGTTTTAAATCTTCAACCAAAAATCTTGGTAGTTCTAATCGGTACCAATGACATTGACGGCAAGGTGACTGCGCAAAAAACACATGACAATATAAAAGCCCTTGTGGAAAAAACACAAAAGCAAAGTCCCGGGACAAAAATAGTCTTGCAGGCCCTTTATCCGGTAAATGAAGAAATGGAAGGCTTTGGGGCAAAAACGGCAGTCGGGAAACGGACTAATGAGGCTATTCGAGACCTGAACACAAAATTAAAAAGCTTGGCGGAAGAAAAAGATATTGTTTACTTAGACTTGACTGATGTCCTCAGTGACAGCGGCGGCAACCTGAATGAGCTTTATACTTATGACGGTATACATCCCAACATAGAAGGTTACAGTGTAATCACCCGTGAAATAGAGAAAGAACTAATGAAATTACAGTAGGAAAAGCTTTTGAAAAGACGATTGATATAGGTAAAAAAGAGAAAAAATTACCCATATAGAATTGACGTGGGTAAAAAACAATGAAAATTACCTATCTAGAGCTGATATAGGTAAAAAAACAGGCGAAAATTCCTATATGAAGTTGATGTGGATAAAAAGACATTAAATAATAAGGTGGTAACTGTGAGAGTTAAGTTTTATTCTGGTAGCGATTGGTCATGCGGAAAGAGTTTGGAAAGAGCTGAAGAAATTCTAAAAGAACATTCTGAAGACAGAGAAATTCAAGATATAAATGATATGATTGAGCTGTACAATGTTTATTTGTTTTTTGAAAACAAAATTTATCTTGATAAATGGCTTCCGGAAGAAGTTCAAAAATACAATATCACAGCTAAATTGTTTCTTAAAAAAGTTGCTGTTTTTATTAAAGGTTTATCAGATGTCACATTTAAATCGCAATACGAACAGGTTGAAATAAGATATCGGGATTGTTTTTGGAGTATTGTTGATAGATTTAAAGTTTATAAAAATATCTCAAGTAGAGTTTTAATTGAAACGGTTAGTGGTTCAAAGACTTACCTTTGGCATATACTAAAACGCAAGGGTATCGTTGAAAATCATGGTCATGCCATCAGGGTTTATATGCTTGAAAACCCTATAACCGCAGAATTGATTTTATCGAAATACAAGGCGACTGGGGAGAATGATAAGAACCTTTATTTACCAAAAGAGCTTGATCATTTAGATATACAGAACATAATAGATGACTATATTGATTGCATAGAGCCAGAGCCAAACTTAAATTATTTGAGAATGCTTTCGAGTGCGAGAAGCGTAAAAGGAAAAATCAACTTCTCGCCAGAAATCTTGTTAAAGGCCAAAAGGAAAGTTGAAGAGCTAGGAGAAAAGTACTTTGAAAAGAAATCTGGAATAACTTTTGGTTTAAGTGTGGAGTTTTCAGAAGATCAAAGCGAAGCAGTAGTAAGTAAACAAGTGGGTACTTCCATGAGTATCTCTTACAGTGAAAAATGGATTGAAGAAAATTTAGATTTCCCAACCTTGCTAAATAATTTCATTTATACTTTTGAGTTCACAGACCTACACATGAGATTATTGTTAGTTTCAAGCAAACATAATATTAGTATTTTTGAGAATCTCGCAACGATGTATTCAGATAGAGCCTATAGAACAGGAGTGGTTTTCAATCTGATTAATAAACTTGCGATCATAAAAATGCGTGGTTATTACGACCAACTTCTGAGGTATAATGTAAGAATGGAAGAGATTGTAGAGTGGTTTTTTGCAGACTATCTTTTAGAAGAGTTCAGTGCTAAAAACTTCAGAGTTATAATGCCTTCTCAACACTCTACATTTCATGAAAAATGCACATGTATAATGCCCGCTCTTGAGTCAGTCCTAAATCAATTTACCTTATTTGTCGAAAATGACGAGATCGACTTCGAACTATTAGGTGTTAGTTCTAAACCCTTAACTTACGATGATATCCCCTCACTTATTAAGAGGAAATATGTCTATGGGGCAAATTCTGAGTATGAAAAGGTGACTTATTTATTATTCTCGGACCAAAGCTTTATTTCTTTTGATGCAGAGTCCGGCAAGCCATATGAAAGTTTTTACGAACTGTTATTGGAGAACAAGAAAAGGGTGAAAGATTATTCTGGTGTGTATTACAATGACATTAAATGGCTTTTAGACAATGGATACTTGGCTTACGATGAAGAAGAGTTTTTAAGTTTTAGTGATAGGAATCTAATAGAAATATTAAAGGATTTGTATCTTAATGAGGTTACTTGCTATTGGAAAAATTCTATCGAGAAGAGAATAATTATAGACCGGCTTGAGGAAAAAGGCCTTTTGCGTTTCGGGGAAACTTTATTTACAGAGCCCGAACAAAAATATATAAGCTTTTTTCTCAATAGAGCTAAATATGACAACGGGCTTGAACTAAGAAACAAATATCACCACTCGCAACCTGAAAGGGAACACAAAAATGATTACATGGTATTTTTAAGGATATTTATTTTAACAGTAATTAAAATAAATGACGAGTTCTGTACCTTTGATATTCTGAAAAACGAAATGAAAGAAAACACTTAAGTTATTAACTAGCTCACTACACTCATGCGACAACATCCCTACCCCCAATTAACACCCACCCAAAGGAGGACAAAATGATCACATCCGATAGCATTAAAAAACGCTTATGGGACGGCGCAAATGAACTTAGGGGCTCCATGGATGCCAGCCGCTACAAAGACTATATGCTGGGCCTAATGTTCTATAAATTTTTAAGTGACAAGACCTTGGAAACCTTTAAAATCTCCGCCCGATTAGGGCAGGTGGCCGAAGAAGAGTTGGTGCAGACCTACAAAAAAGCCAGGTTGGATTATGGCGAAAGTTTGGACAAATCTATCCAGCAAGTTCTGGGTTACTTTGTCAAGCCCGAATACCTCTACCAGGTTTGGGTTGAAGATATTAATTCAGGAAATTTTGAGCTCCAAAAGGTTACCGACAGCCTCAATGAGTTTGAACGCTCAATTTACCTTGAAGAGGGTGCCGGTGATTTCAAGGGCTTGTTTGCAAGTTCTACCATTGACATGACCGACACGGCCCTAGGCAGCAACCTTAATGAGAGAAGCAAAAACATCCAAGAATTAATAATCCTCTTTGCCGACCTTAACATGGTCAAACTGCAAAAGAGTGATATTTTAGGCGATGCCTATGAATTTTTGATAGGCCAATTCGCCATGGAATCCGGCAAGAAGGCCGGGGAGTTCTATACCCCCCACCAGGTTAGTGAAGTTATGGCCCAAATTGTTACAAAGTCTTCTAATATCAGTCAAATTTATGACCCGACCGTGGGTTCGGGTTCGCTTTTATTAACCGTTGGCAAACACTTGGGCACCCAAGCTCAAAAAGACCTGCACTATTATGGTCAGGAAATGAATACGGCAACCTATAACTTGGCTCGGATGAACCTGCTCCTACACGGTGTCAGGCCAGAAAAAATCACCATGAGAAATGATAACACCTTGGCCCATGACTGGCCGGAAGATCCGGAAAACCCGGCGAAGGTGTCTTGTTTGATGCCATTGTTATGAACCCGCCCTACTCCGCCAAAAAATGGAATAAAGCCGGGCTCAAGATAAGCGACCCAAGGTTTGAAATTGCGGGTGTTTTACCGCCCGATTCCAAAGGGGATTATGCCTTCTTGCTCCACGGACTTTTTCACTTAAGTCAGGACGGCACCATGGCCATAGTTCTGCCCCATGGCGTTTTGTTCAGGGGCGGTTCCGAAGGCGAAATCAGAAAGAGGCTGATAGACAAGAACCATATTGACGCAGTCCTCGGTTTGCCGAGTAACCTCTTTACCAACACGGGCATTCCCGTGACCATACTCATTTTGAAGAAGGATAGAGCCCTGGATGAGCCTATACTCATTATCGATGCTTCCAATGAATTTAAAAAAGTCGGCAAGCAAAATATCCTCCAAGAAAAACATATAGCCAGGCTTGTTGACACTTATGTGGAAAGAAAAGCCAAAGAAGGTTACAGTGCCCTAATTAGCAGGGAAGACATTTTAGAAAATGACTATAACCTAAATATTCCAAGGTATGTCAGCCCCCTGTCGGACGATATAGCCCATGATGTGGATGCACATCTTTTAGGCGGCATCCCAGTCAAAAATATTGAAGACTTGCCTGTCTTAAATTCCCTAGTGGGTGATATTTTGTGGGCGGGGCTTGAGGAAACCAGGCCGGGCTATTTTGAGTTGACCCAAGATATTGAAGAGCTTAAAACAGAAGTTTTTGAAAGTGCAAAACTAAAGGGCTTGTCCGAAAATTTATCTCAAGCCACAAGGGGCTACCTTGCCCAATATTTTGAGCTTATAAGCGGCCTTGAAGCAGGTAGTGACAGCAGGCAACTTATGGAAAAGATGTTACTGGATATTAAGGGAATATTAGCCGATTATAGCTTTGTTGATGCCTACAACGGCTACCAACTGGTGGCTGAAATTTGGGGCAACTCACTCAATGAAGACACAGAAGTCATAGCCCTTACAGGTTTTTATGAAGCCGCCCGAAGCATGGAAGCCAATATGGTCAGCAAAGGTAGCGGGGATAAAAAAAGAATGGTGCAAGAAGGTTGGATTAGCAGCCTGATTCCAAACGAGCTTATAGTCCGGCAAATTTTCTCACTAGAATCTTTGAAAATTGAAGAGCTAAAACAAAAGCTTGCCGAAACCGAAGCCGAGCTTGATGATTTGCTTGAAGCGGCCAAGGTGGAAGAATCGGAAGAAAATGAAATTTTATATGATTGCATCACTAAAAACAAAGAAGGCGAGGCCGGCAATTCATTTGTTGCCAAAGCTGTAAAAGACCAACTTAAAAACTATGATAAAAATTCGGATGAATACCCTTTACTAAAGAAGACGGAAAAGCTTTTGGCAGAAAAATCTGCACTTGGTTCAAAGATAAGAAAAAAAGCAGCCGAACTTGAAGAAGCGGTAGCGGAGCGTATCCCAAAACTAAATAAGCAAGAAGTGGAAGCCTTGGCCTTTGAAAAGTGGTTTGGCAGTTTGGAAGAAGACATGCTAAAGCTTATAAGGCAACCCTTGGAAGAAGAGCTGGACAAACTAAAGCTTTTAAAAACGCGCTACAGTTCAACCTTAAAGGATTTGGAAGAAGAAGGTAAAAAGGTGGAAAAAAGCTTTGAAAGCCTGCTGG
The DNA here is from genome assembly GCA_012524025.1 of Clostridiales bacterium. Lineage (GTDB taxonomy): Bacteria > Bacillota > Clostridia > Oscillospirales > Acutalibacteraceae > UBA1447. The sequence continues at coordinate 22,842 of JAAYSC010000051.1, read as the reverse complement.
CAGAACTGGTGGTGAGCTAATGAAAAAGTTAGTGCCCAAAAGAAGGTTTGCGGGATTTATAAAGCCTTGGGAAAAATTGAAGTTTGGAGAAATATTTTTCAAACTTCAAAACAACAGCCTTTCCAGAGCACGGCTTAACTATGACAAAGGGGAAGTGTACAATGTTCATTACGGTGATATCTTGATTAACTATGGTGAATGTTTAGATGTGAATGAAGAACATTTACCTTTTATCAATACCGGTATTTCAGTAGAGAACTATAGGACTTCATTTCTGAAAAACGGAGATATTATCTTTGCTGATGCGGCAGAGGATGAGACTGTTGGAAAATGTAGTGAAATACAAGGAATAACAAGAGAAATGATTATATCAGGACTACATACGATTCCTTGCAGACCAAAGCAAGAATTTAGAAAGGGTTACCTGGGATATTACTTAAATTCAGACGCATATCACAAGCAACTGCTACCATTAATGCAAGGGACTAAAGTGCTTTCTATTTCAATGCCAACCTTGAATGAAACCAAAGTCGTTTTTCCAAGTAAAGAAGAACAAGAAAAAATTGGCAATTTCTTCTCCACTCTCGACAAGCTCATCAGCCTTAACCAAACCAATTTAGATAAGCTCAAGGCAAGCAAATCAGCTTACCTCGCAGAAATGTTTCCCCAAGAAGGGGAGCTTTACCCCAAAAGAAGGTTTGCAGGTTTTACGGAGCCATGGGAAAAGCGTAGACTTGGGGATATGGGGAAGACTTATTCAGGTTTGACCGGTAAAACAAAAGAAGATTTTGGACATGGAGAGGCAGAGTTTGTTACCTATCTAAATGTTTTTAACAATTTGATTTCTGATGAAAGACAAACTGAAAATGTCGAGATGGATGATAAACAAGATGAGGTTCAATTTGGAGATGTATTTTTTACCACTTCATCGGAAACCCCCGAGGAGGTTGGAATGTCATCTGTTTGGCTTGGAAGCAAACCAAATATATATCTAAATAGTTTTTGTTTTGGGTTAAGGTTACGGTGGAAGATTTAATCAACTTCTGGCGTAGTGAGCTCAATCGCCTTAATGCGGATATGCTGGAAGGTGTGCCCCTGACCAATGGCGAATTTGAGCAAGTTATGAACAAAGTCAAGCAAATAGGAAACAGCTTTGAAGCCGCCAAGGTTTTATCCATGGAAGGTTCTATAGGAAAAATTGACGGCATCTACAGGGACAACAACCCCAAGGTAAACCGCCGTCAGATAACCTTGACCATTTTCAAAAAAGCCCAGGTCAGTGGCGGTGATTCCAGCTATAACATTGCCAGGGAAGTAACAAGCCACTATGGCAACCGCTTTGATATTATCTTGCTCATTAACGGCCTACCTCTTATAAACATTGAGCAAAAGCGGGCGGACAAATCTTTGACCGAAGCTTTCTACCAGTTCAAAAGATATTATAGGGACGGCGAATATAATAACGGCTTCATGGCCTTTTCCCAAATGATGGTCATAACCTCGGAAGTTGCTACCAGGTATTTTGCTACTCCCAAGACCATAAACGACTTTAACCTAAAGTTTGTCTTCGGCTGGGCGGACAAGGATAACACCCCCATCAATGCTTGGCGGGAGGTTGTGGCTAAGTTTTTAATGATTCCAATGGCCCATCAAATGGTCGGAGACTATTTAATTATTGACGAAGCCGAAAATGAAGAAGAACGCCGGCACATGATAATGCGACCATATCAGGTTTATGCCCTGCAGGCTGTAGAATTGGCAGCCTTCGGTTTAGATAATGAAGACAAAGTCCCCCACGGGGGTTATGTCTGGCACACCACAGGTTCCGGTAAGACGGTGACCAGTTTTAAAACTGCCCTCTTTCTTTCTACCCGCGGCGGTTTTGACAAGGTCATTTTCTTGGTGGACAGAAAAGAGTTAGACAAAAAGACCGGTGAAAAATTTGAAGCATATTCCAAATACGAACCTGTAAGGGTTGACAGCACAAAATATACATCCCAATTGAAAAGACAAATTGAATATAGCAAGGGAATAGTAGTCACAACAACCTTTAAATTAAATAGCCTTGTTAAGCAACTAATCGAAAACAAAGATTATGGGCTTGCTGAAAAGAAAATAGTATTCATAATTGATGAAGCCCACAGAACCACCATGGGCGAAATGATGGTTAATATTAAGAGCTTTTTCAAAAAAAACGGTTTGTTTTACGGCTATACAGGCACCCCCCTATTTGATGAAAACCAAGTCAAGGGTATGATAAATCAAAAGAGCGAACTTATAGACACCACCGAAAAGCTCTTTGGCCCGGAGCTTCATAAATACACCATAGACCAAGCCATTGCCGACGGCAACGTGCTGGGCTTTAATGTTGATTATATTAATACCGGTGAATTTACAAGCTATGAGGATTTGCGTCTGCAAATAATTGAGCATATGCAGGAAGAAAAACCGGATATGTCTGAATTAGAGATAGAAAGAAAAGTTTCTTCCCTAAGTGACATTGAGGTGGAAAAAGAAGCGGTCAAGCGCGATATACTTGTATATCAGGATGAAACCCACATTCCCAGGGTAGTTGAAAGAATCTTGGCCAACTGGGAAGAACAGTCAAAAGGCAGGTACTTTAACGCCATCCTGACGGTTGCCTATAAAAAGAGAGCCATTGAATATTTTGACGAATTCAGAAGGCAGCTTGAAGACAAGGAAGACGGTATAAATATCGCCCTAACCTTCAGCTTTGGCGGTGAAAATGAAGAGGAAAAGGAAAAAGAAAAAGTAAAGCCTGAGATTATTGAAAAGATGTTTAAAGATTATGCATCCTTTACCGGTATTGAGTTTGTCCGTGGAGATTTGAAAAAAGGTGAGGAAGCTTATTTTGAAGATATAGTAGATAGGGGTACCAGGGGCGGTAGCGGGAGAACCCCAAAAAACATTGACCTTATAATCGTTGCCGACCAACTGTTGACGGGTTACGATGCCAAGCGACTTAACACCCTTTATGTGGACAGGCAATTGGCCCTTCAAGGTTTAATCCAGGCCTATTCAAGAACCAACAGGGTTTATAACAAGGATAAAGAATTTGGTTCCATTGTAAACTTCCTATACCCTAAAATTACGGAAGAACAAGTAAATATTGCCCTAAAACTTTATGGGAGCGGCGGAACGAGTTCCATAGCCCTTGTTGAAAATTACAAGACGGCCACGGCCAAACTTGCCCAAAAAATTGAAGAGCTCAAAAAATCCTTAAAAGAACCGACCCAATGGGAAAGCCTGAGTTCGGATGAAAGAGCCAAGGAGTTTTTTATTCTCTGTTTCATGGACGCATCAAATCAATTGGGCAAGGTCATGCAATATTATGAATACAAATGGGATGACGAGAGTTTTAAATTAGACGAACACACTTGGCTTAAATATGTGGGTGCCTATAAAAACCTGACCTACAAGGAAAGGGATGAAGACGAAGATATTCCGGTCATCCCCTTAAGCGGAAAAACCAGAATAACTGCCACACAAGTTATAGATGAAAAGCATATATTAAGCCTTATAGGTGCCAGGGTAAAAAATGAAAAAGGCTATAAGACGGTTGACGATGAAACCCTAAGGCTGATATATGAAGAAATTCAAGAATTAAGCGACATGGGGCAGGCCAAGCAGGCACAGCTGCTCAAGGAGTTTGTGGAAACCGAGCTTTTAACCGGCCACATAAAGGCGGAACTGGACTTTGACCAAGCCTTTGAGGATTGGAAAAAGTCGAGAGTGGAAAAATCCACAGCCGAGTTTGCAAAAACTTGGGGAGTTGATGAAGCGGTTTTGGCCAGGTCATTGGAGCAATTTGACCCATCCAACAAAGAAATAATTCCTTATGTTGACGAGATTCAAGAAAGCATTGATTACGATAAGGCAGAAAACCAAGAGGCGGGCAACCCGCTGGCCCATACCATGAGCCTGTTAAATGAAGCCTTGCCGACTTATTTGATTGATACTAAGAAAAAGTATGATTAAGATTTTTTGCTAATATCGAGCTTGCCTAATCGGTGATAAGGCTTTATTGAGATTGCGGGGAAAAAGAAGGAAGTCAGAACTATACACAAATAAGACAATTAGTGGAGAGTTCTGATAAGAAAGGAAGTAAAAACTTGCTAAAAAACAACGATAAAAAGATTGAAAACTTAAGGCAGTTAGGTGGCTATGAAGGCAAGGACGGCCGCAAGGTTAAAGAAAACCTCCTTTACAGAAGCGGAGGATTAAATCTTTCCGAAGAAGAGTTGGGTGCCATATTAGAGCCCCTAAAAATTACCACCGTTTTTGATTTGCGGGCCGATGACGAAACAAAAGCATCCTCCTACACCTTACCTCAAGGGATAGAATACAGGCACAGACCCATTTTCAATTCCTTGAAAGATCAAATGCTGGCCTTAAATCCATCGCAAGCGGCGGTAAAAGCCGAAGGCTTTAGCATTCAAGATGTTTCTTTAGAAATGTTGATGGGGATGGGCGACTTTTTAAGCGACACCTATAAACTCATGGCCCAAAAGTCTCATGCTTTTGGGGACCTGATAAAAGAGATTATTGAGCTTGAAGGTGAGCCGCTCCTCTTCCATTGTTCGGCCGGTAAAGACAGAACGGGCATCTTGGCGGCCTTGCTCATGCTGGCTTTGGGTGTATCCCGGCAGGATGTTATAGAAAACTATATGTTGTCAAACCAATACCGCAAAGATGAGCTTGAAAGATATTTATCCTTTGCCGGAAGAATGACAAAGAATCCCGAAGTTTTGAAAATTATAGAAGGCGTCCTGATGGTTAAGGAAGAATATATTGAAGGCTTCTTGGCAAGCGTGGAAAGCTATCCGGGCTTTGACAGCTATGCAGAAGACTGCTTAGGGTTGAAGAAAGAAGATTTAGAAGCTTTAAGAAAGATTTATCTCTATTAGTCTTGTTTTTGTCGCCTAAATCAGAAAACAGAGAATATTTCCAAAGAATTTTGTCCATCATAATGGATGAAATCGCGAAAAACACAAATATCATACAACACGATGGATGCAGGCCTTGATTTTGCCGTTTGTTTCCATTACAATGGAAATGGGAGGTGGTCATATGATCCTCAGGGATAATTATCTAAAAGCGATAGTACCTTTTATTGACACTGAACTAATAAAGGTTATTGTGGGCGTTAGGCGCTCGGGCAAATCGGTGATGTTAAGGCTTATTCAAGAACACTTAATCTCAAAAAAAGTGGAGCTCAGTCAAATTGTTACCATTAATTTTGAAGAGCTTAAATATGAGCCATTGAAAGATTATCATCTTTTAAATGAGTTTATTGAAAATAAAATAAAAGAGATAGGTAAAAAAACATATATATTTTTAGATGAAATTCAAGAAGTTGAAAGCTTTGAGAAAGTTATTAACTCTTTGCGAGCAAGCTTCGGGGATGGTCTTGATATTTATATCACCGGTTCCAACGCTAAGTTGTTATCAGGGGAATTGTCGACTCTTATTGCAGGAAGATATGTAAAGTTTGAAATATATCCCTTTACATTTACCGAGTATATGAAGGGCAAAAAGAGCATTGGAATAGAGAAAAGCGATAGGGAGTATTTTAAAGACTATATTGTAGAAGGAGCAATGCCATTCACCGTTCTTCAAAAGTTTTCATATCAAGATCATGTAAATTACTTATCAGATTTATACAATTCAATTGTTTTAAAAGATATTATAGAGAGAGAAAAAATTAGGGACTCGGAATTATTACGAAGATTAATGATTTTTGTGTTAGGAAACATTGGTAGAACATTTTCAGCTAACTCGGTAAATCGATACTTGAAAAATGAAGGGCTCAAGGCTTCGGTAACAACAATAATTAATTATTTGAGCTTTGCAGAAAATGCTTATTTTATTATTCCCTTAAAGCGTTATGATATTCAGGGCAAGAAATTACTTTCCGGTCAAGAAAAATATTATGTGGTTGACCATGGTTTGAGGCAGGCAATAATTGGCAGAAATGAAGAAGATATAGAGCTTGTTTTAGAAAACATTGTATTGCTTGAGTTAATGTCAAAAGGCTATGAGGTTTTTGTTGGCAAAACAAATCAGTATGAAGTAGATTTCATTGCTGAAAAGAAACTTGAATCAGGGATAGATAAAAAGTATATTCAAGTTTCTTACCTTTTATCTACTAAAGAAACGAGAGAAAGAGAGTTTAGGTCATTAAAAGAAATCAATGATAATTATGAGAAAATTGTATTATCCCTTGATGAAATTACTTCTGACTCAGACGGAATAGTCCATAGAAACCTGATTGATTGGTTATGTGGCAAAGAATAAATTTTGGAACTGATGCAAGTAGATTTAGTGGCTTACCTGAAAAAAGTTGTGGACAATGATGCGGCGAAACTTGAAGTCAGCTCTTCTTTATTGCCATTTAGGAGTCGAGGATGGATTACAAACAAAGCGCAAGAGAAAGATTCAAAAAAGATCTCTATGCAACGGAAACTACCGGCATAGAGATAGAAGATGCCCACCCCGGTTATGCAAAATGCAGCCTGAAGATTGAAGGCAGGCATTTGAACATGGAAGGTTTTGTCATGGGCGGGGCAATCTTTACCCTGGCAGACTTTGCCTTTGCGGTTGCGGCAAATTGCGGCGGGGAACTTACTGTGACATTGACAAGCCAAATAAATTATATTAGCGCAAGCAAGGGGCCGGTCTTGTTTGGCGAGGCAAAACTCATAAAAAGCTCAAAGAAAATTTGCTTTTATGAAATTGAAGTCAGTGACGACAGCGGGAACCTAGTTGCCAAGGTATCAACAACGGGGTATATAAAAGAATAATATTTGTAAGCAACTGAAATTGAAGGCAACGGACGGGAAACGCTATAGTAACGATGTTACAAGTGCAACTGGAAATGTACAAACTGTGGGAAGGTATACAAGGCTATTAATATTCCGGATGAGTTGCCCGATAGATAAACAAAAGGAGCTGCCGCAAAAGATAAACTTTGCGCCAGCCCCTTCGACGGATACAAAATTAAGCTGAGATTTCGTATTTGGTTTTCAACTCATTATGCCAATTGAATTTTATAAAACCTTCTTTTTGTAATCGTCCTACAACGATACCGGGGTCTATTTCAATTTGTCTTGCAAAACCAATTATATCCGATTGACTGAAAGTGCTCCTTCCGGCAGTGAACGCTTCAAGTTGTTGAGCCGGAATAAGCTGTTCTTTTGCAAACTCATCTGATTCAAACTCATCTTTCTCGGAAGTACCAGTTTGGCTTAAGTGACCCAAAAGGATATGCCCGATTTCATGGAAAAGGCTAAACCAAAACTTATCGGCATCTCTTCCCCGAACCGTTAAGCCAAGAACTACCTTCTTCTTGTCAAAAAAAGTTGCACCGTTTAAAAACGAGTTTTCTATGTGTGGTAAAAAAACAAGCGCGACTCCACAATCGGCCAAAACTTTGACAAGTTTGGGGGCAAACTCTTCAGGAACCATGAGTGTCATCTTTCTGATTTCCGGAAGTAAGTTAGTTAAGTGTTCAAGATTGATGGGAGAAACATCAATCTGGCGAGCTTCCAACTTGGCTTTTTGTGCCCAGACGATTAGGGCATAATCCGCTTTTTCGGTTACGGCTTGCCTTCTGCAAGCAATTTTGGGGATTAAATCGTGTTTAAAAAGGAGCTCAAGCTCAACAGTTTCAAAAAATTTTCTCAGCTCGACTACCTTTTCTCCAACTCGATTGGTTTTGGGAACCCATCCATTATCAGCCATTTTTTTGTAGGGTAATTTTTTGGCGAATTCAACATCAGCTTCCATAGAGTTTTCAGATTCGATCTTGACAAGTTTTTCTCTGTAAATTGTTTCCAGATTGTTCCAAAATTTAGCTGGTACCCCAAGAACCATCTCTAAGCGGTTTGCAACTTCATGTGTCAGCTGGACTGCTCCGTTTATTAAGTTACTTATATGTTTTTCAGACATAGCCATACGAGAGGCAAATTCTTTCTGACTCATGCCTCGGTCTTTTAACTGTTCTTTAATTGTGAAACCGGGTGGAGTTGCTATGTAGCTTTTGCTCCTGGTCATTATGACCCCTCCTTTTTTGAAATATCAATGATAATCATCTATTTCAATGATTTTTACTACTTGAATTTGACCTTCTTTTTTTGTGAATATTAGCCTGTAAGGATGGACTAGATCCATCGCGTATTGTCCTCGCCTATTTTGGCTTAAGGCATGGCATCGTCCAATTCTAAATCTGATCATGTCTTCCACCGACTCTGAGGCTTCTATTTCATCGATTCGTTGATGGATTTTATCAGCCATTTCTTGACCATGCTCCTTAACTGCAACATGAGCAAGAGTGCAAATTTTTTGGAGCTTGTTGTTTTTATACTCTATTTCCAACTATACACCTCGCAACAAAATTAACCTGTGAGGTTAATTTAATTATACAGGCTTAAGTTTTTTTTGTCAATACTATCGAGAAAATAATTATCTTTGCCAAGCTCCAAGTCTTTTACGATATCCCCTAAATTTAAAGCAATATCTAGTCTAAGGGTGGAGCAATGGTTTTTGGAATATGATAACTTAAACACCTAACCGGCGAGGTGGGCACATGAGAATATTTGCCTTGGAATTAAATAACGACATAAAGGGAATCAGTGAAAGAAAGAAATATATAGAATCACTTATTTCAAAGCTGCCGTCACCCGACTTGGTCTTGCTGCCGGAACTGGCCATGTGCAGTTATATGCCAAACCAAAAAGTTTGGGAATATGCCGATTCTTGCGGCAAGGATACCTCGGCCTGGGCTATGGAAATTGCGGCAAAATACAATACATTCATAGGCCTGGGTTACCTCGATTTTGAAAATGGGGATTACTACAACCGTTATATGATTGCCGATGCAGAGCGTGTATATGGTATTGTTACAAAAAGTGAAGGGGAAGCGGCAGTTTTTAAAAGAGGATGGTTTGGCAATATCATAAAAACACCCTTCGGGAATGTAGCTGTTGCCATTTGCTACGATTCAAGGCGCAAGCATTTTTATGAGAATATTAAAGATGAGGAAATTTCGCTCATCGTCTTCCCCCACGGCAGCCCCGCCAACCCTAAAAAAGATGCCGAAGAAGTTGCGACCAATGACTGTTTTTGCAATTTATATGCGGAGGCTTTTGGGGCACCGGTGGTTTATATAAACAGTGTCGGCAAGCTTGAACCTATGCCCGGCCTAATGGGGTGGATGATGAAGTTAGCCGGTTTTACCATGAATGGTAAGACTAAAATTTATGCCGGCGCAGGTCAAAGCATTCCACTCACACTAAAGGAAGGCAAGGGGTGTGACTTAGCACTTGCTCAAGAGAGGCGAAAAAAAGATATAGTATTCTACGGCAATAATTTGACAAAAGAAAACTTAATTTTTCGAAATCTTATACTTAAACCCGACATAAAAATGGGTGTTAGAAAATATAATAAAAGGAGGGCATAAATAAAGATAAAAGTTTTTTCCTTCCCGCATCTATTAGATTGAAAAGTGAAGGTGGATATCATGAAAAAATCAAAAATCCTCTTAAAAACAATTTCCTTTATAAGCTTGCTCACTATTCTAATTTTAGAAATTCTGCCCTACGGAGTAGCCTTGAACTTTGCCACACCGGATGAAAGAATAAGGCAAACATATTCATACTTTTCTTTGACCCCTTTCGGCTACGCAAACTTCTTCCCGCTTTTAACGGCTTTGCTTACGGTTTTTATCATCCTCTTGTCTTTATTTGACCTCTTTAAAAAGACCGCCCGCCCTTGGCTTAATAAAACCATTTTGATTTCTACGGCCCTTGCCTTAGTACTCTCTGTCTTACCGCTTCTTGTTTTCGGCTCTGACTATATGACCCCTGTGGGCTTTGTTATAACAAGCCTCTTTTTCCTCTTTCTCATCTTACAAGTTCTTATCAATAAAAAAGAAAATTAAAAGGGCAAAAAAGCCAAGAACCCCCAACAGTCAGCCGTTGGGGGCTCCTTTTTTTATTTCTTAATGCCTCATGCACCGCTTTTAAGGGACATAAATTTCCTTAATCGATAATATTTTTGAGCCTTCCGCAGTCACTTTTGCCAAGAAACCTTCCTCGTCTCTAAAATATTTTTGCGCCTCTGCAAGGGCTTGGTCCATGTTCATTTCCACCGACTCCATCTTTTCAAAGTCGGGGTTGTCATAATTCAAGAAGTAAAATTGCGTCCTTCTGTTAACAAGGTAGGGCAACCATTCTTCATTGGGGTTTTCTATCCTATAACCGTTGGGGGCGTGGTCATCATCAATCCACAGCACGGTATCCACATAAAAATCGGTGTGGCCCGAATAATGGGTCTTAAAAAACTTAACATAGGCCATGCTTGTGGTCACTTGGGCGTCGGCTTCACCGCTAACCATGGCCCAGAAGTCTTCCACGGCGTCATATTCATAAATGGCACCGGATTGACCTATGGAGTATAAAATTTCTTTTGTAAATTTGCCCTCATGGTTTGTCCCCAACCAAATATCCTTACAAAAACCACCATAGGGGACTTCACTGATTTCGCCGGTAACAAGCGTTGACATACCGGCCTGCACCATGTCATAAACTCCACCGACCTGACTTACAAGCAGCTCGCTTAAATCACTGTCGGACATATTGTCCAAACCTATATCTTGGTCGGCACGGTAATAGAGCCAAAATGAATATTCAAAGTCTTCTTCATAGGGGTAAAGCAAATCGCCCGTGTTGGGGTAAAAGTCTAAAATCCCCCTGTCGGGGCTTGCGAAGCGGTAGCTCCCCTTAATTTGTGAGTTTTGGGATATATAAGCTTGGTTTTCTTGGTCCCGGGTAATCTGCCATTCGCGGTTGAGCTCAAGGCTGATTGTGCCCGGCGGGTAAGCTTGGCCTTCCGCCAAAACTATGTTATAAGTGCCTTCCCACATCTCAAATTCAGATATTGAAGGCCCACGGCCTATCCCCACATCATAATAAAGTGTTCCGTCCTCTAAAAAAGTAAGGTGCGAAACCGTAGGGTGACCTTCCTCATCTTCGGTCAAGCGGATGTTTCCGATCCAAGTTCCTTCAAATATATCTACTATAGAAACGGGCAACCTAAGGTCATAACTTAAACCGCGGTCATCTTGGGCCAAAACAGTCATTTCGCCTTGGCCTTCTTTTGAGCTTTCATAAGTCAGGCTTTCAATACCTTCAAGAAAGGGCAGGCGGTCGGCTTCCCAAAAATCTTCGTCAAAAGGTTGGTCAAGATCCCTGATTTCGGGGTAGGGGAAAACTGCCAGAAAGTGCCCCACGCTACCGTCTTCCATAAGCAAAAAAACGCTGGGGGTCACAAAGTCATTACCCAAGGTCCAATCCAAGGCCTCAACCTTGCCGATGCAAGCGTCTTGTACATTGCCTTCAAGGCCATTTATCTTCATTGGGCCTTGGGGTAAGGTGGCTTTGATTGCGGGGCCGTCTTCATCTTCAAACACCCGATGGAGTTCATCCCACCTGTCATAATCAAAGCTAATGGTGGCCGCTCCGTTTTTAATTTGAATTTCAACCAGGCCGTCTTCATCTTTCCTAACAAGGGTCATACCATCAGGCGCCTGGCTACTTTCGGGGTCGGAAGCGTCCCTTGGTTTACAGGCGCTGAAAACCAATAAAAACAATAAAACCAAAGCGAAAATTAAAGCCCTATTTGCAGTCTTTTTCAAAAAAACACCACCTTTAGTAATTAAAGCTCTCGCAAGGCAATTATAACACAAGTGTGTAGAAAACACCTGCTCAAAAATGCGGTTTTTTGTTTTAATAGGTTTGCTTTTAGCATTGATGACAGCCATGATTTATGCTATGGCTTAAAAAAGAGTTTTGGAATCCCTTGGCTTTAGAAGTAAATCTTGATGGTTCTATTATCAATTTCAAGCAAACCTTCGTCTTTCATTCGTTTTAATTCGCGAAAGAGTGACGGTCTTTGAACTCCGAAATGGTCGGCAAGCTGTTTTTTAGAAACCGGCAAGATGATTGTTTTAGAGGCTTGTGTTTCAGCCAGGTCAGAAAAATAATCTATTAAGTTTTCCCTCAAGGTTTTTTGCGTGTACATAGCTATTTTTTGATTCATTCCTTGAGAATTTAAGGATAGCGACTTTACAAAGGGAATAACAAAATCATAATCCTTGAGTAAGTCACTTATGGCGGATTTAGAAATGTGAAAAAGGGTGGAATCTTCGGTGCAATAAATATTCATGGGGTATTTGTTTTGGTCACCAAACAAAAGATTAGCACCTATAATATTGTTTTTAATAAATTCAAAAACAATTATTTCCGAACCGCTTTCCGCCAAAGAATAAGCTATTAGCTTACCCGCCCACACAAGGTCTATTCCACGGCAGTCAGTGCCTTGTTCATGCACCGTAACACCTTTGCGAAAGGAATGTTCGGTGATTTGCCCGCTCGCAATCAAACCACTGATTATTTCAGCTTCTATATTTTTGAAAAGTGTCAGCTTTTGCAATTTTCCCAACATAAAAGACTCCACCCCCATGAAGCTCGTCCCCAAAATCTTTGAAATAATAATAGCAGAAAGAAACCTATGTGTCTATTCCCTTCGGATGAATTAAGCTAAAATGGTCGAAAAAGAAAAGGAGAAGATCTTAAGTTAAGTTATAAAAAACAAAACGATATTAGGATTGGAGAAGTTTAAATGGATGTTTTTACGCTTGCCATCTGGCTTGGGACTCTGATTTTCCTTATTGTATCTTTTACCAAAAACAAGGAAAAGACGAAACAGGCACTTAAAATGGCACTCAATATGGGGAAGGGTATGGCCCTGAGTATCTTTTCGATTATATTTGCAATCGGGCTGATTCTAACCTTTATTCCGCCGGAAAATATTGCAGCTTTTGTAGAAAAACAACCCAGCGTTATCGCCACGGTTGCCGCGGCTTTATTGGGCACAATTACTTTAATACCGGCTTTTATTGCTTTCCCAATAGTGGGGACTTTGGTGGATGCCGGGGTGGGGATAGTTCCCTCCGTAGCCTTCTTAACTACGCTGACCATGGTGGGGGTTGTTACCTTTCCGCTTGAAAAGAAGGAATTCGGTGCTAAATTTACAGCAGTAAGAAACGGGCTTAGCTTTCTTTTCGCAATTATTATTGCACTTGTAATGGGGGTACTCATATGACTGTTTTAAAAAAGATAAAAGAAAATCTGTTTTTTATTATCATTGTTATAGCCTATGGAGTTGTTGCAATCGTAAGCCCAAGCATGGGTCTGGCTTCGGTAAAAAACAGTGGTTACTATATAAAAGAAATGCTAATGATAATGCCGGTTATCTTTGTTCTCACGGCACTTTTAGACTTGTGGATGCCTAAAGAAAAAATTATGCAGTTTTTGGGCAAAGACGCCAAAATGAAGGGAGCCCTCTTGGCATTCGTCATCGGCAGTATTTCGGCAGGCCCTATTTATGCGGCCTTTCCCATGTGTGTTATGCTCCACAAAAAAGGGGCTTCGATTCGAAATATCATAATAATTTTAAGCTCTTGGGCGGTTATCAAAGTCCCCATGCTCTTAAACGAAGCAAAGTTTTTGGGCCCTAAGTTTATGGCTTTACGCTGGGTACTTACCGTTTTGGCAATTATAATTTTCTCATGGATTGCCGACAAAGTGGTTAAGGATGAAGATTTGCCCAAAGATGAAAGTGTCACAAAGGGCTTAACTATCAACCAAGCCTGCATGGGTTGCACCGTATGCGTCAAGGCTTACCCCGAGCTTTTTGAAATGAAAGGCAAGAAGGCGATTGTCAAGAAACATGATGAGTCGGAAATTGACGAGGAAAGACTGCAAAAAACAATTGAAGTTTGCCCGGTAGATGCAATAGAATATAATAAATAGAACAATCAATATTAAACTTTCATGTTAGGCCGCCTTCGGGCGGCCTAATTGGTTTTTTAGTAATTATTGCAATGGCAGCCCATGCTTGGTAAAATATGATTTAAAATAGGAAGTTGAATAATCGGTTTCTAAAAGGAGCTTTGCATGCAAGAAAAAAACTACGGTCTTGTAAGATACGCTTGCTATATGGTCAGTGCCTCAATGGCTGTGGTATCCACCTTGTCACCTTTACTTTTTCTTTCCTTCCGCAACCTTTATGACATTTCCTTTTCAAAGTTGGGTGCCCTTGTTTTCATAAATTTTACAACTCAATTAGTGGTTGATTTAGTCCTATCTTTTTATTCCCACAAGTTTTCCATGGAAAGGCTTGTTAGGCTTACTCCGGTCTTAACCGCCATGGGTCTCTTTGTCTCCGGTCTTTTCCCCTTTATTTTCCCCGGCAGGGTTTATTTGGGGCTGCTTATGGGGACTGTAATTTTTTCCGCGGCAAGCGGTTTGGCAGAAGTTTTAATAAGCCCTGTAATAGCCGCCCTTCCTTCGGACAACCCGGAAAGGGAGATGAGCAAGCTTCACTCGGCCTATGCTTGGGGTGTTGTGGTGGTAGTTGTTGTCAGCACCTTGCTCTTAACGCTTTTGGGCAGGGAAAATTGGCAGTGGTTGGCATTTTTTTGGATGCTGGTACCCCTGACTGCCTTCTTCCTTTTTAGCAAATCCACAATATCAGAGCTTGAAACACCCGAAAGAGCCTCCAAGGCCCTATCCTTGCTTATGCAGAAAGAATTTTTAATCTGCTTGGCTTGTATCGCTCTGGGCGGGGCAAGTGAATGCACCATGGCCCAGTGGAGCTCAAGTTATCTTGAGCAAGCCCTAAACATTTCAAAGGTATGGGGGGATATTTTTGGGGTTGCCCTTTTTGCCGTCATGCTGGGAACGGGCAGAACCCTTTATTCGAGGATTGGGAAAAATATTTACAGAACCTTGGCAATCAGTGCCGTGGGGGCCACGGCCTGCTACCTTGTGGCGGCTTTTTCGAACATCCCGTTGGTAGGTTTGGCCGCCTGTGCCCTTACCGGTTTGTGCACGGCCATGCTCTGGCCGGGGAGCCTTATTGTCGTTTCCGAAAAATTCCCCAAAGGCGGTGTGGCAATTTTTGCCTTTATGGCAGCAGCCGGGGATTTGGGTGCAGCGGTCGGCCCGCAATTAGTCGGCTCGGTCACCGACCTTGCGCTTAAAAGTGAGCGCACCCTAACCCTGTTTTCAAACATGAATTTAACATCCGAGCAAGGGGCGATTAAAATAGGCCTGCTGTCGGCCCTGGTCTTCCCGGTTCTTGCCACTCTGCTTTACACAAGGAATTTTTTGAAGAAAAAGCAAGAGGAAGCCGCAAAGCTATGAAAACAAACTAAAATACCCCACTGCGATGTAGAGTGCGGATGTTTGGGATTAAAAAGAAGAAGGAAAATTGATGTATGTATTTCGAATACGGTGAAAAAGAGACAAACTATCTAAAAAGTAAGGACAAACGCTTGGGGGAGGCCATTGAGAAAATCGGCCCCATCAAGCGTCCGGTTGAAAGTGACTTATTTTTTTCGGTGGTTGACCATATTGTGGGCCAGCAGATTTCCACAAGCGCTCATGTGACTGTCCGCAAGCGAATGAAAGAGGGCTTGGGGCAAGTGTCCCTTGAAACGATTTCAGCCGCTTCAGTTGAAGAGATTCAAAAATTCGGCATAACCTTTCGTAAGGCCGAGTACATAAAGAATTTTGCCGAAAAAGTAAAGTCGGGCGAGTTTGATTTAAATGCCCTTTGGGGAAAAGGCGATGACGAAGTTATAAAAGAGCTCACCGCCCTCAAGGGCATCGGCCCTTGGACAGCCGAAATGATTATGATTTTTTGCATGCAAAGGCCGGATGTTTTTTCTTTCGGTGACCTTGCCATTCACAGGGGGCTTCGCATGCTTTACGGTCACAAAGAAGTGGACCGAAAACTGTTTAAAAAATATAAAAAAAGATTTAGCCCTTACGGGACGGTTGCCGGCCTCTATATATGGGCAATCGCCGGCGGAGCAATCGAGGGCTTGCAAGACCCTAAATCTAAAAATTAAAGCTAAAGGGGGAATAGAAAATGGAAAAGATTAAAATTTTAGCAATAGTCGGTTCTTTAAGAAAGGATTCTTTAAATCGCCAATTAGCCTTGGCTGCCAAAGAAGTTTTGGGTGACAGGGCAGAATTCACCATCCTTGAATATGGGGATATCCCCATGATGAATGAAGATATGGAATTCCCAACCCCGGCAGCGGTCGCGCGTGTGCGTGAAGCAGTCAAGGCGGCGGACGGAATCTGGTTTTTCACCCCCGAATATAACCACTTTATGCCCGGGCTTTTGAAAAACTTGTTAGACTGGCTTTCACGCCCCATGAGCCAAGAGCTAAGGCGGCAGGTCCTTGCAAGAAAACCGACGGCCATCAGCGGCATAACCCCGGGCCTGTCCGGCACATGTTCCGCTCAGGACACTTTGGGCTCGCTTTTAGGTATTGTCAATATGGATGTGATGAATTCCCTTCGCCTAACCATTGCCAATGCCGGCCAAGAGCAGGATAAAGACGGAAAATTAAAGCTGACGGTGAGTCAACCATTCTTAGAAAAGCAGGCAGATCTTTTCTTGAAATTTATTGATAAACGCAAGAATTTGTAAAAATACTTTTATTATTCGGAGGGACCTATGTTCAGAACCATGCGAAGAGAAGAAAGGCAGATGACACCCGAGGCCGCTAAGTCTCTTTTGAAAGCCGGTAAAACCGGGGTCTTGGCTTGCCTGGGTGACGGGGGCTACCCCTATGCCCTTCCCCTAAACTATGTTTATCATCAAGATAAAATTTATTTCCACACGGCCAAGGAAGGCCACAAAGTAGATGCTGTTTTAAAGAATCCCAAAGTTTCATTCGCCCTTGTGGGAGCGGATAAGATTGTCAGTGCGGAATATACCACCCACTATAGCAGTGTTATTGCCTTCGGCCGAGCAAGAATAGCCGAGGGGGAAGAAAGAGTCAAAGCCTCCCGTGCCCTTAACGAAAGGCTGGCCGGTGACAGACCGGAAGCAGAGCGGGAAAAATCTGTAAACGAATGCGAAAGCGCTTACATTATTGCCATTGATATAGAACATTTGACAGGCAAGGCTCATGAGGCCTGCCAGTAGGGAAAACTTGCATTCTGCCACAAGTTCTGTTAGAATATTGGCAGAATGTGGCAGCAAGTGGCAGAACTCTGCTTGAAGGGTGATAATTATGAGCTTTTATGAGAGCGAAACCATTGAACTAAAAGAAAGATATACCGCAGACCTAATAAAAGAAATCATTGCTTTTGCCAACACAAAAGGTGGGGAAGTCTACCTTGGTGTGTCGGATACCGGCACAATAGTAGGCATTACAGATATAGATTTTGTAATGCAACAAATAACAAATGCATTGAGGGATAGTGTCCGCCCCGATATCACAATGTTTACCCAAATAGAACCCTTAGAAAAAGAGGGTAAAACCATATTAAAAATCACAGTGTTACAGGGAACGAAACGTCCCTATTATTTGTATGCCAAAGGTCTAAAACCATCGGGAGTTTATGTCAGAAACGGAGCAAGTTCGGCGCCGGCTACCGAAGATTCCATCCGCATGATGATTAAAACAACGGATGGGGATTCGTTTGAAATGAACCGTTCCGTCATGCAGGAATTAACTTTTGACGCATTATCCAATGAGTTTGAAAAGCGAAAACTTGAATTTTCGGATATCCAAATGGAAAATCTTGGCCTTATGACATCGGACAAAATATATACAAATATGGGTTTGTTAGTATCCGATCAATGTAAGCACACTGTAAAATTTGCACTTTTTCAAGGCGCTGATAAGGCTGTTTTCAAAGACAGAAAAGAATTTAGCGGTTCCTTGTTTTCTCAATTGGCAGATGCTTATAAAATTATAGATTTTTATAACGGCACAAGGGCAAGCTTTCAAGATTTAGTAAGGATAGATAAAAGGGATTTCCCCGAAGAAGCGGTAAGGGAAGCCTTGCTAAATGCTCTTGTTCACAGGGATTACTCCTTTAGCGCAAGCACACTCATTAGCTTGTATTCGGATCGTCTGGAAATTATTTCTTTGGGTGGGCTTGTACCCGGGCTGTCTTTAGAGGCGGTAATGATAGGGGCATCTCAACCGAGAAATGAAAAGTTGGCAGCCTTATTTTATAGGTTGAGGCTGATTGAAGCTTACGGAACCGGTATAAGTAAAATAATTTCCAGCTACCAAGGAACAGGCTTTGAGCCTTTGTTTGAAAGCACACAAGGGGCCTTCAAGGTAGTGTTACCTAATACTAACGGCGACAGTGATACGAATGCTTATGTTAGACGAGATTCTGAAGGTGAAAGATTCTCGCCGATAATTGATCTGTTTTCAGAAAAAGGGGAAATTACTCGCAGGGATGTAGAAAAGGCTATGGAAATCAGCACTACTTACGCAGTAAACACTGTTAATGAAATGGTGAAAAAAGGTCTGATAGTAAAAATAGGTAAGGGAAAAAATACGAGATATAAGTTGAAAACATGAAAGGTTTATAAGTGAAACCATAAAGGAGGCCTACAAATGCCTTTTACCATCATCCGGGAAGATATTACAAAACTTAAAGTAGATGCAATTGTAAACGCCGCCAACACAGGGCTGAAAATGGGCGGAGGTGTTTGCGGTGCTATTTTTAAAGCCGCCGGTCCGGCAGAGCTCCAAGCGGCTTGTGACAAAATCGGCCCGATTAAAACAGGCCAAGCCGTTATCACACCGGGCTTTGGCCTGCCCGTAAAATTTGTTATACACACAGCCGGCCCGGTTTATAGGCAAGATGAAAAAGAGGAAAGCGAGAGGCTCTTGCGGGCAGCTTATACAAACTCAATGAAACTTGCCCTTGAAAACGATTGCCAAAGCGTGGCTTTTCCCCTGATTTCAAGTGGTATATACGGCTACCCAAAAGATGAGGCCTTGCGGGTTGCGAGCACGGCTATTCAAGATTTTATTGCAGACCATGACCTTGATGTGAAACTTGTGGTTTGGGGAAGGGCAGCCTTCAGTGCCGGACGCGAGCTTTTCGGTGCGGTTAAAAGCTATATCAGCGAACATTATGTTAAAGAACACAGGGGTAAACATAGGGATTTGCTTGATGTTGAAAAGAAAGAGCTGTCTGTAAGGAGCTTCCCCTCCCAAATAGGAGCGGAGCCCTGCCATGAAAGTGTAAGTTCGGCCGGTATGGCCGCGCCCTTTGACTTGGACACAAGGCTTGATGAATCATTTGCATCAATGCTCTTGCGCATGATTGACAGCAAGGGCATGACAGATGTCGAAGTTTACAAGCGAGCCAACCTTGACCGTAAATTGTTTTCAAAGATTAGGTCCAATGAAAATTATATGCCAAGCAAGCGCACAGCAATTGCCTTGGCTTTGGCTCTTGAATTAACCCTTGAAGAAACCGATAAATTCCTAAAACAAGCAGGTTTCGCGCTTTCTCATGCAGTGAAGTTTGATGTGATAGTCGAGTATTTTATTATAAGCGGTAGTTATGATATCTTTAAGATAAATGAGATTTTGTTTGAATATGACCAACCCTTGTTGGGGGCATAAAAGTTAATTTGTCGCTTCCAAAGCGACCTTGTCCCTTATAAAAATTGCTATCCTTAAGTCGCAATCAAGGCAAAAACAAAAATCTTAAGGAGGGCATAACAATGAAAAAAGAGTTAACTGAACTGGTCTTTATCTTGGACAAAAGCGGCTCTATGATGGGGCTGGAAAAAGACACCATCGGGGGCTACAACTCCATGCTTGAAAAGCAAAAAGCGGTTGAAGGCCAATGCAGAATCACCACGGTTCTTTTCGACCACGATTATGAACTGCTCCACGACCGCATCGACCTTGAAGCCGTTGGCCCCATTTCGGGCAAAGAGTACCAAGTCGGCGGATCAACCGCCTTGCTTGATGCAATCGGAAGAACTATCCACAAAATCGCAAATGTGCAAAAGAACACTGCAAAAGAGCATAGGGCAGAAAAAATACTTTTCGTAATTATTACCGACGGCGAAGAAAACTCAAGCCGGGAATACTCCGCACAAAAGGTAAAAGACCTTATCGAAAAACAAAAAACAAAGTACGATTGGGAATTCATTTTCTTGGGCGCCAACATTGACGCGGTTGAAACCGCAGGGCGTTTTGGCATCGCGCCGGATAGGGCGGTTGACTATTTGGCAGACAGCCAAGGCACCAAGCTAAACTATGACGCCATGTCAAAAACGGTTGCGGGTTTTAGGGCAACGGGCGCGGTAAACACGGCTTACTTGGAAGAAATCCGTGATGATGTTAAAAAAAGACGCAAGTGAAGATAGCTTGAAACAAATAAGGCAGAAGCGGGCTAAATCCGCCTTTCTGCCTTAATTTGTTTTGTAACCTCCACAAATGTAAACAATAGCAAAAAATAAAAAGCCAACAAAAATTATTGACATTTGATAAAAGAAATAGTACAATTTAAATGAGTTTTTATTCGTCGAATGTTGTTGCTTTGGGGGAGGGATTTTTATGTTGAAAATGATAAGAAAATGTTCTTCGATTTTTCTGGTAATTGTGTTGGTTTTCGGTCTTGTGCCAACATGGGGCTTTGCAAACAACGAAGTCTGGGACGGCACAATTCCGGCTCAAAATGAGAATGCCGGTTATTCCGGCGGAGAGGGAAGCGAGCTTAAGCCGTATTTGATTTCAAACGCCGGAGATTTGGCACAACTCATGGTTAACACGAATGCAGGCGGTACTTCTTATTCGGCAAACAAGTATTTTCTGCAAACGGCCGATATTGTGCTCAATTATCCGGATGTGTTTGCAGTGGATGAAGAAGGAGTAATTACCGGCCTTGCAGAAGGAAAAACAGCAAATCTTTGGTTTCCGATCGGCATAAGCTATATTTTCAATTTCAGCGGGCATTATGACGGTGGCGGCAGGGCAGTACGCGGAATCTATATTGACATCGACAAGTATCTTGATGAACCCGGCTATGTAGGTTTGTTCGGAAGAGCTTCCGGAGCAACTATCACAAATGTCGGTGTAGAGTCCTCCTATATAAAGGGCGATGTGAATGTCGGGGGTGTGGTTGGCAATTGTTATCGTGGCTCTGTGATAAATTCTTATAACACCGGAACGGTTGTCGGTAAACGCAACGACATCGGTGGCGTGGCAGGATGGCTCTGGGGCGAAGGAAACAACCTGCGTAATAGCGGTAGGGTGACAGGCGTCAATAATGTCGGAGGTTTGATCGGAAGGTACGGCGGCGAAGGTGACTATGGGTTAAGAGACAGCTACAACACCGGCGAAGTAAGAGGCATCAAACGAGTTGGCGGTTTGGTGGGAGAAGGTGCGCAAGCTCACCTTGATAAATGTTATAACCTTGGAAAAGTCACGGGTGAAGACGCTGTCGGAGGGCTAATAGGTTGCCTTTTCGGCGGTAGTGGAGAAAATGCAGTTGGTTCAACAAGGAGATCCTTCAACTTGGGCGATGTAACGGGCATTGAAAATGTCGGAGGAATTATTGGCGAAAACTCTACTCTAACCTCGGTTACAACCGCCTACAATACCGGCCATGTCACCGGGCAGTCTGTAGTTGGCGGAGTGGTTGGTAATAACTCAAAATCTAATTCTTTAATTACCAACACCTATAATGTAGGTAATGTAATAGGAAACGATTCCTTTGGCGGTGTAGTCGGGGAAAGCTTGAAAAGTGAAAATGTCAAAACCAGCTACTACCTTGATACCGTTGTCCAAAACCCTACAAATACTCTTGGCACTGCTTTGACAGAGGCGGAAATGCGCCTTGCGGGAAGCTTTGTAAACTTTAATTTTGGTTGGGATTGGGAAATAGGCGTAACGGAAAATTACAATTACCCCACCTTAATTTTATTACCGCACCCGACCGTGTTTGATGATATGGTTTGCATTAGCTTTGACAGTGACGGCGGAAGTGCGGTTGCGCCGATTTTCGGTAAAACCGGTGACCCCATTCCCGATATCAGTGCCCCAACGAAGGAAGGCCATATCTTTTTGAAATGGCAGCCGGCGCTACCCGCAATCTTCCCCGAAGAAAACCTTTTTGTAAAAGCTCTTTGGGAGGCCCAAATTTATGACATAACCTTTGTGCTTGACAACGGTGAAGATGATGTCATTGTTCCAACAGAACACGGCAAAGTACCTCAAGCCCCCACGGGTTTTGAAAAATATGCGCATACCTTTGTAGGTTGGGATGCCGAGCTTGTTGCTGCAACGGCTGCGGCAACCTATACTGCTCAATGGGTACTAAATGTTTATGACATTACTTTTGACTTCAATAACGGCGATGAATCTCTAATTGTTCCAACCAATCATGGTGCATATCCCTCGGTTCCTCCAAACCCTGCAAAAAGAGACCATGTTTTTATGGGTTGGTACCCTGAAATTGTTCCTGCGAATTGCGAAGCCACATATACGGCAACATGGCTTGGTGATATTAACATTGATGGCAGAGTTAATACCCTTGATGCCTTGATGGCACTTAAGCATGTTACGGGGGAATCTCCCTTGACGGGGTTCCAATTGGTATTGGCAGATGTTAACAGAGATGAAAGGGTCAATGTACTCGATGCTCTTATGATTCTTCAGTTCGCATCCGGGAAAAGGACTTCATTCAGTAAATAAAATGTGTCTTAAGCCCCGATGTTTGTGGGTGATACGATAAAAAATCAGCTGATGAAAGCGCCTCGGTTAATCGGGGCGCTTTCTATCTTTAAGCGTAAAATTCACTTAGTGTAAAATTATCATTGGCAAAAAATAAAGGGAAATGGCGCGAACCACTTCCCTTGCATACAAAGAATCAGTACAATGAATTTGCGAAAAAACACGAACTG
>JAAYSC010000050.1 GCA_012524025.1 Clostridiales bacterium | reverse complement strand
TATTTTTATTTATTTCTATATCTATTTTTGAACACAAAAAACCGCCAAAGGGAATGAACCCCCTGACGGTTGGCGCTTGCGATAAGCAAACTTTGTAATTGTAAACAAACTCGTGTGTAAAGAAACAGAAAATTAACGCTTGGAAAATTGCGGTGCGCGCCTTGCACCCCTGAGACCGTATTTCTTGCGCTCTTTCATGCGCGGGTCCCTGGTGAGGAAGCCTGCTTTTTTAAGAGTTGAACGCAACTCTTCATCATAAAGAAGAAGCGCACGCGAAACACCGTGGCGGATTGCGCCTGCTTGACCCGTAACCCCGCCGCCGTTAACGCGGCAGACGATATCAAGCTTTTCAAGTGTATCGGTCAAGACGAGAGGCTGGCGAACGATGAGCTTAAGAGTTTCAAGCCCGAAATAATCGTCGATGTCCCTGTCATTGATGGTGATTTTGCCGCTACCGGGGTAAAGCCTTACCCTTGCAACGGATTCCTTCCTGCGGCCTGTGCCGTAAAAATAAGGATTTGTGTTGTACATCTTTTTTGCCCCCCTTCTTATAATGCCCACTCTTCGGGCTGTTGAGCTGTGTGCTTATGTTCCGTACCTTTTGTGATGCGAAGCCTGGTTAGTGCTTTCCTGCCCAGTGTGTTGCTTGGCAGCATGCCTTTAACTGCGAGTTCAACGGCACGCTCCGGGCGTTTTTGCATGAGATCGGAATACTTGATTTCTTTGAGATTGCCAATATAACCGCTGTGACGATAATGGATTTTTTGCTCAAGCTTATTGCCGGTCAAAAGAACCTTATCGGCATTGATAATGACAACATGGTCACCGCAGTCGGTGTGTGGTGTAAAATATGGCCTGTGCTTGCCGCGTAAGAGTATGGCTGCCTGAGCCGCAACACGGCCCAAGGGCTTGCCCGCAGCGTCAAGCAAATACCATTTGCGGTTAATCTCTTGCGCCTTTGGCATGTAGGTTGACATAAGGATTACCTCCGTTTAAATATGCTGGACCCTAAAAATTAAGGTTGGCTCAAGGCCACTCGGGTCATTTGCTCGCCTATACTATCACAAGCTATAGGGCCTGTCAAGCAAAATGATAAAGTTTTTTAATTTAGGTCTGTTTTTCTTGTTTTTTCGCTCTTTTAGACTGATTTAGGCCTAATACCTCATCTTCAAAAAACGCTTTCTTTTAAAGAAAGTTTAGTTGAAGTGATTATTTAACTTAAACTTTCGCCAAGGCTTGCTCTACATCTGCCAGAATATCGTTCACATGCTCAATGCCCACGGACAAGCGCAGCAAGTCCGCACCCACTCCGCTTTCTTCAAGCTCACTGTCGCTGAGTTGGCGGTGGGTTGTGCCGGCCGGGTGCAGGATGCAAGTTCGGCTGTCGGCAACATGGGTTACAATAGCGGCTAATTTTAAGCTGTCCATAAACTCAACCGCCCCTTCACGCCCCGATTTAAGCCCAAATGAAATAACGCCGCTGGTAGCCTTGGGCATATATTTTTGAGCCAAATCATAATACTTGTTACCGGCTAATCCCGGATAGTTTACCCAAGCCACCTTGGGGTGTTTTTCAAGATATTGAGCTACAACCAAAGCGTTTTGGCAGTGCCTTTCAACACGCAAGGCCAAGGTTTCAAGGCCGATATTTAAAAGAAAAGCGTTTTGCGGCCCCGGTATTGAGCCCAAGTCGCGCATAAGTTGTACAACAGCCTTGGTTATGTAGGCACCCTTGCCAAAGGCTTTTGAATAGGTCAAGCCATGGTAGGAAGCGTCCGGCGTGGTCAAGCCGGGGAATTTGTCATTTTGTTCCCAGTCAAAATTGCCGCTGTCCACTATTACTCCTCCCACACTGGTAGCGTGGCCGTCCATATATTTTGTGGTGGAATGAATTACAATATCCGCACCGAATTTAAAGGGACGGCAGTTTATGGGTGTGGGGAATGTGTTATCAATAATCAGGGGGACACCGTTGGCATGGGCTGCACGGGCGAATTTTTCAATGTCCAAAACAACCAAGGCCGGGTTGGCCAAACTTTCCGCAAAAACCGCCTTGGTGTTGGGCTTGAAAGCCGCCATAAGCTCTTCTTCGGGTAGGTCCGGGTCAACAAAAGTAAAATCAATACCCAGTTTTTTCATGGTTACCGAAAAGAGGTTGAAGGTGCCGCCGTAAATTGTTGAAGCACTTATAATATGGTCACCGGCCGAGCAGATGTTAAAAATTGAAAAGAAGGAAGCTGCCTGACCCGATGATGTCAATACCGCGGCCACACCGCCTTCAAGTGCCGCTATTTTAGCCGCAACGGCATCATTTGTCGGGTTTTGCAGGCGTGTGTAGAAATAGCCGCTAGATTCTAAATCGAAGAGTTTTGCCATCTCTTCGCTGGAATCATACTTAAAGGTTGTGCTCTGGTAGATGGGCACAACACGGGGTTCACCGTTTTTTGGGCTGTAGCCAGCCTGTACGCAATTTGTGTTGATGTGGTAACTTTTTTCCATATTTAACACTCTCTTTCCTTTGCTTTGTTCAAGTGACTTGGTTTATTTAGTAAAGCTCTCAACCAATCGGGCAACGCTTTCAAGCTTTGCGGGTATATCAATTGATTGGGGGCAATAGGGTTTACAATTTTCACAGGCTATACAGTCTTTTGCACGATTGTTCTCTTTAATATTCTCATAGCTTGCAAGGAATGCTTTTTCATCACCCAAGTTAACATAGTCGTTATAAGCCAAAAAGACTTCCGGTATGTCCACGGGTATGGGGCAATCTTCCATACAATAACGGCAAGCCGTGCAAGGGATAAGATCTTTATGGTTAAAGGCAAGGGCTGCCTCTTCAAGCAGGACATACTCTTCCGGGCTGACAGCTTGGAAGTTTTCTTTTGACAGGGTTTCAATGTTATCGCGAACCTGGTCCATGTCGGACATACCGCTCAAAACAGTCACTACCCCGGGCAGGCTTGCGGCATAACGGATAGCCCAGGAAGCTATACTTTTTTCGGGGCGGGCATTTTTTAAGAGTTTTTCTGCCACCGGACCGGGTTTGGCCAAGGCTCCGCCTCGAACGGGTTCCATTATTATGACCGGGATATCATACTTTTGCAAAATTTCATATTGTTCACGGGCCCGCTGATTTTTCCAATCAACATAATTTATTTGTAATTGAGCAAAATCCCATTGGTGACCGGAAGCAATTTTTTCTAAAACTTCGGGTGTGTCATGAAAAGAAAAACCTATATATTTAACCTTACCTTCTTGTTTGAGTTTGCTTATGAAGTCATAAGCACCCGTTTTAAGGACTTTTTCATATTTTTCCGCATCCAGGGCGTGCAGGAGGTAAAAGTCAATATAGTCGGTAGCAAGGCGCTCCAACTGCAAATCAAAAATTTTAGGCATGTCTTCTGCTTCATCCACATTCCACATGGGCATTTTGGTTGCCAAGTAGTAGGAGCTGCGGGGATGCTTTTTTAGTGCCTGCCCTAAAAAAACTTGTGATTGGCTGCCATGATAGCCGTGGGCCGTATCTAAATAATTTACGCCTTGGGCCAGGCAATAATCCAAGATTTCCTGCGCTTTTTCGTAATCGATCGCGCTGTCCTCCCCGCCTATTGTGGGCAGGCGCATACAGCCCAATCCTAACTTCGAAACGGGTGTCTTAAGATCCTTAAATGAAGTTGTCAACATTTTTCCGCCTCCTCTATTCTATATATGACAAATTATCACAATTTATGTTTTGACAAGACAATGGTATTCA
Source organism: Clostridiales bacterium (assembly GCA_012524025.1). GTDB lineage: Bacteria > Bacillota > Clostridia > Oscillospirales > Acutalibacteraceae > UBA1447. Next base: position 24,459 of record JAAYSC010000050.1, on the reverse strand, counting down.
CCGGGTAAGGGTTTCTCATATTTTTGATCCAAGCGGTCAAATAGCTTTTCATCGATAATATAAGCCAATTTCTTTGTTTTCTCAAGCTCTTGGTTACGACGGGCAAGGCGTTCAAGCCTGATGTCACGCGAACATTCAAAATAATAGATCTCCGCTTTAATGCCGCGTTCTTTAAAATATGACAAGGCATCCATTCTGGATTTCCCGGTCCAAAAGCCGGCATCAATCACACAGTCCAGACCCATTTCATAAAGTTGAACCGCTTGACCAAAAAGAAAGTTTAGGCAGCGTGCTTCGGTTTGTGCATGCCTTGACCCCAAACAAACCGGAAACAAATTAAGCATTAAATCATCACAAGAAAGGTGAACTGTGGCTTTGTTTTTCTTGCGTTCAAGCGCCCAATGTGTTTTACCGCTGGCTATAGGCCCTGTAAGAATATAAACTTTAGCCATTTTGATCGGCTCCTAAAAACTTGGCCATAAGGCCTGGCCCGTGCTCTATAAAATTACCGGTTGTTTTTGCGGTTAATTCATTTATGGAGTCAAGACCCGCATCCAGAGGTTTATTTTTTGTGTAAATCATATAAGGAACGGGGTCGGATGAGTGGGTGCCGGTAACAATGGGTGTTGGGTGGTCAGGTAAAATCAGAAGTTTGTATTCATCTTGTTTTTCCAAGTATTCCAACAAAATGGGCAGAACCTGCTCGTCAATGAGTTCTATTGAGCGCACCTTGTTTTCGGGTTCGTTGCGGTGCCCACATTCGTCCGGAGCTTCTATGTGCAAATAAACCAAATCTTGCCCCCTTGCCCATTCATCCACCGCGGCCGCCGCTTTACCTTTGAAGTTTGTGTCAATATAACCCGTCACCCCTTCAACATGGGGTGTGGCCATTTTGGCACAAATGCCTATCCCCTTGAGCAAATCCACAGCCGATATTATGCTGCCCTTGACATTATAAAGCTCTTCAAATGCGGGCAGAGATGGCCTTTTACCCTCACCCCAAAGCCAAATGGAGTTTGCTGCTTGTTTACCCTTGGCACGACGCTCTTGGTTTATGGGGTGGTCTTTTAAAAGGTCATAGCTTGCCTTCATCATAGCTATGAGTTCTTTTGCGTTTTCACTTTGTGAAAGGTAAGGGCCGACCACTCTGTTGGAAATATCATGGGGTGGTGTCATGTCACCCAGATCTAGCGTGCCTTCGTGGAAAATCAAGCAATGGCGATAACTGACACCGGAATAAAAGGTAAAAATTTCATTACCAAAGTATTCTTGCACGCTTTTAATGAGTTCGGCGGCTTCCGCCGATGATATGTCTCCCGCGGAATAGTCTAACATAGTCTTGTCTTCGTAAGCTTCTTCATCGGACAAGGTCACAAGATTACAACGCAAGGATATGTCGCTGTCCAACATTTGGACGCCTATACTGACCGCTTCAAGCGGTGAACGCCCCGTGTAATATTTAGCCGGGTCATAACCCAAAACGCTGAGGTTTGCAATGTCACTGCCGGGCTTTAAACCATCGGGTACGGTTTTTATAAGACCGACCTCGGCACGGGCGGCCAGTGAGTCGAATATGGGTTTCTTTGCAACCTGCATGGGTGTCTTGCCCCCTAGGGCGGGAACGGGTAGGTCTGCCATGCCGTCATAAAGCACAATAGCGTATTTCATTTTGTTAAAATCCTCCGGGAATACCTATTTAAAATATTTTACACCTGATTGGAAAATCTTTTGGTCTTCTTCAAGCGCTTGATTTGTGTAGTGACCGGGCTCTATGCGTTGGTTGTAGGCCATTTTGCCAAAAACCCTGCCGTCAGGGCTCAAAATCCCTTCAACCGCTGCGGTGGAAGAACTTGGATTATAAGGCGGTGCAGCGGCGGGCCGACCCTCTAAATCAACATATTGCGTAGCTATCTGGCCTTTTTGGGCCAATGATTCTATCAGAGCCTTATGGGCTTTAAAGCAACCGTAGGTGTGTGAGAAGGGCTGGGCAAAGACTTGGCCCGGTTCTGTAGCGCTCAACCAAGGTGATTTCTTTGACACAAGGCGGGTATAAACAATTTGAGACACATGGCCGCCGCCGGCATTTAAGGAAAGAGAGGGCGATGTCGGGGTCAAGGCCTGCATTTTTCCGTAAGGTAAAAGCCCTGTTTGCAAGAGAGCCCTAAAACCGTCGGAAAAGCCTAAAGCCAAGCCTTGGCGGCTATCCAGCAAGTCGCTTATCGCGGCTGCCACTGCCGGATCTTCTAAAAGAGTTTTGTAAAACTTGCCTGCTCCGTCGGGTTCATCGCAAGCACTGTGACCGCCCGGCAGAACCAAGATTTGGGCTGTATTCAACAGTTTCACAAATTCATCATAACTTTCTTTTATATCTTGCGGATTTTGATTTTTAAAGATAAAGGTTTGAGCTTGGCCGCCTGCCCTCTCAAAGGCTTTGGCGGTTTCAGCTTCCGAAGCCACGCCCGGCAAAACCGGTATCAGGACACGGGGTTTTAATATATTTATAGCGGGGCCGAACTTACAGGGAGCCTTGTAAAGCTCTACTTGGGCGCTCATATCGGCCGGCGGGGCGGCGGTCGGGAAGACATCTTCCAAAACCGAGGTCCAAGCTTCCAAAAGTTCTTGTGAGCTTATGCTTTGGCCGTCCAATTCAAAGACAGAGCGATCATTGCTCTTGCCAAGTTCGATATATTCAAAAGATTTTGGTTCATAGCCCGGTGACAATTCTAAAACGAAGGAAGAGTTTAGAGGTGCGAAAAGATCTTCATAGTTCAAGTTTTGGGCAAAGTCAAAACCAAAGCCCGAACCCAGGGCCATGCGGCAGACAGCTGCAGCCGCACCGCCTTCACGCACGAGAGAAGCTGCGGTAACATCACGCTTTGAAACAGCACTCGCTACATCCGAGAAAAGCTTTTTAGCAACCGACCAGTCGGGCAAGAGGCTTTTTGCACAAAGCGGCAACTTGACCAAAACAAGGCGAGAGCCCACATTTTTCAAGGCGGCAGAACCCACTTTAGAGGCCTTGCCCATGGACAGGGCAAAGCAGACCAAAGTGGGTGGAACATGAAGGTCGTCAAAACTGCCGGACATACTGTCCTTACCGCCAATAGCCGGAACAGCAAAATTCATCTGCGCTTCCAAGGCACCCAAGAGTGCCGAAGCAGGCTTACCCCATTTGAGAGGGTCAGACCCCAAGCGCTCAAAATATTCTTGCATGCTCAACCTGGCTTTTTGACCGTCAACCCCTACTGCCGCCAAGCGAGCTAAAGATTCGGTCACTGCAAAAGCACCGCCGTGGAAGGGGCTCCATTTGCTTAAAGCGGGCATAAAACCAAAACTCATAACCGTGGCATCGTCAGTTTCGCCCTTTTCGAGCGGTATTTTGGCCACCATGGCCTCTTCGGGCGTCAGTTGGTTTTTGCCGCCCAAGGGCGTTAAGCTTGCACAGGCACCAAAATCAAAGCCTTGGACCAGGCCTTTTTGCGAAGCCACTTGCAGGCGTGCCATGTTGGCCTTCAGGGCTTGTGCGCCCTTGAGACCTTTTAGGGCCCGGGGCAGAGCTGTCATATAAGCTTGATCTGCCTGTGGGGCGGATATACGGACCCGAGCTTTTTGAGTAAGGCCGTTTGTATCTAAAAAATCACGACTTATATCTACAATGTTTTCCCCTCGCCAGTTCATAACCAAGCGCGGTGTTGAAGTAACGCGAGCCACAAGCGTAGCCTCAAGATTTTCTTCGATTGCATATTTTATAAAGGTGTCGGCATCGTTTTTGTCTACCACAACGGCCATGCGTTCTTGCGATTCGGCAAGGGCCAATTCCGTGCCGTCCAGACCCGGATATTTTACCGGTACTCGGTCCAGTTCAATGTAAAGACCATCGGCCAACTCCCCCACGGCAACACTGATACCGCCTGCCCCGAAATCGTTGCATTTTTTTATAAGGTTTGAAACCTTGGGTTTTCTGAAAAGGCGTTGTATATAGCGTTCAACCATGGGGTTGCCTTTTTGAACCTCTGCGGAATAATTTTCATCGGCATCGCTCTCATGCGCCTTTGAAGAGCCGGTTGCGCCGCCCACACCGTCACGGCCGGTTTTGCCGCCCAAGAGTATAATGACATCGCCTTCCTGCGGTTTTTCACGCCTGACATTGCTTTTTGGACACGCTGCAACCACAGCACCCAATTCCATGCGTTTGGCTATATAACCGGGGTCATAAAATTCCGCAACATGACCTGTTGCGACACCGATATGGTTACCGTATGAGGCATAACCTTGAGCCGCGGTAACCGTTATGGTTTTTTGCGGCAATTTGCCTTCCAAGGTTTCTTTATAGGCCGTGTTGGGGTCGCCGGCACCGCTTATGCGCATGGCTTGGTAAACATAGGCACGCCCGGATAAAGGGTCACGAATTGCGCCGCCCAGACAAGTGGCAGCCCCGCCGAAAGGTTCAATTTCGGTCGGATGATTATGGGTTTCGTTTTTAAATTGAATCAGCCAAGTTTGTTTTTGGCCGTCAATTTCTATCTCCCTTTCGATAGAACAGGCATTAATCTCATCGCTTTCGTCCAAGTCGGGCAATTCCCCTCGTTTTTTCATGGCCTTGGTGGCTATGGTAGCAAGGTCCATCAAGGAGATGTCCTTTTCTTTCTGCCCATAAACTTCAGCACGGACCGCAAGGTAGTTTTGCAAGGCTTCTTCAATTGCGGCGGATAGAGCGCCTTCTTCAATTTCAATTTCTTCAAGTTTTGTAAAGAAAGTTGTGTGCCTGCAGTGGTCCGACCAATAGGTATCAATCATCTTTAGTTCTGTCACGGTCGGATCCCTTTTTTCTTCATCCCTGAAATAATTGCGGACAAAGGTCAGGTCTTCAAGGCTCATGGCAAAGCCGCGACTGCTGTGGAAGGCTTCAAGTTGTGAGCCTTCAAGCTTGATAAAATCGACTTCACTTTTAACGGCCGGCGGTTCATGGGCTTCTACCTTGATGGTTTTAGGCAGGCCCGGCTTGGCCTCGCGCCTTTCAACGGGGTTGATCAGATAGTTTTTAATTTCGTCAAAATCTTCAAGGCTGATGCCACCTTCAAAGGCATAAATACGAGCGGTACCGACAAAGGGGCGCTCACCGCGAGTCATGAGAGCTATGCACTGGGCAGCCGAATCGGCAGCTTGGTCAAATTGGCCGGGCACATATTCCAAGCTTATGTTTTTTGCGGGTAAATCTTCCGGCAAATCAAAATAAACCTTATCCGTATTAATCTCTGAAAAAACTTGATAAACCGCTCTTTCAAAATCAGCGGCCGTCAGGCCTTCAACATCATATCTGTAAATCAGCCTTAAGCCTGTCAAATTTTGCAGACCTAAAGTGCTTTTTATGTCCTTAAGAAGATTTTGCGCTTTTACATCATATCCGGATACTTTTTCAACAAAAACACGCCTTACACAGGTCATAAAATTCCTCCTCAAAAATTAAAAGAAAAACAAATATCCATGCTTGACATTGTAACATAAGACAAATAAACAATAAAGGAAAAAACCAAAGCCCGGATAAAAACCTTTGGCAAATTCACAAAATCCCCCGTGTTTCAAAAAACACGGGGGATTTGAGAGCATTTTTCAAGCAAAGTTTTGCAACTCTTCGAATATTTGTGTTCCGCTCACACCTAAAAGAGAACCTGCTATGAAGAGCGGAAGAATCACAAGGAAAAAAGAAATGATATAAACAATCAGTTGCGCCCTGGCCAGATTACGCTTGTTTGGGTTGGTATTTGAACCGAAGGCCCAAACAAGAATCAGTACAAAGCCACCTATTCCGCATGTAAAAGCGCTCAAAAGAGTCGGCAGAAGAAAGAAAGACAGAGCCTGACCCACGGTCATGACCGGCGCCGTCTCCCCTGCGTTTGTGTGATGATAAATCGGTGTCGCCCGCCCGTATTGGCCTGTATAAGCCCCTTGGGTTTGGGTTGGCCTTAAGTCGGCGCCGCAATGGTGGCAAACATTGGCATGGGCATCAACCGCTTGGCCGCAAATTTTACAATACATAGTCTAATTCCCCTAACCTTTGTTATTTTTATTCATTTTTTTGTAGCATTGAGTTTTACTTAATGCAAACCCTTTCAACCGAAAGGCATTTTCGTGTCTTTGTGTCAACTTCGAATATGCAGCCGTTTATCATGCAGGCTGTGTCCGGAACTTCATAGGGCCGGGGCATCTTTTTTTGTAACCAGTAAACGGCGGATTGGGGTGTGACGCCCAAAACCGAATCGATAGGCCCCGTCATACCCAAGTCACTTATATAGCCTGTCCCATTTTTTAAAATCTGTTGATCTGCCGTTTGTACATGGGTATGGGTACCCGCAAGAACCGAAACCCGCCCGTCCAAATAAAAACCCATGGCTCGTTTTTCAGATGTTGCTTCGGCATGAAAGTCCATAACGATAATATCGCAATCCGACAGTTCTTCCAGCAGCGCATCAACACAGGCAAAAGGATTTTCCGACACATTCATATAGGCTTGGCCCATTAGGTTAATAACACCCACACGGGCACTGCCCATATCAATAACACCGATACCCTTACCGGGGTTGCCCTTGTAAAAATTTGCCGGGCGAATAATGTCATTGCGTTGATCCAAATAATCATAAATTTCTTTGCGCTTGAAGACATGGTTGCCGCTTGTTATAAAATCAACGCCGCTTGCAAAAATAAAGTCGGCGGATTCAGGCGTAATGCCGTTGCCCCGTGCGGAATTTTCCCCATTGGCTATGCAAAGGTCAAGGGCTTTTAATTTTTTAAAGGCAGGCAAATGAGCTCGCAGAAACTCACTCCCCTGCCTTCCGACAATATCACCGATTAGAAAAATATTGATCTTCATTTTAAGACAAACCCCGAACTGATGAAAAATTTAGTAAAAAGAAGGGCGCCGCGGCGCCCTCCCCGTTTTTATTTTGCGTAGTCGAAGGCCCTGTTTTCACGAATGATATGTACTTTGACTTGGCCGGGGTACTCAAGTTCTTCTTCTATCTTCTTGACGATATCCCTGGCAACAGCTACCATCATGTCATCCGAAATAATTTCGGGCTTGACCATAATGCGAACCTCGCGCCCCGCTTGAATTGCGAAAGAGCGCTCAACCCCATTGAAAGAAGTTGCGATTTCTTCAAGCTTTTCAAGGCGTTTGATGTAGTTTTGAACATTTTCCCTACGGGCGCCGGGGCGAGCAGCGGATATGGCATCGGCCGCTTGAACCAGACAGGCAACAACTGTTTTTGCTTCAACATCCCCGTGGTGGGCATGTATGGCGTGAACCACTGCATCATTTTCTTTGTAGCGTTTGGCAAACTCAACACCCAATTCAATGTGCGAGCCTTCCATTTCGTGGTCAAGGGCCTTACCGATGTCATGGAGCAGACCCGCCCTCTTGGCCGTCTTAACATCCGCACCGATTTCGGCTGCCATAAGGCCGGCTATGTAAGCTACCTCTAAAGAGTGATTTAAGACATTTTGGCCGTAACTGGTACGATATTTCAATCTGCCCAAAAGTTTGACTATTTCCGGATTTAGGTTTGTAATCCCGATATCCAGTGTGGCTCGCTCACCGGTTTGCCTTATGGTCTTGTCAACTTCTTTTTTAGATTTTGCATAAAGTTCTTCGATTCTGGCCGGGTGAATCCTGCCGTCGATTATAAGTTTTTCAAGAGTGAGGCGGGCCACCTCACGGCGAACCGGGTCAAAGCTTGAAACTGTTATTGCTTCGGGCGTGTCATCAATAATGAGGTCGACGCCGGTTATTGTTTCAAGTGTACGAATATTCCTGCCTTCACGGCCGATGATGCGACCCTTCATTTCATCATTTGGCAAACTCACAACGGAAACAGTCGTTTCCGCAACATGGTCTGCGGCACAACGCTGGATTGCCGTTGAAATCACTTCACGGGCCATGGTGTCCGACTCGTCTTTGAGCTGTTGTTCGTATTCTATGATTTTCAAGGCCTTTTCATGCGTTAATTCACTTTCCAATGACTTTAAGAGATAGTCTTTGGCTTGCTCTTTTGAATAGCCCGATATTCTTTCCAACATTTCAAATTGACTGCGTTTAATGCTTTCAATCTCTTTTTCTTTTTCTTCGGCCTTTTTTACTCTTTCACCGAACTCTTCTTCTTTTTTCTCCAGATTGTCACTTTTTCTTTCAAAGTTTTCTTCTTTTTTCATCAGGCGATTTTCTTGCCTTTGAACTTCTGACCGGCGCTCACGCAACTCGCGCTCCAATTCCGATCTTTGCTTGTGGATTTCGTCCTTCGCTTCCAAAAGAGCTTCTTTTCGCCTGGATTCAGCTTGGGACATTGCTTCGTTCAATATGCGTTTTGCTTCTTTATCAGCCGAGCCGATCGCACTTTCCGCTACTTTTTTGCGGTGTTTTCCGCCCAAAATAAAACCGACAAGAGCAAACACAATCGCAGCAACCACTGCAATAATTAATGTTATCCACCATTCCAATTTGGATTTGCACCTCCTTGAGTTGTAAATTTTGATATGAATCCTAAATGGGTCGCATAAACTGCGAACCCAGCTACAGAAGACAATCACTTAATTCTATATTTTATTAGCTCTTATGTCAAGGCATGGCAGACATTTTAAGAGAGTTTTTATGTAAAAAACCGAAATTTATTTACTCGGGTACTTTTGTTTGACACTGATAAGGGTTTAGGGGTATAGTTGCAGCACAGCTGATTTTGTTTTTGATAGGAGTGATTTAATTGAAATACCAGTTAATTGTGGACAGTGGCTGTGATTTGACGCCTGAATTGGCGCAAAAACACAATGTGCTTTCGGTTCCCCTAAAGATCAGCATTGACGGCAAGGAATATGTTGATGACGAAAATATTAATATGAGTGAATACCTTGATGCTTTGGCAAAAACCAAGAGTTTACCCAAATCCTCCTGCCCTTCACCGGGTGAGTATGCAGACGCTTTTATGGCTGCTGATGCCGATTGGGTTTTTGCAGTCACACTTTCAAGCAAGTTGTCCGGCTCATACAACAGTGCCTTACAAGCGGCCCAAATTGTTGCTCAAGAGGGCAAGAAAGTACATGTTTTCGATTCAAAAAGTGCTTCCGCTGCCCCACTTTTGATTGCCTTAAAGATCAGCGAACTTTTTCAAAAAGACCTTGGGCCTGAAGAAATTATCAGACTCGTCGAAGAATATATTGACCGCACTCAAATATATTTTGTCTTGGAAAGCACAGATAACCTTGTTAAAAACGGTAGGATGAACGCTTTTTTGGGCAAGGCCTTGGCCGCTTTAAACATAAGGTTGGTTCTGGGTTCCGACGGTGAAGGTGAAATAAAGCTGTTTTCAAAGGTAAGGGGTTCTTCAAAGGTTGCCCTTGAAAATTTGGCCCGTACCATTACCGATGACTGTAAGCGAGAACCCGGCAGATTGGTTATTTCCCACTGCCAAAATGAAGCCGGGGCAAACCTTTTGTCCAAGGCTTTGGAAGAACTCTGCCCCTTTGAAGAAAAGGTGATTTTGCCAACGAGGGCATTAAGCAGCATGTATGCCGATGTGGGTGGGGTTATGGCCGCATTTAACAAATAAGCCGGCAGGCAGTTTTTCTTGACTTTCGTGCCTAAAAGGTTTATCGTTAGATACATAATAGCATATTGTTCTTAAAATGTTGACGCAGACCATGTGCCTTACAGAGTTTTTTTCAGAGATCCTCCGCCTTGGCTGAAAGCGCAGGTAAAAAACAAAGGCTCTTACCACTGCAGAGTGCCCCCGAAGCAGGTGCAAAAGCAATCCCTGACCTGATAAGGGCGGCCGTTTAGCCGCGTTAAGGCTGTCAAGTGGCGGGGCGGCCCCGCAATTTGGGTGGAACCATGGAGTTTTTTGCTTCATCCCTTTTTGGGGTGGAGCATTTTTATTTTTGAAGAGGAGTGTTATAAATGATTAAAGTTACTTTAAAAGACGGGCAAGTAATCGAATTTGAAAAAGGGGTCAGCGCAGCCGAAGTCACCAAGCAAATAAGCATGGGGCTTTACAGGCGGGCCTGTGCCTGCAAGGTGGATGGCCGTGTTACGGACCTGAGCAGCCCGCTCAAGGATGACTGCACGCTTGAAATACTGACCTTTGAAGACGATGAAGGCAAGGATGCTTTTAGGCATACGGCTTCGCATGTGCTGGCAAACGCAGTTAAGAGGCTTTACCCCGACGCCAAACTTGCCATAGGCCCTGCCATTGAAAACGGCTTCTATTACGATTTTGATGTCACAACCCCCTTCACACCGGAAATGCTTGAAGAAATTGAAGCGGAAATGCGCAAAATTGTTAAGGCTGCCCTCCCGCTTGAACGCTTTGAGCTTGAAGCAGATGAAGCTATTGAGCTCATGCGCAGTGAGGGTGAGGATTATAAGATTGAGTTGATTGAAGAGCATGCCGCCAAGGGCGAAAAAATTTCTTTCTTTAGGCAAGGTGACTTTTTTGATCTCTGCGCCGGTCCCCATGTTCCCGACACCGGCAGAATAAAGGCCTTTAAGTTAACATCTGCCACCGGTGCATATTGGCGCGGGGATTCTTCAAAGAAGATGCTGCAGCGTATTTATGGCACAGCCTTTGAGAAAAAGGCAGACTTAAATGAATATTTGGAAGCTGTTGAAGAAGCCAAGAAGCGTGACCACAACATCATAGGCCGCCAGTTGGGTTACTTTATGACATCCGACCTTATAGGCCAAGGCTTACCCCTCTTGATGCCCAAAGGTACCAAGGTCCTCCAGCTTTTGCAGCGCTTTGTTGAAGACGAAGAAGAAAAGCGCGGCTACCTCTTAACCAAGACACCTCTTATGGCTAAAAGTGATCTCTTTAAACTGTCCGGCCACTGGGACCACTACAAGGAGGGCATGTTTATCTTGGGTGACGAAGAAAAAGACGACGAGGTTTTTGCCCTGCGCCCCATGACCTGCCCCTTCCAATTTACGATTTATAACAGCGAGCTGCGCTCCTACCGTGATTTGCCCATCAGATACAATGAAACTTCCACACTGTTCAGAAATGAATCTTCGGGCGAAATGCACGGCTTGATTCGGGTCAGGCAATTTACTATTTCCGAAGCCCATCTGATCTGCACACCCGATCAAATAGCCCAAGAATTCAAGGGTGTTCTTGAATTAATTGATTATATTCTTGGGGCACTTGGGCTCAAGGAAGATATAAGCTACCGTTTCAGCAAGCACGACCCCAATGATAAAGCGAAGTTCATAGATGACCCGGAACTGTGGCAGACCACCGAAGCCATTCTAAAAGAAATTTTGGATGATATCGGCCTTGAATACGAAGAAGTTGAGGGTGAAGCAGCTTTTTACGGACCCAAGCTTGACATTCAGATGAAAAATGTTCACGGCAAAGAAGATACCCTGATTACCGTTCAGGTTGACAGGCACTTGGCCGAGAGGCTCGACATGAGCTACATTGATGCGGATGGTGCCAAAAAGCGTCCTTTCATTATCCACCGTACTTCTATAGGTTGCTATGAGCGCACCCTGGCTATCTTGATTGAAAAATATGCAGGTGCCATGCCCATGTGGTTGGCACCCGAGCAAGTTCGCATTCTGCCAATTTCCGAAAAGCATCACCAACATTGCCTGGCCATCAAAGATATGCTTTCAAACGCCGGCATAAGGGTTCATATGGATGACCGAAGGGAAAAGATAGGCTATAAGATCCGTGAAGCACAGTTGGAAAAGCTCCCCTACATGTTGATAGTAGGCGACAAGGAAGTGGAACAGGGAACCGTTTCTGTCAGAAAGCGAAACGAAGGTGACCTTGGCGACATGAGGGCGGAAGATTTCTTCACCTTGGCCCTGCGTCAGATAGCGGAAAAAACTATTTTTTAAACTTAAACAAACATAAGAAAAAGAGCCTCCGTCAATTTACAACGGAAGCTCTTTCTTTTTCGTTTCTGTTTTAGTTTAGACATTGAAGCGGAATAAAACTACATCGCCATCGCGCATAACATAATCTTTCCCCTCACCGCGAACCAAGCCCTTTTCTTTGGCAAGCAACATGGAGCCCACTTCAATCAACTCGTCATAGGCTATTACTTCTGCCCTAATAAAGCCGCGCTGAATGTCGCTATGGATTTTGCCTGCGGCTTCGGGTGCTTTGCTGCCTTGCTTTACAGTCCAAGCTCTTACTTCTTGCGGACCGACCGTCAGGAAAGATATAAGTCCCAAGAGTTTATAACTTTCTTGAATTAGAAGGTCCAAACCGCCTTTTTCCACCCCAAGCTCTGCCAGGAAAAGTTCCTTTTCATCAGCTTGCAAGGAGGCTATCTGTGCTTCCAGCTCGGCGCATACGGGCAGGGTTGCCGCACCTTCCTTGGCTGCTATTTCTGCAACAGCCGCATAAGGTGCATTGTTTTCAAGGCCCTTGGCAAAGTCTTCTTCACTTAAATTACAGGCATATATGACAGGTTTAGATGTTAGCAGATCGAAAGAGTCAAGCATGATTTTTTCATCAAGGTCACATTCAATGTTCTTTGCCCTTATCCCTTTTTCAAGTTCGGAATAAACTCGGTTTAAGAGGTCAAATTCCGCCTGCAAAGTTTTATCTGCCTTAAGGGCTTTTTCCATCCTTTCGATTCGACGCTCCAGGCTTTCCATGTCCGCAAAAATCAATTCCAAATTTATCGTTTCAATATCGCGGGCGGGGTCCACACTGCCCTCAACATGAATAATATCATCGCTTTCAAAGCAACGAACAACATGAACAATCGCATCCACCTGCCTTATATGCGAAAGAAATCTGTTGCCCAAGCCTTCCCCGCGCGAAGCCCCTTTTACAAGCCCGGCTATGTCCACAAACTCAATGAGGGCCGGCACGGTCTTTTTTGATTTATATATGTCAAGCAAGACTGCCAGCCTTTCGTCGGGTACACTGACTACCCCGACATTGGGGTCGATAGTGCAAAAGGCATAATTGGCTGATTGTGCCCCCGCGTCCGTTATTGCATTAAAAAGTGTGCTTTTGCCTACATTGGGCAGGCCGACTATTCCCAGTTTCAAAGACTAAACTTCCTTTTCCATGGATTTGTCGAGTTAAGGGCTTCTTATTTACCCACCCGACTTATGTTTTTCTGTATTACACAAGCAATCATTATATTGATGTCCGCCGGAAAAAGCAAGCTTGAGGCTCCATATATTTAAGAAAATTCGCTTTTTCAAGGTTTGCATAAAGCTGAATTTTGTTGTAAAATAAATTGAGTTTGTGTGACCAAAATCAAAAGTTGAAAGGCTTGTGCTTGCTTTGAAGAAGGCTCTCAATATCCTATCTTTAATTTTGACTTTATCTCTTGTTTTTTCATTTTTTTCCGCTTGCGGTAAAAATGATCAATCGGATATAACACAAGGTCAGCCAAGCTCCGCACTGCAAGATCAAACCAACAAGGAGCAGGGTGACCGTGTTTTAAAACTGCCTTATTCCAACACAGAGCCTCTTAATCCTTATAAGGCAACCAGCCTTGTAAACATTCAGTTGGCAGAGCTTATATACGACCCCCTTTTCCACCTGAGTAAAGACTATAAACCCCTTGCCTGCATAGCCGAAAAATATACTTTTGAAAATTTAAGCATTTTTCTGGACTTAAAAAAGGGGCTGGTGTTTTCGGATTCTTCCCCACTTAAGGCAGAGGATATTATTCACTCTTTTGGCCTGGCCAAAAAATCAGACATATACGGTGCGCGCTTGAGCTCTTTTGCCGGGGTAAAAAAGTTAAGTGACCATTCGCTTGTGTTTAGCTTAAATCGCTCAAACCCTTATGCCGCCAACTGCCTGACTTTCCCTATAATCAAAAACGGGGGCAAGGACGATACTCCCATAGGCAGCGGCCGCTACCGTTTAGTTGAAAACAAGGGCAAACTTGAGCTCCGAGCCAATGAGAGCAGGCTGGGCGGCTTTTCACCCAAGCAAAACAAAATATCGCTTATAAACATACAAGATTCCAAAACCTTGAGTTTTGCCCTGCAAATCGGCAATATTGATTTCGCTTATTCCGATTTGAGCGAAGGCAGCTACAGCCGAGTGAATGCAAACAGCCATGCGGTCCCTTTGAATAATTTGGTGTTTTTGACCTTTAACCATTCAAATGCACTTTTAAGAGACCCGCAAGTACGCAAGGCCATAGCACTGCTTATTGATATTCAAAGCATTTCCGAAAATTCTTTCCAAGGCCATGCTCGGCCTGCCTATACACCCTTCAATCCGGATTTTTACGGTGGCGAAAAATATAAGTTTCAGCCCGACCCAAAGGCGGCTGAAAAGGCTTTTGAGGCAGCCGGTTTTACCAAGTCATCCGCCGGCCGAGCCGCTGCTTCAAACTATTCAAAACTCAAATTTGATTTGCTGGTCAATGCAGACAATCCCTTTAAATCAGATGCCGCACAGAAAATAGCGGCCTCCCTGACTTCTGCGGGGCTTGCTGTGAATGTAACATCCTTGCCGTTTGACCAGTATATTCAAGCAGTCAAGAAGGGGCGTTTTGACATCTATATAGGTGAAGTTGCCCTGACGGCGGACATGGACCTTTCCCCCCTTCTCAAAGCGGGCGGAGCCCTTTCTTACGGCATTGACACTTATGCGGGGGGTGCCGCCCTTGCCTATAAGAGCTTTTTGGAAGACGGGCTTGATATTGAAGCTTTTTGCCGAGCCTTTTCCGACGACCTTCCCTTCCTGCCGCTGGGCTACCGAAATGCTCTGGCACTTTATTCACGCGCACTTAAAACAGATAAGCCCTGTGATATGCAAGATGTATTTTGCAAGATTGAAAAATGGAGTTTTTGACTCTATCTTTTATACACTTATAACCAAATCCATATTAAACCGGGAGGTTTCCAATGATTAAAACAGAGAGCCGATTGGGAACAATCGAAATTTCCCAGGCCTATTTTTCCAAGCTTATAGGCAATGCCGTTTCTTCCTGCTTTGGTGTAGCCGGCATGGCAAGCAGCAATGCTCTGCAAGGTTTGCGTTCAATCTTCAAAAAAGATAAATGCTTTCCCGACCAAGGGGTCAGTGTTTATAGGGTTGACGGTGGTATAAATGTAGATCTGCATATCATTGTCAGCTACGGTATTAATATAAATGCCATAGTGGACTCAATAGTCAACAAGGCCCGCTATACGGTTACACAGGCCACCGGCCTTGAAGTAAGCAAGGTTAATGTTTTTGTTGACGCTATAAAAAATGACTGACTTACGAGGTATTTGATTTGATAGAGGGAGTAACGCTGCGCGATGCCCTTATATCGGCAGCCGAAATTATGCACTTAAGGCGGCAAGAGGTTGATGCTTTAAATGTTTTCCCCGTCCCTGACGGCGACACGGGGACCAACATGTCCATGACCATGGCCGCAGCTGCGCGCGAGCTTGCCCTACTGCCGGGCAATACGGATATTACCCAAGTTGCAGAGGCCGCCGCTTCCGCTCTTTTAAGGGGTGCACGCGGAAATTCCGGTGTTATACTGTCCTTAATCTTTAGAGGCTTTGCCAAATCTCTTAAAGGGAATAAGACAATTGACGGCCCTGCTTTGGCCCTGGCTCTGCAGGCCGCTTCGGACGCGGCTTATAAGGCCGTTATGAAACCCACCGAGGGCACAATTTTAACCCTTATTCGCCATGCTGCCCTTGCGGCCAAGGAGGCAGCCGATAAGAGCTCGGATTTTTTAAGCGTTTGGAGGGCAGCCTGCGAAAGCTCAAAGCTGACCTTGGCAGACACGCCAAACCTTCTGCCGGTCTTAAAGAAGGCGGGAGTGGTTGATGCCGGCGGACAAGGCCTGGTATATATTTTTGAAGGCATGTCCCTTGTTTTTGAGGGTAAAAAGAGTATTGATACCGACTCCGATAAGGCTCTGCCGGCAGACCCGGCAAAAATCGACTTTTCTGCTGCGGCACACAGCGATGACCACGAGATTACCTTTTCTTACTGCACGGAATTCATTATAGAGCATTCGGGGCAAAAGGAGCCGCTAAAGCTTCGCGCCGGCTTGGAATCTATCGGTGACAGCCTTGTTGTGGTCAATGACGACGAAATTATTAAGGTTCACCTCCACACCGACCGCCCGGACAAGGCTCTGGGCTTTGCTTTAAAGTATGGCGCTTTAAGTGATATTAAAATTGATAATATGCGAAAGCAACATGACAATTTGGCTGCCGAAGCCCTTGGCGACGAAAAAAACAATGAGAGCTCGCCCACAAAAGAATTCGGCTTGGTGGCAGTGGCAGCCGGCCAAGGAATAAAGGAATTTTTTGAAGATTTGGGTGTTGACCGCGTAATCAGCGGCGGGCAGACCATGAACCCCAGCACCGAAGATATATTGGCCGGTGTTGAAGCCACATCGGCAAGGCATATTTTCGTCTTGCCCAATAATAAAAATATTATCATGGCGGCCGAACAAGTTATTCCCCTGACTGACCGCAAGGTCAGTGTCTTGCCTACCAAAAGCATACCGCAAGGTTTAGCTGCAATCTTGGCTTTTGACGAAAGCTTGCCTGCAAACGAAAACCATATTGCTATGGTCAAGGCTTTTGAAAAGGTAGCAACGGGGCTTGTGACCTACGCTGCCCGTGACAGCCTTATTGATGGTAAAAAAGTTAACAAGGGCCAAATATTGGGTATGGAGGGCAGTAAAATCACCCTCATAGAATCATCGCCGCTCACTGCGGCCTACAAGCTAACCAGGCGCCTGTTCAAAAAGAATTCTAATTCACTTATAACAATCTTTTATGGCGCGGACACAACCGAAGACCGGGCTTTGGAGCTGGAGGAAAAACTTCGCGAACGATATGGCCGCGATGCCGATATTTCTCTGGTTAATGGCGGGCAGCCCGTTTACTACTACATAATTTCAGTCGAATAGCATATCAAGGGAATTTAAGGGATAAGATGAATTTTAATACCGATATAAGATACTTAAAAGGCGTTGGCGAAAAAAGGGCCCTTCTTTTGGCAAAGTTGGGTGTTGGTAAGGTCGGCGATCTCTTGCGGCTTTATCCCCGCCTTTACGAGGATTGGAGCAAAATTTTTACAATTGACCAAGCCCCCCTTGACCGCCCCGTTTGCATTAAGGCCAAGGTCCTAAAAGCTGTCAGCGAACATAGGGTAAGGCCCGGTATGGTTATTTATAAAACCGAAGTAAGTGACGGCCGTTCTTTAATGCAGATAACAATTTTCAATAACAAATATGCAGCCCAAAAACTTGCCGTGGGCAAGGAGTATCTTTTTTGGGGCAAGCTGTCGCACAATCTTATACTCTATGAGATGAATTCGCCCGAGATTGAAAACCCGGACGGCAATAATATTATCCGCCCCGTTTACCCGCAAACTGCCGGGCTGACTTCCAGAATGCTTGCAAACTTGATAAAATCCGTTTTAAAGAGTCTTGACAAAAAAACTCTTGACCCTCTGCCGCCCCAACTTTTGGAAAAACATAATCTTTTGCCTTTGAACGATGCTCTGCTCAACATACACTTTCCTAAAGATTTTGCTATGCTTGAGCGCGCAAGGCATAGATTGATTTTTGAAGAATTGCTTTTTTTGCAGTTGGGGCTTTACTTGATGAAGGGGCGTGACAAGACCGCCTCCGGCGCTTTTATAGAAAAAGATTATACTCATGATTTTGTTTCTCTCTTGCCCTTTAAGTTGACCGGTGCTCAAGAGCGCTGCATTGCCGAGGCCACAAAAGACATGGCCAAGGCCCACCCCATGAGCCGACTCTTGCAAGGCGATGTGGGTTCGGGCAAGACCGTTGTCGCAGCCGCACTTATATACAATGTGGTTAAGAATTCATTCCAAGCCGCTCTCATGGCTCCGACGGAAATTCTGGCCCAACAGCATTACAAAACATTCAGTCAAATTTTAGAAGCCAAGGGTATCAAAATAGCCCTGCTTACCGGCTCTACCACCGCCAAGGAAAAAAAACTTATAAAAGATAGTTTGGCCGACGGACAAATTCAGCTTGTTATAGGCACACACGCTCTGATACAAAGGGATGTCGCTTTTTTAAATTTAGGCCTGGTTATAACGGATGAGCAGCACCGCTTCGGTGTAAACCAGCGGGCTCTTTTGGGCGAAAAAGGGGTAAACCCACACATATATGTCATGTCTGCCACACCTATCCCCCGTACCCTTGCCCTTTTTATTTATGGGGATCTTGACATTTCCATTCTTGACGAACTGCCCCCCGGCAGGCAAAAAATCGAAACTTATGCGGTCGGCAGTGATTTGCGAGAGCGTGCCTTAAACTATGTAAAAAAACACTTGGATAAGGGTCTGCAAGCTTATATAGTCTGCCCCCTGGTCGAGGAAGGTGAGAGCGAAATGGCTGCGGCCAACCAGTATTTTCAAGAATTATCACAAGGTTTCTTTGCCGATTACAGTGTCGGTTTGCTCCATGGTAAAATGAAGGCCAAGGACAAGGATTCGGTTATGAAAAACTTTGTCGACGGGCAAGTTCGTCTGTTGGTTTCAACCACGGTTGTGGAAGTCGGTGTTGATGTGGCCCGGGCCGCCATTATGGTTATTGAGAATGCCGAACGCTTCGGACTTTCGCAACTGCACCAATTAAGGGGAAGGATAGGCAGAGGCAGCCACAAATCAACCTGTATTCTGATTTCTGATGCTCAAAATGAAGAAAGCAAGCGACGCCTTGAAATTATGACCCAAACCAATGATGGATTTTTGATAGCCGAAGAAGACCTGAAAAATCGTGGCCCGGGGGATTTCTTTGGTTCACGCCAACACGGCCTGCCGGAATTAAAGATAGCCGATATGCTAAAAGACGCCGACATCTTAAAAACTACGCGGCTGGAGGCTGAAAATCTGCTCAAGGCCGACCCGGAGCTCCTTCAAGAGCAAAGCAAGGCTTTGAAGACAGCCGTAAAAGATCTTTTCGGTTTAAAAGCTATGTCGGCTTTGAACTGAATTGAAAGCCCTCGCCCCCAAAACTTGAAAATTTGTTTACAGATGATATAATTGCTTTGATTGTCCCCTTTCTTTTTCTTCTTAAAATGAGGTTTTATTTTGGAAAACAACGAAGATAATAAAAATCCCACTTCAGACTTGCAGTCTCGGGAAAATACGGCCGATGCCGATAGCACCGCCACTCAAGTCGCCGACAAGGCACCCGACTCGCCTAACCAACCCGACCCCGTAAATGCGGTTTCGGGTGAGGAGAATTCAAAGCCCTTCATACAAGGGGCTTTAGAGTCCGCTTATGCCATATTCTACCTCTTGGGCCTGCAATCTTTCAGGTATTCCAAGCGCTACCTACTTCGTTTGGGGCGTTTTTTCATGCAGCCCGTAAGGTACTTATGGGCCTTGCTCAAGGTTTTTGTCATGGGGTTGGACAGAATTTTCCTACACTCACTCCGGTCCGCCCAAAAAGAGGCCTCTGTTTTTAAGCAAGAAGCTTTAGATTCTTTCAAATACATACGCAAGGCCTTCAAGCAAAGCCCGGCTTCGATTTTTTCCATTATCCGCCATTATATTGCTAAATCTTTTAAGTCCCACAGGCAGATGCTTAAAACATTTATAAATTTCGGCCTGCCTTTAGCAGCCTTGGCCATGTTTTGGCTAACCGTTAGTTATTGGAGCGGCATAACTTATTCCTTAAAACTGGATTTTGAGGACAAGGGTATAAGCTTTGTGCAAAACGAAGGTGTCTATATCAAGGCTCGATCCATGGCAAATGAAAAGTTGGGTGACACCGGTAAGGTAGCGGCAAACTACATGTCTGAAACCGAGCCTACCAAGGGTTCGCAAAAATCAGATGCTCCGCTAATGGGCTTGGCCTTGGTTAAACTAAACCAGCTAACCGATGAAGGCGCACTCTTTGACAGCCTGATAGAAGACAATCGCGGAAACATGACCAATGCTTGCGGCATCTTTGTTGACGGCAATTTTATAGGTGCCGTAAAAAATGAAACCGATGCCACCGGGGTTTTTGAAAATTTACTCGAACCTTACAAAACCGATGACCCCGGCACCTTTGTTTCTTTTGTGGAAGATGTTGAGCTGACCCAGGGCCTCTACCCGGCAGGCACAAAAATCATGGATGCCGGCCAACTCAAGGATCTTTTGAAAGGGACAAAAACCCAGGCCTCCTATTATGAGGCAACCGCCGACGATACCTATTGGAGCATATCCATTAAAAACGGAATTTCCGTAGAAGCCCTTGCGGCCATGAATCCGGAAAGAACCTCCGTTGTCCACAAGGGTGATTCCATAAAAGTTTCAAACGAAGTCAATTACCTGCGTGTTAAGGTGGTAAAAACCGAAAGCAGGACGGTTGATGTCGATTATGAAACTGTTAAGGTTGAAAACCCCAACCTTTTCAAAGGCAGTTCAAAAATCATTCGCCAAGGTAAAAAAGGGCAAGAGAAAGTAACAGAACTGGTTTCTTATGTTGATGGGATAAGAGTTTCGGCCAATGAAGTTGACCGTGTCAGGATTAAAGAGCCGCAAGATGAAAGAGTTTCGGTCGGCAGCAAGCCCACAACTGTTTATTCAAAAGGCGGCTCATACAATGTCAAGGTTTCAAAAGAAGGTTGGGTCTGGCCCGTTCCGGCCCTCCATACCGTGTCTTCCCCCTTTGGTTACAGAAGCCGTGGTTTCCATAACGGTATTGATATATCCGGTTCCGGCAACGCTAACGGAAAAATAATCGTTGCCGCCAGAGACGGTGTGGTTGAAAGTGCCGGCTACAACGGTAGTTGGGGCAATTTGGTGGTCATAAACCACGGCGGCGGCCTTAAGTCGGGTTATGCCCATTGTTTAAACGGTTCAATTTCCGTACGGCCCGGGCAGCGTGTCAGTGCCGGCCAGGCCATAGCCAGGGTAGGTTCCACCGGCAATTCAACCGGTCCACATCTTCACTTTTTTATAACTGTAAACGGCAAATATGTAAATCCACTACCCTATGTCAGGTAAAAACAAAGGCCCGTCCGACAGACGGGCTTTTTCTTTAAATTGAGAAAGGAGTCGGTGACGCCGATGGCCAAGCTCTCTTCTTCGCTTGAAGATTATTTGGAAGCCATACATATACTTACTCAAGACAGCAATAAGACCCGCCCTGCGGACATTGCCGATATTTTAGCGGTTTCACGCCCCAGCGTCAGCCGTGCCTTGGGTATGCTTAAAGAAGCCGGCTTGGTAGACCATGAGGCTTACGGCTTGGTTTCTCTGACCGCCCAGGGCAAGGCCCAAGCAAAAAACATCATGCGCCGCCACCTGCTTATAAAGCGTTTTTTGACCGACAGCCTGGGTGTCGATGAAAAAACAGCCGAACGCGACGCCTGCCGAATGGAACATGTAATGAGCCCACGGACTATTGAAAAGCTTTTTCAATATATTGAAAACAAGACCACCGATGCCAACCGAAACGAATAGGTGAAAATAATGATATATAATCTCTTGGTGGTTGGTGCCGGCGCCTCGGGCCTTTGTGCTGCCATATCTGCCGCAAGAACGCACAAAAACTTTAAAATAGCTCTTATTGAGCGTATGCCCCGTGCCGGTAAAAAAATTTTAGCCACCGGTAACGGCCGTTGCAACCTAACAAACCTTGACGCCCAAAATCACGATTATAAAAACTTAAACTTTGCCGTCCCCGCCTTGAAGGCCTACCCCGTCACCAAGACCTTGGATTTCTTTAAGGGGCTGGGGCTTTTGACTTTTTCCGACGAAGTCGGGCGTGTTTACCCCCTAACCAACAAGGCAAACGCAGTGTCCGACGCTTTGAGATTCGAGCTTGAAAGATTGGGAATCCCGATTTTTTGCGATACTCCGGTCCAAAAAATCAAGCTTGTAGAAAAAGGGCTTTTTGTTTTAGATTGTGAAGACAAGCCGTCGGGTAAAAAATTATCTTTCCGAGCCAAAAACCTAATAATAGCAACCGGCGGTAAGGCCGCACCCGTTCAGGGCTCGGATGGCAGCGGCTTTTCGCTTTTAAGCTCACTGGGTCATACAATAAGGCAACCCCTCCCTTCCTTGGTGCCCTTGTTTTCCGACTCCCCTTACCCCAAGCAACTTAAGGGCTTAAGGGTGCGTTCAACCTTAACACTTGAAATAAAAGGTAAGCCAAGGGCAGTCACACATGGTGAACTCTTATTCACCGACTATGGTCTGTCCGGCATAGCCGCTATGGAAATCAGCCCCCTTGTATCGGAACACTTTGCTTTTTCACAAGCTGATTGCCATGCTGTCTTGGACCTTGTCCCTTCTTTTGACCACGAAGAGCTTTTTGCCTTCCTTCAAGAACTCACAAGGGCATCCGAAAGCTTACCGCTCGAAAAGCTTTTTTTCGGCGTTTTGCCGGGCCCTCTGGGCTCGGTTATATGCAAAGAGTGCGGCATGAAGGATTTGCAAACCCCTCTTGGGTCACTTAAAGAGCAAAGCATAAAAAAACTGGTTGATTGCGCCAAGGCTTTTAGGCTTAAGTTGACCGGAACACAAGGCTTTAGCCGAGCACAGGTTACCCGCGGCGGAGCTGCTGTTGATGAATTTGACCCCAAGCGCTTGGCTTCAAACAAAATAAAAGGGCTTTATGCCTGCGGTGAGGTTTTGGATGTTGACGGCGCTTGTGGCGGTTATAACCTGCAATGGGCCTGGTCTTCGGGCCTTTTGGCGGGTCGTTTGGGCTAATTTAATAAAGAGAATTATAGGTGTTCGATGTTAAGGTTAAACGAAGTTAAAATACCGCTTGAAGCCGGTGAAGATGAGCTTTTTGATGCCGTTGCAAAAACTTTGAAATTGCCGCGGCATCTTGTAAGTAGTGTTAAAGTTGTTCGCAAGGCGGTGGACTCACGCAAGAAGGATGATATCTTTTTTGTTTTAAATGTAGATGTTGAGCTAAACTTGGATGAAGAAAAACTGCTCGAATCCAAAAAACATCCCCGCTTGATTCCCCTTCCCCAAGTAAAAATCAAAGGGCCGAGGATAAAACGAAAAAGCAGCTTGCGCCCGGTAATTGTCGGCTTTGGGCCGGCAGGCATCTTTGCCGCTTTGGAACTTGCCAGGGCGGGCTTTAAGCCACTGGTTTTGGAGCGCGGCAAGAGTGTTGATGAGCGTGCAAAAGATGTGAGTATTTTCTGGAATCAGGGTAAGTTAAATGAAAATTCCAATGTTCAATTTGGTGAAGGAGGGGCCGGGACTTTTTCCGACGGCAAGCTTACCACGGGTATAAAAAATGTGCTCTGCCGCAAAGTTTTAAGGGAACTTGCCGCCCACGGTGCCCCGCCCGAGATATTATATGAAGCAAAGCCTCACATCGGAACGGACAAATTGCGAAAGGTAGTAAAGGCCGTGAGGGAAGAAATAATAGCCCTGGGCGGGCAAGTCAATTTTGAATGCCAAATGCAAAACATAGTTTTAGCCAATGGTTTTGTTCACGGCCTGACCTACACCGACAAAAATGGCCGCAGCTTTGACCTTGAGACCGACGCTCTTATACTTGCCATAGGCCACAGTGCCCGTGACACGGTTGAAGCTTTGCATGCCCAAGGTATTAAAATAATACAAAAGCCATTTTCTGTAGGTGTCAGAATTGAACACCCACGCGAACTTATTGACAAGGCACAGTATGGCAATTTTGCGGGCCACCCGGCTCTTGGGGCGGCAGAATACAAACTTTCATGCCACCCCAAACACGGGCGAGGTGCCTACACCTTTTGTATGTGTCCCGGCGGAATGGTTGTTGCCGCTTCATCGGAAAAGGGTGGAATTGTTGTCAACGGCATGAGTTCACACGCCCGACGGGGCGAAAACTCAAATTCGGCAATACTGGTCGGTATCGAAACAAAAGACTTCCCCGATGAGCACCCTTTGGCAGGTATAGAGCTGCAAAGAAAAATTGAAAAAGATGCCTTCCGCTTGGCCGGCTCCGACTATTCGGCCCCTGCCCAAACAGTCGGGGATTTTTTGAAAAACCAAGCATCAAAAAAGCTTGGCTTTGTAAGACCCACCTGCCCCACCGGGGTAAGCCCGGGGGATATAAGGCGTGTTTTGCCAAAAAGCACTTGCGACACCATAGCCGATGCCCTGCTTAAGATGGATAAGCAGCTTAAAGGTTTTGCCTTGCCGGATGCCCTGCTCACAGCGCCCGAAACCCGCTCCTCTTCCCCTGTCAGAATTTTACGCGATGAATTTTACCAATCCCAAGAAGCCCGTGGGCTCTTCCCCTGCGGCGAGGGTGCCGGCTATGCCGGCGGCATTGTTTCGGCAGCGGTTGACGGTATAAATTGTGCTTATGCCCTCATGGAAGACGAGCATTAAGGCAAGTTTACATATCTTGTTCTTAGTGTAAAATTATCATTGGCAAAAAATAAAGGGAAATGGCGCGAACCACTTCCCTTGCATACAAAGAATCAGTACAATGAATTTGCGAAAAAACACGAACTGAGGTGTATGCAAGATGATT
>JAAYSC010000049.1 GCA_012524025.1 Clostridiales bacterium | reverse complement strand
GGGAATCAAAAGCATAATTGTTGTGCGGTTAAGCCTGACCGCGGTCAGACGTAACCCTTAATTGCAAAGCTTTTACTGATTTTTTAGCGCATGGAATATTTTGCCAATGTTTACTTGACACTTACGAGCGGCGAAAAGCGTTTGACAAGACCATTTTATTGTGATACAATTTCTCTCGCCGCTTATTTCGGGCGGTGCATTCTTATGCGCCGAAAGTGGAACATCCCGCCTGCGATAGCGAGTCTTAAACAAGGAAGGTATTCAGATCATGTACGCAATTATTGAAACCGGCGGCAAGCAGTACAAGGTTGAAGCGGGTGACACCGTTTTTATCGAGAAGCTTAAAGTCGAACAAGACGATGAAATCACTTTTGACAAGGTAATCACAGTCGGTAAAGAAGGCGAAACGATTTTCGGCACCCCTTATGTTGAAGGTGCAACAGTCACCGCCAAGGTGCTCAAAAACGGCAAGGCCAAGAAAATCACTGTTTTCACCTACAAGCCCAAGAAGAATGTTAAACGCAAGATGGGCCACAGGCAGCCTTACACCAAGGTTCAAATCACTGCCGTTAACGCATAAGTTATGGTCAGGGTCAAGTTCTTCCAAAGTCGGGGGCTTTTAAGAGGTTTTGAAATCAGCGGTCACGCGGGTTTCGCACCGATTGGGGAAGACATAGTTTGTGCGGCGGTATCGTCGGCAGCCTATATGCTTGCAAACACCATAACCGAAGTCATGGGCATTAATGCAAAAATAAAAGTGGACGAAGCCAAGGCCTATATGTTTTTAGAGCTTAACAAAGACAATGCCCTTAAGTGTCAAGAACTTTTAAAAGGTTTTGAACTCCACATCCGTCAGTTTAAAGAAGCTCACGGTCAACACATAAAAGTAATATACGGAGGCGTTTAATATGCTTAAAATTAATATTCAACTTTTTGCGACTAAAAAGGGCGTTGGCTCTTCACGCAACGGGCGTGACTCCGAGTCTAAAAGACTTGGTGTTAAAAGGGGCGACGGCCAATTTGTGCTTGCCGGTAATGTGCTTGTAAGGCAGCGCGGTACCCGTATCCATCCCGGCAACAATGTTGGGGTCGGTAACGACCATACTCTCTTTGCACTTATTGATGGCAATGTGAAGTTTGAGCGTAAAGACAAAAATCGCAAAAAAGTCAGTGTTTATGCGGTAGAACAATAAGCGCAGATGAAAAAAATTACCGGCAGCCGAGGCTGCCGGTTTTTTTATCTTACTTACCCTGTTAAAGCTTAAAAAGATCCTTGGCGTTTTGGACCAAAATTCTGTCAGCTAAATAAAAGGCATAGTCCAAACCAAAAGCTCCGTCCTCTACCATGCTTGCCAAGGCGCCGCTCAAGCTGTGCTCCATGGCTAAAAGCGCCCCGTAAGAATCTTCTGCCATCCAAGCATCATCACCCCAAGTCAAGCGGTGGGCATCGGAAGTTTCAAGTGCTTCCACAAAAAAGCGTTTGGCCGCATGGGTGGAAAGGTAGGGGATCCAACAAGTGTCTACAAAAACATTTTTAAAGTTGGTTAGGAGAGCATAGGTGTCGTCAAACCAGGGGAAGCCGCCGTGCAAGATATGGAATTTAGTTTCCGGGTTGGCTTCAATGAGTTTTTGTAGTTGTGACGGATTAGTCTTGCGCCCTTGCCCTAAGCCGGTATGGATTTGTAGGGGCAGGGAAAATTCGGCAGCAGCTCGGGCTATCTCGAACATCAGTAGATTGCCGAAATTCATAATATCTTCTTGTGAGGCACGGGGGTTGTTGAAGGCCTTAGCCGCCTTTTCAAGGTCGGTGTTTTCAAAATTGAGGGGACGCTCATAGGCCATGGCCACTTTTAAGGCAACCGAACCTTCTTGCTTTTTAGTTTTTATGGCCAGACGAACCTGCTCCAAAAACTCGGGCAGGCTGTCTATATCTTTTTTGTCAAAAAGCGAATAGGCATAGAAATCATTGGGGTCGGGCTTGTCTTTTAAATAGGCCGAAAAAAAGGCATCGCACCTAAAAGAGGGTTTGAAAAACTCAGGCTTGCCTAAGTTGTGCCCCGGGTTTGGTTGACGGTCATTTATTACCAAGTCAAAACGGCAATGTTTTTGCAATATCTCCAAATGAAAATTCGGGTTTTGCTCATGAGCCTGCCTGATGGCGGCATCGAGAGCGGGTGCTGTTTTTCCTTCCGGCTTAATGGCATAAATTTCTTCAAGCGATTTGAGAAGCCAGCGAAAAAAACTGTTGCAAGCATTGCGCTCAAGGTAAGCGTCAAAGGCCGGTGCATCATATATGTCCGGCGGTGGCCCCGCCCAGTTGGTGTAAGAGCTTTTCAAAAGTGAGGTCAAGCCCATGTTTTGGTAGAGCTCATGGTCCAGATGATGGCTGTGGGTCGAAATCGGGCGAATGGAGCCTATATGGTCAAGAATACTGCCTCTATACTTATGAATACTCATTTTTCACCTACCTTTATTTGATAAAACACCCTCGGCCGACTTCTGCCGCCGAGGGTGTTGATTTTAATGATTAATTTTTGGGCTTTGCTGTGGTTGTTTTGTCTTCAACACGGATATAAACTGTTGATTCACCTGAACTTACATCTGTTAAAGTCAGCTGGCTGCCTTTAATTTCATACTCATAGGTCTGGCTTATACTTTTAACCAGTACTGTCCCGGTGAGTGTGACTGTCTTGTCAATCACATTCATCTCATATGTACCTTTGACAGGGACACCCAGTACAGAGAATTTTACGGTATTGTCATCTTTAAATTCGTAACCTACAAGGCCGGTAGAATCTTTCCACTTGCCTACAATTTTACTTTGCGGTGTCAGATTACAGGCTGTAAAACCGACCATGACGAATGCAAGAACAAGGATTAAAGATAAAGCGCAACGAATGTTTTTCAAATTACCCACCTCTTTTTATTTTATAAAGAACAACGGTTACAGTATACTCTTTTTAGAAATTAATCTCAATACTTTTTCTTGTAGGTTGGCAAACATGGGTGCTTTGAGCCACGCCTTCCAATTCACGGGCACAGTTACAGGCGGCTTCTTCATCTTGGAATATGGCAAAAACAGTTGGGCCGCTTCCGGTCATTTGGCTACAGATGGGTGAATATTTTCGCATTATTCTTTTTATCTCAACCCTATCCGGTACCTCAATACACTGTTCAAACACATTACCGGCATGTTTGAAAATTTCCCTTAAATCTCTTGAAGAAGTTGCATAATGCAGCATGAGCGGACCCTTGGGGTGGCGGATGTAAGGAAAATTATCGTAAGCCTTATAAGCTTCAAGTGTTGACACACCGCCATGGGGTTTGGCCAAGACTATGAAACACCCAGGAAGGTCGGGCAATCTGCTCATTACGCCCCCCGTGTCCTGCACCAACATGGTGCCGCCTTGCAGGCAAAAAGGGACATCGGACCCAACCTTAAGCCCCGTTTTTAGAAGCTGGGTTTTGGTTAAGGGTTCCTTGTATAAAGTGTTTAAACCCTGTAAAACGGCGGCTGCATCGGCACTGCCGCCCGCCAGGCCGGCTGACAGCGGAATCTTTTTTTCTACATGAATGGCAATTCCTTCATTTTTAAGGCCCGTTGCTTCAAAAAATGCAAGGGCGGCCTTGAAAGCTATATTTTCTTCATCCGTCGGCAAGCTTTTTGTATTACTGCTGATTTCAACTTTTTTGCTTTGGCAAAGCTTAATTTCAAGCTCATCAAATAGGCTGACGGACTGCATTAACATAAACAAGCTGTGGTAGCCGTTTGGCAGCCTGCCTAAAATATCCAAAAACAGGTTGATTTTAGCGGCGGCTTTAATTTTAATTTTCATGGCCTATCGCCCCCATTTTAAACTTACTTGATGGGTATTTGAACGGGTTCTCTTTTTTGGAAAAGGGTTACATTGTCAAAGCCGCATTCTTGGGCTATGGTCATCCCCTCCCTGACACCGGCACCCAAGTGATCGGCCCGGTGGGCATCGGAACCGATTGTTATATATTGGCCGCCAAGCTCTTTAAAGCGGCGGACAATATCGGCACTTGGCATGGTGTCTTTCAAGTTTTGGCGCAGGCCCGATGTGTTTATCTCAAGCGCCTTTTCTTTTTCAACCAGGCCCTTTAAAATGTAGTCGATTTGGCGGGCATAGCGGGACAAATCCACCGGGATTTGTCGGTCGCCTTGAATGTAACGCAAGGGGTAGGTCAAATGCCCCAGGGTGTCAAAGTCGCCCCAGTCAACCATGATTTTGAGTTCTTCAAAATATTGTAACAAAGTTTCGTGCACATCGGTCACATTATAATCCAAGAAGTAAAAATCAGGCTGCCCGCGCAAGTTGTGGACCGTACCTATAACTTGGTCATAGTTTAAGGTGTTGAGCAGACGGTCCGCCTCTTGAGTGTCATAAGCGGGCTGCCCCAGTTCGACACCGGCACAAATCAAAAGCTGGCCGCGAAAGGCCGAACGGGCCTTGGCCACTTCAAAGTATGCTTGCTTGGCCACCTTGAAATAGTTTTCACTCTTAAAAAGGTCAATCTCAACATGGTCGGTGAAAACAACGGCACGCAGGCCCATTTTTTCTGCGGTCTCGCACATAAAAGTCGCAGAATGGTTGCCGTCAAAAGAGTTATCGGTATGAACATGTGTGTCAACAATTTTATTGAATTTCAAAATGCCACCTCGAATAATCAGTTTAAATAATAATATACCAAAAAGGAGTCGCATGCAACCGATTAGGGCTTAGTGTAAAATTATCATTGGCAAAAAATAAAGGGAAATGGCGCGAACCACTTCCCTTGCATACAAAGAATCAGTACAATGAATTTGCGAAAAAACACGAACTGAGGTGTATGCAAGATGATT
>JAAYSC010000048.1 GCA_012524025.1 Clostridiales bacterium | reverse complement strand
TTCATTGTACTGATTCTTTGTATGCAAGGGAAGTGGTTCGCGCCATTTCCCTTTATTTTTTGCCAATGATAATTTTACACTAAGTAATCCTATGGAACTTTTTTCTCAAATGCCGGGGGCAGTGACCCAGGGTTTGATTTGGGGAATAATGGCAATCGGTGTCTACATAACATACAAGGTCTTGGACATAGCAGACCTGACGGTCGATGGGTCTTTTGCCACCGGCGGGGCCGTTTGTGTCATGGCCCTCTTGCAAGGTTACGGTATTGGCACCGCCATGCTTTTAGCCTTTTTTGCTGGTCTTTTAACGGGTTTTGTTACCGGCGCCTTTCATGTTCATTTTGGCATTTCGCCAATCCTGGCCGGGATTTTGACCCAGCTGGCACTTTGGTCGGTTAACTTGGCTATCATGGGCAAGGCCAACCAAGCCCTGAATGTAAACAATTATAAATTACTTGTTTCGCTAAGATATTTACAAGAAACCTTGAATGGGCAGAAGCCTTTCTATTGGTCGCCCATACTGGTGGTTGCGGTTTTCGTGGCAGCCATTATAGGCGTTTTATATTGGTTTTTCGGCACGGAACTTGGAAGTTGTGTTAGGGCAACCGGCGCAAACTTGAATATGGCCAGGGCTCAAGGCATAAACACCGATTTTAATAAGATATTGGGGCTCATGCTCTCTAACGGAATTGTTGCCCTTTCCGGGGCTCTGCTTTCACAATATCAAGGCTTTGCAGATATTAACATGGGGCGCGGGGCAATTGTTATCGGCCTTGCCGCAGTTATAATAGGTGAAGTGCTATTCGGTAAAATCTTTAAAAACTTTGCCCTGCTTTTATTGGCTGTGGTACTGGGGGCTGTCGTTTACTTTGCCGTTATTCAGACTGTTTTGTGGCTCAAGTTAGACCCCAACTACTTAAAACTCTTGTCTGCCTTGGTCGTTGCCGTTTTCTTAGGCTTGCCCCACTGGAAGGGCAAGATGTCCCCTACAAAGAAGAAGGGTAAGGGAGGGCGCGGCAATGCTTAAAATTAATTCAATTACCAAAACATTTAATAAGAACACGGTAAATGAGAAGGTTGCGGTCAGGGAACTTTCACTGACTTTAAAGGACGGTGACTTTGTAACCGTTATCGGCGGCAACGGGGCCGGTAAATCAACCCTCTTAAATTCCATCGCGGGTGTTTATCCGGTTGATCAGGGTCAAATATCCATTGACGGCACCGATGTGGGCCGCCTGCCCGAGTATAAGCGAGCTAAATTTATAGGCCGCGTTTTCCAAGACCCCATGATGGGTACGGCAGCGTGCATGGGCATTGAAGAAAACTTGGCCCTGGCCCTTCGCCGAGGCCAAAGGCGAGGTTTGGCTTGGGGCATAAAAAAAGTAGAGCGTGAAGAGTATAGGGATCTTTTGTCAACGCTGGGCCTGGGGCTTGAAGACAGAATGACTTCAAAGGTGGGCCTGCTGTCGGGCGGCCAACGCCAGGCATTGACCCTTTTGATGGCAACCTTGAAGAAGCCGAAATTGCTCCTGCTTGACGAACATACGGCTGCGCTTGACCCAAAAACCGCCGAAAAGGTGCTCCAACTGACGGACACCATAATCGAGCGCGACAAACTGACCACCCTCATGATAACCCACAACATGAAAGATGCCATTGCCCATGGTAATCGTCTGATAATGATGTATGACGGCCGCATTGTAGTCGACTTGGCCGGCCAAGAAAAAGAGAAATTGACAGTTGAAGAGCTCTTAAAAATGTTTAGCCTGGCCAGCGGGTCGGACGAAGCGGATGATAAGTTGTTACTTTCATAAAAATATAAAAAAGGATTTGAATCATGCAGACAGCAAAACCCAAGTATATTATTGAAATCACCATGCATGACTGCGGCAGGCAGTTTGGTTGCTATGGTGCACCCGGAAACTTCAGCCCCAATATTGACCGTATGGCAAAGGAAGGCATGCGTTTTAACGAGCACTTCAGCACAGGCAGTGTTTGCATGCCTTCAAGATTGGGGATTTTAACCGGCAAATATGTGCACCATACCCGCTTAAATTTTTGCGACCCAAATGAAGTTACACTGCCCAAGCTTTTAGACCGAGCGGGCTACAAAACGATAATGTTTGGCAAGCCCGACCAATCTTATTACAGATGCGACAGACGCCTGGGTTACAAGGCTGAAAATCCGGGCCCCGAAATAGTCGGCTTCAATGAGGAACGCGCCGTCGGAGCCGATTGCAATCGGATAGCCCATGAAATATGTAGCTTTTTGGAAGACCCCGAGTCACAAGAACCTTTTTTCTTGTGTGCCAACTTTAAAGAGGCCCACGCAGCTTATTGGCGCGAGGTAAGTCAAGAAGAAAAAGACCAAGTTGTTTTTCCTGAACTTCTGCCACTCATGCCCGACACCCCGGGTTCCAGAAGGCGTTTTGCCAGTTTTTGCAAACATCTGTCTGCGGGTGACAGAGCAATAGGCCAAATATTGGATTGTTTGCAGCAAAGCGGAAAAGCCCAAGACACCCTGCTCTTCTTTACGGTTGACCACGGCATAGATTTCCCCCGTGCCAAGCAGACGCTCTATGATTCCGGCATAGCCGTTCCCCTTATTTTCTGGGGGCCCAAGTGGGCAAGAGGCCTTGTGGTTGAGGGGCTTTCAAGCCATTGTGACATTTTGCCCACAATTTGTGACATAGTGGGTATTGAAAAACCTGCAAATCTTGATGGCACAAGTTTGCTGCCCGCCATTAAAGAAGGCAAAACCGAGCGTGATTATGTCTTTTTTGAAAAAGGTTGGGACAACCCCAACGAACCCGTACGAGGGGTCAGAACAAAGAGGTATAAATACATCAAAAACTTCCGCCCGGGTTGGCCTATTCCTGCGGTCAAGGATTTTATTGAAGAATCGGGAATACAAAACTACCTTGATACTTTTGCACACAGAACCAGGCCCCTTGAAGAGCTCTATGATTTAGAAAATGACCCGGCAGAGCTTAATAACCTGGCAGAAAAAGATGATTATGCCGATGTGCTAAAAGGTCTGGCCGACCTAACCCTAAAGATTATGACAGAAAACGACGATGAGCTCTTATGGGAAGATTCACTTTATTCTCGCAATAAAAATAATCCTGCTGTGAGATATTGGATGAAAAACAAAGAAGGCAAATGGACTTTGGATTTAGACCAAGCCTTTTATGTTGACTGGGGACCGGGCGTGGAAGATTAAGTAAAGCTGCAGCCGCTGACAAATGTCAGCGGCTGTTTTAGTTTAATATGATTTTTAACCTTTGTCTAATAGCTTTCTTCAAACTTAATATTTATGTCCCCTTTTTCATTCCTGACATAAAACTTGTTTTCCGACTTATTATCTATTTTTTTATAGGTACCTTGAGGCTGTTCATCAAAAATTATTTCGCCGTCTTTTGCCTGTATGTCATAATCAAAGAGCTCATCTTTCTTATAAATCAAAATATCCATGTCGGCAGCAAAACACTCTAATCTTGTTTTGCCCTCCCGTTTACCTTCCAGCCTGAAATCCCCGGTAATAAAATCAAAGTCCAGCTCTTTAGTGTCAAAATTTGTTGCCCTAAGGCTGCCCGACACCATATTAATTGCCGCTTTCTCGGCCGGCGTTTGCTCTATCAAGAGGTCGCCGCTTTTTATGTCTATATTGAGCTCCCCTATTTTAGAATAGAGAAGGTCCGTATCCCCATGTAAAACTTCGTGCGACAAGCTATCAACCTGCAAGCCTTCAAAAAGATACCTGCCAATCTTACAAGAGGCCTCAATTTCCTTCAGGGTCTTTTTTTCGGGCACATAAACCGTAATATGGTCGTCATTATTGGCGATTTGGAGCCCGAAGACCTTGCCCTTTAATTCTTGTTCAATTTTGAGCTTACCGTTTTCAATGGAATGTTTTGTATTAATCGAAGATGCCGCCGAGAATTCATAGGCCAAAGTTTCACCTTTTTTAATTGTAAGGTTAGCGCCGGGGGAAATGATCTCAATGCTGTCAAACTCAATTGAACCCTCACTTTTAAACACATCAATATCTTTGACCAAAACATAATGTAGGCCGCTGTCGTCTATATAGAAAGTAAGATTGAGCAAGGCGGTTAAAACCACAACTACAAAAACACTGATTGAAGCAACGCTTATCCAAAAGCTTTTAATAGCAATCCCCCCTTTTAGAACTTTCCCGATTCCCAGTATACTTGCAGAGAAAGTTTTTTTCAATACGGGCTTAAGATAAAATGGAGCTTTTTTTCTTATGACAGTTATTGACATATGTTAGAATTCCTATATAATTATATTAGCTTGTGTTAAAGCTCGTGCTAACGGTTGACTTACTGTTTCTTGGGCTCACTTTAAAATTTCTTGTGAAACCAAGGCTTGGACACAAAATCAACCTTAGCCAATTATTTTACGGAGGCATCTTAAATGAGTGATACTTGTGACAACAACTGCAGCGGCTGTGCCGCCGACTGCTCCGATCGAAAAGAAGAATTTGATTTTATTGCCAAACCCCACGAGTTGAGTAAGGTCAAAAGAGTTATAGGCGTGGTCAGCGGAAAGGGCGGGGTCGGCAAATCCATGGTTACATCCTTGCTCGCCGTTACCATGCAAAGGTTGGGTTATAAAACCGCCGTGCTTGACGCTGACATTACAGGCCCTTCCATCCCCAAAGCTTTTGGGCTCAAAGAAAAGGCCCAAAGCTCTGAAATGGGGCTTTTTCCCGTCAGGACCAAAACCGGTCTTCAAGTAATGTCGGTTAATCTGCTTTTGGAAAATGATACCGACCCTGTCGTTTGGCGCGGCCCCATCATTGCCAACATGGTTAAGCAGTTTTGGTCAGATGTTATCTGGGGCGACATTGATTATATGTTTGTTGACATGCCCCCGGGTACGGGCGATGTTGCCTTGACTGTTTTTCAATCCATACCCGTTGACGGAATAATCGTCGTAACATCACCCCAAGAATTGGTCTCGATGATAGTTTCAAAGGCCGTTAAAATGGCGGAACTTATGAAGATACCTGTTTTAGGTGTGGTCGAAAACTTTTCTTACTTCAAGGCACCGGATACTGGAACGGAATATAAGGTGTTCGGTGAAAGCCATTTGGAAGAAACCGCAGCCCAACACGGCCTTAAGGTTTTAGCCAAAATGCCTATCGAACCAAAACTTGCCGCAGCCTGTGACCGCGGCATGATCGAATTATTTGATGTTGCCTGGCTGGACCCCTTGGCCAAGGACCTGGAAAACCTACCCGCAAAGGAGCTTGATTAATGCAGGAAAAAAGAGCCTTGAAGGCCAAAGCACTTTTTGAAGAAGGTTACAACTGTGCCCAAGCCATGCTGGGTGCCTACCATGATTTGTGCGGCCTTGAATTTGAACAGGCCGTAAGGCTTGCAGCCCCCTTCGGTGGCGGTATAGGCAGAATGAGAGAGGTGTGCGGGGCCCTTACGGGCATGTTCATGGTCATAGGGCTTTTAAAGGGCTACACCGACCCCGGCGACGATGAGGCCAAGGCCCAACTTTATGGCCTCACCCAAAATTTGGCCTTGCGTTTTAAAGAAGAAAACGGCTCAATCATATGCAGGGACTTGCTGGGCGAAGACGACAGCCCCAAAACCCACATACCCGATAAACGCACCAAAGAGTATTATGAAGAAAGGCCCTGTGCCGGCTTAATAGAATTTGCAGGCAACTTACTTGATGAAATTTTAAACAATGAAAAAGGAGATTTATAAAATGAAAATTGCGGTAGCAAGCGAAGGTCAAATTATTACAGGTCATTTCGGCCACTGTGCAAATTTTAATATCTATGACAGCCAAGACGGCAAGATAATTGCGGAAAGCTCCATACCCAACCCCGGCCACAAACCCGGCTTTCTTCCAAACTTCTTAAATGATATGGGGGTTAATGTAATAATATCCGGCGGCATGGGTGGCGGAGCCGTCACCATATTTGATGAGAAGAATATTGAAGTTATTGTAGGTGCCCGCGGCGATTCCAAGGCGGCTGCGGAGGCTTACTTGAGAGGCGAGCTAAAATCCACAGGCGCAGTTTGCCATGAACACAGGTAAGCTCGAATAATGTCTTTTATATTTCTTTATGGGGATGTTTTTTAAAAACTATGCTTGATTGTGACTTTGTCACATATTATAATTCTTATATGGTATAGACTATAGTCAATGAATGCACTGCGATACCCATCGCGTTGTAAATATAAATGTTATTGGAGGAAGTAACAATGGAAGAAAACGTAAACAGAATGCCTTTAATAGGTGAACCGGCACCCGCATTTGAAGCAATAACCACACAAGGTGACATTAAATTCCCCGAAGATTATGTAGGAAAATGGGTTATCCTTTTCTCACACCCGGCTGACTTTACACCCGTTTGCACAACCGAGTTTATGACCTTTGCCAACATGGCAGACGAATTTGAAGCCCTCAACACAGAGCTGATCGGTCTTTCGGTTGACTCCCTGTATGCTCACATCGCATGGCTGCGCAAGATTCAAGAGATTGAATGGAAGGGCATGAAAAACATCGATGTCAAGTTCCCGCTTATTGAAGACATCCGCATGGATGTTGCCAAAAAGTACGGCATGATCCAACCCGGTCAATCCAACACACAAGCTGTAAGAGCTGTCTTCGTAATTGACCCGGAAGGCCTCATCAGAACCATCCTTTACTATCCCCTTTCCATGGGCAGAAACTTTGATGAGCTCAAACGCATTATCTTGGCTCTTCAAAAGGCTGACGCTGACAATGTTGCAACCCCCGCCGACTGGCGCCCGGGCGAAGACACCATTGTCCCCACAGCAGGCACTTGCGGCACAGCCAAAGAAAGAATGGAATCAGACGATGATGACAAATATTGCTTAGATTGGTTCATGTGCTTCAAGAAAGAAAAATAAACCTATGACTCTTATCGGCTCAACCCCAATAGCGGGTTGGGCCGATTTTTCATGTTTGCAAATCCTTCCATCCCTCTGCCTTGCCTTGACATCAATAGGGCCGATGTTATAATTAAAGACAGCTACTTATTTCTTTAATTGTGAACGGAGTGACGCTTATGAAAAAGAAATTTACTTCTGTCTTGTCCCTTTTTCTGGTTTTTTCCCTCTTGCTTGGCATAAGTTCCTTTGCGGGCGACACCGCAAGCCCCCCTTACAAGGCCCACTTGGCCTTCAAACCCGACGGTAAGTTTAAAATTTTACAAGTAGCGGACATTCAAGAAGGCCCCATAATGGTCCAAATTGTAAAAGACTTTTTGCGTGACATTGTGCCGGCCACCGCCCCCGACCTTATCGTTTTAACCGGTGATAACTTCGGCGGTTATTATGCCGACAGCGGTGTGGAGTTTATCGATAGGATTTTGGTCAAAAAATCCATTGATAATTATATGTCGATTTTCGAAGCTTACGGCATCCCTGTTGCCATGGTCTACGGCAACCACGATGCAGAAACATCAATCGGCAAGCGTGAACAGATGGAAATTTATAACTCCTATTCTTGCTCTATCAGCCATGAAGAGGTTCACAGCGATAAAGGGGATTACGGCACTTACAACATTCCTATTTATGAGTCAAAAAAGAGCGATAAGATCGCCTTTAACATCTGGATGATTGACTCTAACATGTACGATGAAGTAAACGGCGGCTATGACCATGTTTACGACGAACAGATTGAATGGTACATAAATAAATCCAATGCCCTCAAGGAAGAAAACGGTGGTGTTCCCGTCCCCTCCTTGCTCTTCCAACACATTATCGTACCCGAAATATTTGACGCTCTGTCAGAAGTTCCCGATGATACCCCCGGTGCGATCCGAAAAAATAACAAAGCCTATATATTGAACCCCGAGAACACCAAGGGCGGTGTTTTACATGAGGGGCCCTGCCCTCCTACCTACAACAACGGCCAGTTTGACGCCGTTTTGGGCCAGGGTGATGTTTTGGCCATGGCTTTCGGCCATGACCATGTCAACAGCTTTATAGTTGAACACAAGGGCATTGACCTTATTGCCACACCCGGCATCAATTTTACCTCTTACGGTGACAGGGGCCGCGGTGTCCGTCTGTTCACCTTGGACATTTCCGACCTTTCTTCTTATGAACAAGAGCTCATAACCTATGACGATCTTTATGATAATGAGGTTGACGCCCTGCGCTTTACCATGTACGGCATTGAAAACGGCATACCCAAAATGATTTTAGCCGCTGTCCAATATATTTTCAGAAAGTATTTATATCTTTTCGCCTCCCCTAAACTCAGGTAAAAAGTCGACTTAAAATCAAGCGGCTCTTTATACAATAAAATTATAAAGGAAGGTTATTATGAAAAAAACGAGTAAACGCTTTTTATCTCTAATTTTATCTTTAACTCTCATCCTATTCACACTAAGCGCCGGCAGCGCCGCCTTTTCCACTGCCGATACCACACCTCGTCGAATTTCTGTCAGTGCCAAGCATGACGGCTTGACCAAAGGGTTTTGCTGGTACACCGACGCCTCGACACCAAGCCAAGTCAAAATTTATTTAGACGACCAAGATGTTACAAAAGATGTGGTTTTAAGTGAAATTCAATCAGAAGAGTGGGAAGGCTCCTACATGCATAAGGTTACCGTTTCCGGCTTAGAAGGCGGCAAAACCTACACCTACCAAGTGGGTGATGGCAACAATTGGAGCAAACCCGGCAAGTTTGTTACGGATGACGGTGACGATTCCTTCGGCTTCATAACCATATCCGATGTACACTATAGGGCTCCAAAAGAAGACGAAACTCCCTTTAGGGGCGGCGACTTCACCTTGAGGGCAGCTGTGAAGACCATACCCGAGGCAGAATTCTTTGTAAACTGCGGTGACTTTACCGATGATTCCACCAATGATGAGTGGAATGATTATCATAAGGCTTTTGACGAATTACACCGCGCTTTGACCCTTGTACCCGTGACCGGCAACCATGACGGCTTTGGCAGCTATCACTGGTTTAATAACATGTTTAACTTGGACACTTCAGAGAGCGTTCAAACCTTAAACGGGGTAAACTACTCTTTTGATTACGGTAACGCCCATATTGCCGTTTTGAACACAAATGACCTTATGGCCATGTCGGATGCACAATTAAAGTGGTTTAGAAACGACATGAATTCAACCGACAAGGACTGGAAAATTGCCTTTATGCATAAGTCTCCCTACTCCTTGGGTAAAGACGCTAAATGGCCGGATGCCCTTTATCTGCAAGAATCCTTTGCCACCGTTTGCAGTGAGGTTAATGTTGACTTGGTTATGTCCGGCCATGACCACCAATACCTTCGCACAAAACCGCTAAAAAATAACGCACTTGCCAAAGAAGGCCAACACGGCACCGTCTATGTTTTAGCCGGCACGGCAGGCACCAAGCGTTATCAGGTTCGCCCCTTCTTATCCCCTTCTTTCTTGCCTGCTTTCGTACCTTCCGAGTTTATAGATGCCTTGGTTATCCAAAGAGAGGCGGATTACGGCAGCTGGCAACACGAAAAGCTCCAAACCGAAGTCGGCGGCTGCTTTAGCACAGTTAATATAGACGGCGGTAAGCTTGAGCTCAAGGCCTATATTTTAGCTGATGAAAAAGATGCAGACGGTCAAGATATTATTACCCAAGTTGACTGCATGACCATAGAAAAAAAGACCGGTCAAAATAAAATCAGCTACACCGGCGACAATACAACCGGCCTTTTCCAATACATACTTGACCTTATTCCCAGCATCGGGAATTTAGCCAAATATGCTTTCTTGGATTGGCTGCCCAAGTTTTTACTCATAGTTCCTTACATAATTTATTCTTCTGTGGAACTGGGGATTTTTTAGCAAAAGTTTCTTGGAGGAAATTTTTTAATGAGTGACAATCTTTTAATCTTTATAGGCATAATGATACCGCTTCTGGGCACCACCCTGGGTTCGGGCATGGTTTACTTCATGAAGCAGGATATGAAGCCTCGGGTTCAAAAATCTTTACTGGGTTTCGCGGCCGGTGTCATGATTGCGGCCTCTGTTTGGTCCCTGCTTATGCCGGCAATTGAGATGTCGGAAGAAAGTGGAATGAGATTTTATTGGTTGCCTGCCGCAATCGGCTTTCTGCTGGGCATAGGCTTCCTCTTGATTTTAGACAGCCTTATCCCCCACCTTCATCTTCATGACGAACAGCCCGAAGGCCTTCAATCTCAATTGAGCAAAACCACCATGCTGATTTTTGCCGTCACACTGCATAACATTCCCGAAGGCATGGCGGTGGGGGTGGTTCTGGCCGGTGCCCTGGCCGGTGACGGTGTCGTAACACTTGCGGGTGCCATGGCCCTTTCTGTTGGGATTGCCTTGCAAAACTTCCCGGAAGGCGCTGTGATTTCCATGCCCTTGGCCTCCCACGGTGCCAGCAAACACCGTTCCTTCATTTACGGAACTCTTTCGGGCGTGGTAGAACCCATCAGTGCTCTTATAACCCTTTTTCTGACAGCCCAGATTGTTGCTGTTTTGCCCTACATTTTAGCCTTTGCCGCAGGCGCTATGATCTATGTCGTAGTCGAAGAGCTGATTCCGGAAGCTAATGCCGACTGCCATTCAAATGTCGGCACCATAGGTGCCGCCCTGGGTTTCACACTTATGATGGTGCTTGATGTGGCCTTGGGCTGAAATCCTAATAAAAGCCATAGAAAAAAGCCTCGGTTTTTCAACCGAGGCTTTTGTTTGTGGGCTTAACTTTATTTTATGCCTTCAATTCCTGCAACTGCTCTTCCACTTGCTCTTCACATTCTCGCATGGCATCAAGGGTCATTTGCATGAGCTTGTCCAGCTCCCAGCCCAGCATTTCGGCCCCTTGGTGGATTATATCGCGCGAGCAGCCTGCCGCAAAGCGTTTGTCCTTAAACTTTTTCTTTAAACTTTTAAGCCCCATGTCCGACACACTTTTTGACGGCCGCATCAAAGCTGCGGCCCCGATTAAGCCTGTCAATTCATCGCTTGCGAAAAGAACCTTTTCCATCTCATGCCGGGGCTCAACATCCGAAACAACCGAATAACCATGGCTGCATACGCTTCTGATAAGGTCTTCACCGGCCCCGCCTTGGCGCAAAATTTCCACCGCTTTTACGCAATGTTCTTGCGGGTACATCTCAAAGTCAATGTCGTGCAAAAGCCCGACCAGACCCCAATAGTCCGTCTCATCTTCATAGCCCAAAGTTTTGGCATACCAGCGCATAACGCACTCAACCGTCAGAGCATGACGGATGTGAAATTCTTCTTTGTTGTACTTTTGCAAAAGTGTCAATGCTTCATTTCTATCCAAAGTGAGGCACCCCGCTTCTTATTCAAAATATATTGTCTTGCCGCTTCTTGCGGAATCATATATCGCGTTGGCAATGGCCACGGATTTAATGGCATCGTTAGGTGTAATAAGGGGTTCTTTGTCAAAAAGAACGGCGTCGATAATATCATGCACTTGGGTGGCGTGGCCGACCACAAGGCCGGGGTCAAGTGAAGTTAAGCTGCCGTTGCCCGCACCGTATTTATCCAACATTTTTTTACTTTCTTCTTCGTCTTCATCCAAAAAGGCCCAAAGTTTGAGTTTGTCTTCATTAACTTCAATAGAGCCCTTACTACCGTAAACCTGAACATCCGTACTGATACCGGGGTAGGCGCAAGTGGTGCTGACAAAGGTGGCAGAAGACCCGTTTTTGAATTTTATCAAGGATGCCGTCATGTCTTCCGTTTCTATATCGTGGGCGAAAACACCCATGTGTGAGGTCACACTTTCAACATCACCCATGAGCCACTGCATAAGGTCCACCGTGTGGATGGCTTGGTTCATCAAAGAGCCGCCGCCGTCCATGTCCCATGTTCCCCGCCAGCCGCCGTTGTCATAATATTCTTGTGTTCTGTACCATTT
Source organism: Clostridiales bacterium (assembly GCA_012524025.1). Lineage (GTDB taxonomy): Bacteria > Bacillota > Clostridia > Oscillospirales > Acutalibacteraceae > UBA1447. Next base: position 3,986 of record JAAYSC010000048.1, on the reverse strand, counting down.
AACTGCAAAGGTACCCAAAATAAGCTTACCCAACTTGCCGCTGTCAATAGCCTCTTTTACGGGTGTCATGCAAGCATTAAAGCGGTTTTGGTGGATGACGCCGACCTTGAGGCCGGTTTTTTTGCGGGCGGCTTCAATTTTTTCAGCCGCTTGGACGGTAATATCCACAGGCTTTTCAACCAAAACATGCTTACCCGCTTCCAGGGCCCTGACCGTAAAGTCGGCATGCATGGCACTGGGCAAGCAGTTACTGATTATTTCGATGTCGGGGTTTTTGAGCATGAGCTCAAAATCGGTATAGGTAAGAATATCCCCATAATCTTCCTTGGCTTTTTCCAACTTTTCTTCAAGCAGGTCGCAAACCGCCACAAGCTTGCCGTTTTTCGAGCTTAAAACCGCTCTGGCATGCGACTTTCCGACACCCAGCCCCAAGACCGCATAGCCGACTTTTTTTGTCTCTTGCATAATATCCTCCTTAAATCTGACAGAACTCACCTTTGTTGATTTTTCAACCCCACCCTTGGGGATTCTTTTACTAAAAGATTATAGCAAGAGGGAAAATATTTGGCAAGTTAAATCGGCTGTGGAGTCAAGTGTTTTTTGCCGGCCGATCGCTTGACACCGATGCCTTGATGCTATACAATTTTAGACGGAACAAATTAGAGATAGGAGCAAAAATCATGACCAAAATGTTAGATGAAATTCTGCAACAGCCCAGGGTTTTGGCCGGCGTTGAAGCGGCCAACAAAGAAACTTTGGAAGCTTTGGCAAAAGAACTCAATGACCGTAAGATCAAACACGCTGTTTTAGCCGCAAGGGGTTCAAGTGACCACGCTGCAATTTACGGCCAATACCTCTTTGGTATTTACAAGGGTGTTGTTTCTTCGCTTGCCACGCCTTCCGCCCTTACCCTTTACGGGGCCGCACTTGATTTGTCACAAGATGTGGTTATAGGCATTTCGCAGTCCGGGCGCGCAGCCGATGTTTTGGCCTATGTTGAAAAGGCCAACCAAGACGGCGGCGTAACCGTAGCTGTTACCAACAACCTTGATTCACCCTTGGCCAAAACAGCCAAGTACCATCTTTATATCAACGCCGGGCTTGAAGAAAGTGTCGCAGCCACCAAAACTTTCACTGCCCAGCTTTACTTGCTGGCCCTGCTTGCCGCTTATTGGAGCGGCGACCAAGCCCTTTTAACTTCACTTCGTGATGTTCCCGCCCTGCTTGAAGGCAGCATTGACGGCATTTTAAAAGATGCCCAAGTTAAAACCGAACGCTACCGTTACATGGTTGACGGCTTTGTTTTGGGCCGCGGCTACAACTACCCCATCGCACGCGAAATGGCCCTAAAAACACAAGAAACCTGCTATGTTAAAATGCAGGGCCACGCCATTTCCGACTTTTACCACGGTCCCTTGGCCCAGGTGCATTCGGAAGTGCCGGTCATAATTCTGGCCCCTTCGGGCCAAGCCCTCAATGACGCACGCGAAATGGTTGCCAAAATCAGCGAACTTGCCGCCCAAGTTTTACTGGTTACCGACGACAAGGCTTTTGCAAGCGAGGTTGAAAATTCGGTCCTCTTGCCCAAGGCCGCTTCGGAAGCTGCCGGCGTTTTCTTCTTCACCGTTTTTGCCCAAGCTTTTGCCCAATACCTTTCTGTTTCCAAGGGCCTCAACCCCGATAATCCCCGCTCACTCAACAAGGTTACCATTACAAAATAAGCAAAATTCAATATATAATAAAACGGGAGCGCCATACACGCTTCCGTTTTGTTTGGAGTGTTTAGTGTTTATTACGAATATTTTTTATAAGCTCTATTGTCGTATTTTTCAAAACATACTGCGCTGGGGGTCTTACATTTTTAATTGGGACCCGCCCAAGTTGCTTAAGGGGCAAGGCAGCCTAAAAGGCTTGCCCAACCTGATTTTTAAAGAAGGTTTCAAGAAGGCACTTGTGGTGACCGATAAAAATCTGATAGAACTCGGCCTGCTTGACCCGCTTTTTGAAAGTTTGCAAGCAGAGGGCTTGAGCTATTTGGTTTTTGACCGAGTGCGGCCCAACCCCACGCTTGAAAACGCCGATGAAGTGGCCGCCCTTTACAAGTCGGAAGCCTGTGATTGTTTCATTGCCTTCGGTGGCGGTTCGCCCATAGATTGTGCCAAATCTGCCGGCTTGCGCCTCGTTCGTCCCCGTACACCCTTGCATTTGATGCAGGGCGTTTTAAAGGTATTTAGAAAAATACCGCCCATTTTTGCCGTGCCCACCACGGCCGGTACCGGGTCCGAGGCCACGGTTGCCACGGTTATATCCAACCCCGAAAAACAAGAAAAGTTTGCCATCAGCGACCCCGCCTTGCGCCCTTTCTGCGCTGTGCTTGACCCCCTGCTTACCCTGGGTCTGCCCAAACATATAACCGCCACCACAGGGGTAGATGCGCTGACCCATGCGGTTGAAGCTTATGTAGGCCGCTCAAACACCGGGCAAACACGGCAGGACGCCCTTTTGGCCTGCCGCTTGATTTTCGAAAACCTGCCCACCGCCTGCCAAGACGGCGGCAATCTTGTGGCACGCGAAAACATGCTTGTGGCTGCCCACCATGCCGGCCTGGCCTTTACCAGAGCCTATGTTGGCTATGTACATGCCATAGCCCATAAATTGGGCGGTTATTATAATGTACCACACGGCTTGGCCAATGCCGTTATCTTGCCTTATGTTTTGGAATTTTACGGCAGCAAAATTGATAAACAATTGGCTCAAATTGCTCTTGCAATAGGTCTTGAGGGCCCCGACGATGCCCACCTGGCTCGCGCTTTTATAGAAGCACTTAAAAAGCTCAATCATGATCTTGACATTCCCCATAAAATTCAGGAGCTAAAGGCTGAAGACATTCCCACCCTGGCCAAAATGGCCTTAAAAGAGGCCAACCCCCTCTACCCGGTGCCCGTACTGATGAACCAAAGCCAATGCGAAGATTTGCTGAAAAAGCTGCTGCCATCCTAAAGTTACTCATAATAAAACCCTTCGTCCGTTTGGGCGAAGGGTTTTGTCTTTTTAAAGCTCATAGCCGAATTCTTTTAAATCTTCTTCAAAAAAGTCAAACATGTGGCGGCCATCATCCTTCTTCCAACGGCCCACCGGTTCGGTTCGCATGGGGATTTTTGCCATTTTAAGCCCCAAAAAACTTTCAAGGGCCTTCAAAGTTTCGTCTTGTTTGAAAACCATGTCTTCAAAACGGATTTTTATTAGCCTGGCCGGGTCGGGTGTGGCCTTCATAAGCTCACGCTGATACTTCCAACTGATAGCCCTTTGTAATCTTATGTCATCTGTTTTGTCATAGTCAACATTGAAGTCGGCCAAGTCGTCCGTCTTGTGGCCGGACAAGATACAGTCACGCGGGTCACGCACCCAGTGGATGTAATAAATTTCGGGGAACATTTTGATAATCCAAGGGTAGCAAAGTGTGGTTTCGGGTATTTTCCAACCTCTTTTGTCAGCCTTGCTTGATAAAACGCTGCTTAAATAATCATCAATCAGCTTAACAAAGGCCGGGTCGGGCTGCATGGAAAGAACTTTTGAAAAATCCCAACGCAAGTCCCCTTCATACCTTACAAAAGAACCGAAAATTTTGCAGGCTTCATACATTCTTTCGGGCGGGATTAGGTCCCAAGATTTATTAAGGGGTTCCCCCATGTAAATGCCGCTGTCGGACAAGGTTTGTGACATGGCCCTTGTGCCCGAATGGCCGCGGCCGATTACCGTAACCAGCATATTATCCTCCTTTAAGCTGTAAAGCAACATCCCTTTACAGCCTTCTTTTTGATCTTACCTGTGAAAGTATAGCACCGCAGCCTGCCCTTTTCAACTTAGTGTAAAATTATCATTGGCAAAAAATAAAGGGAAATGGCGCGAACCACTTCCCTTGCATACAAAGAATCAGTACAATGAATTTGCGAAAAAACACGAACTGAGGTGTATGCAAGATGATT